>PAKE01000002.1 GCA_002710495.1 Flavobacteriales bacterium
ATATAGAGTTATTTATGTCTTCCAAAGATGTAGATTGACACTCAAGATTACAATCATTTATTGATGAATATTGTCCATTCCCTGTTCCAGGATCAAAACAATTACCCTGTCCATCACAATCCCAACTTTCTGGGACAGAAGTAAAACATGAAGTTGTAGTCGTATTAGTCATAAATGGTTCTAAAGCAATAATACCAGGATAATTACATTCGTATCTGAACCCTTTATGACTTTGTGCATTATAAGGACCCCAAATAATATTATCCAAAGAATCAACCTCATACATAACTCCTGCTCCACCTTGTCCTCCAGATGCATTCACATACACATTTCCATTTGACATTCTATCAGATGCAGACTGTCCAGAAGCAGAATAAGCACATTCATATCGTGTAGTATAAGATAATGGTCCAAAAGCTTGACCGGGAGTTCTTAAATAAGTATTTGTTGCAGCGTCCCATGGAGTTTCAATACCATCAATTGCAGATTGAGAATTACTCACTCCACTATTGTTAAATACCTGTAGGAATCCTCCATTTGGTCTTCCATCATCTGTAATCCATCTAGCATCATGTACTGCATTATCAATAATCTGAGATCCAGACATACCGTAATTTGATGGATTCCCCCATCTATATAATATATCACCTCCCATGCCTGAATTTCCACCAGAATGTGAAGCTGCCTCAGCAACTGTTGTACTATGATCAATAATAAATATCTCAGAAGCATGTCTTGACGAAAATACAATCTGATCGAGATCTTCATTATAATCTACTCCATTCACATGAAACCAATCTCCACCTCCACCACCAGGACCACCTCCTGAAGACTGAATCATATTAATGTCAATAAGTTCTGGATGATCAGAAATATTAGCAACATAATTTGGTTTACTTGGATCAACATCCTGACACATATGATCCCACATATGCCATTCCCATACAATAGAAGCTCCTCCATTACCATCATCTTCTAACTCAATAAAATGAGTTGGCCATTTATCTGAGTTTGTACTATAACCGGCAGCACTTACCTCAGCAGCTGTCTTAACTTCCCAAGCGGTAATCAAAACATTATCTCCAACTAAAGTCAAATCATGATGACTTAATGTAGAATCAGTTGAATAGATAAAATCCCATACTACAGATCCATCTGGAGCAATTTCTTGCACTCTACCACCCTCCGCTGCTCCACCTAAAATATTTCCATTATTCTTAGTTCCTCTTATTAAATTCCCATTCTCTTTTAATTGAACAGCATAGTTACATTCTGTATTTAGATTCCAAGTATGCGCTATATTCTCATTTTCATCAATTAGATAAGTTGTCTGATCTCCAGCTTTATTATAAAGAGCAAATCCATTGAAAGATTGTGAATAACCAATTTGCATTGATAATATTAAAGTTAAAATTGTAATAGTGTTTTTCATCTCTTTTTTAATTAGTTTCTAGTTTACAAATATAAATAAAGTAGTATAGAAAGATCACTTAACAATAATCTTTCTATCAATATCACCATTTTTATAAATATAGAATAACGGGATATTATATTTTTCACTTGTTTTTTTACCTGAAATATCTACAATATCTACTAGTGTTCTATCTAATACCTTGTCAATATTAATTACAGAAGTAGGAGACGCTACATAAGGAGTGCAATTAGAAGGTATTGTAGCATGTCCTGATTGAGGACCTAAATTACCACTTCCTTGCGCAATACCATAATAATATGGTCCAGGAGTATATGGATAAACTGGATCTAGATTAGCATCAATAGTTACAAAATAAGCATAAATACCATTCGGATATTCAGGGGTAATACAGTACCTACCATTATATTCATCTAAATCTGCTGAACCACTTATATACTCATGGTCTTCAAGATAATAACCTAATGGATATTGGTTTAAAGTAGGACCATTAGTTCTACTTGAGATATTCTTTAATTGATAAGACGACTCCATTCGTTTAATAGCTCCAGTACCATTTGTATTTGCATAACCATAGGCTCCATATATAGGAAAGTTATCAAATGCATAACCAATAATTGGTGAATGATTTTGATTATCTGAATCATCATATAAACATGTCGGATTTACATGGTGATGATATTCTCCATTAGGAGCCGGATGCCCCAAACAATCATCAAAAGAAACCCCCTCAAAGTATAATGCATTTTGATTCCAAACCCCTTGATTATTATATGACATACCATCTTCTGCATTAAAAATTGAAACTCCATTACTCCAAACTCCAGTATGCCCCATTGGTGCTTTTGTTTTATTACCAGTATTCTCTTGAGGATTAAGACTTATTTTAAAAACAAAATTCTGATTAGCAGGTTGATTAGGATTTTGTGACCAAGGACCAATATCATATCCTGGAATACAGCTACAACTAACATACACATCCGTTGATGTGTAGCAAACATCCTGCACATTAGTTAAATAATTAGGAAAAGATGGATTAGTAGCTCCATTTAGATTTAATATCCAAGATGTTATTTCAGGACCTTGAGCAAAACCAATCATTGGCAAGAAAAGTAATATTTGTAGTAGTTTCTTCATAAAAATTTATTTCTTTCTTTGAATGAAAAATGAGTTTTCTCCAATTAAAATTCTAAACTCTTCCTTTTGAGAAGAATTACATATTTTCATAATATCATTAATATGGTCTTTATTTATCCTTTCAATATCTGTATAAATATTGGAAATTAGAGATAGTGATGAATCATTATCAGCAAGAAAATATGATTCTCTTAAATTATATAACTCATTGTTAGCTTTACGCATCAAATACCTATGATCTTTAATCAGAAGGTCATACTCTGATATTTGTTCATCATCAAAATGCAACGATTCAATGATCATATCCCTTGGACCACCTTTTTTTGATGAATTTCCTTGATTAAAAGATAACCACATAAAAGTTAAATTAATTAATATCAAAACACCAATAATAATAATATAGAACCTTTGTTTATTCATAGATTAAATAATTTACAGGAAAATCAACTATATTTATAGATACTAAATTAGTATCCACAGAGAGATTAAAAGAAAAAACATTAAATGCAATTAATAAAAGAATACATGCAGCATAAGTGTAAACTAAAGGCGGTTGTATTTTATTATTGTTAATTCTCTCAAGAATCTTATAATAAAGATAATCCGGAGGACTAACTTTTTTAATTGTGTTTAATATTTCTAATTTATCTTGCATACATTAAGTTTGACGATTATTAAATTTAATTCCTTCTATTTTTTAATTAAAGCATCTAACTTCTTCTTTGCTCTATTAAATAATGATTCAACAGCTTTAATAGATATTTTCATGATTTCAGATACCTCTTTATAAGTTCTATTTTCAATTTTTAATAAGATAATAACTGCTCTATAATCTTCTGGCAATCTATTAATACAACTATAAATCTCCTGTATTTTTTCTTTAGATTCTAATAATACGCCAGGGTGATTAAAATCAGAAAATTTAGTTTGAGATACTTGATCTATAGATATCCCATCATTGATAAAATTTCTTTTAAATCGTTTTTTAGCTTTTAAATAGTCTAATGACTTGTTAATAGCAATTCGGTATATCCATGTCTCAATCTTAGATTCATGTCTAAAAATAGACATTTTTTTAAAAACTGCAAGAAATACATCTTGAGTGATTTCTTCTGCATATTCTTTATTACCGCAGTAATTTAAGGCTAAATTATATACAAGGGTTTTATGTTTGTCGTAAAAAGACTTTGGATCACTCATTTATAATCTGACGATATATTAACCTACATCATTCGACACATAGTACTTTTCTTTTGCTTTTTCCCAGAAAACATCCATTTCAGAAAGTTTCATATCAGAAAGATCTAACCCTTCTTTAGTAATCATTTTTTCCATAATTTGGAAGCGTTTAATGAAACGTTTATTAGTTCTCTCCAAAGCATCTTCAGGGTTTACATCGATAAACCGAGCATAGTTAGTGAGTGCAAAAAGTACATCTCCAAATTCAGATTCTATTCTATCTTGATTTCCTTTTTCCACCTCATCCTTAAGCTCCTCTATCTCTTCCAAAACTTTATCCCAAACTTGATCTTTATTATCCCAATCAAAACCTATTCCTCTTACTTTTTCCTGTATTCTGAAAGATTTTACAATTGCAGGTAAAGATTTCGGGACTCCTTCCAAAACAGATTTCTTTCCCTCTTTTAGTTTAAGTTTCTCCCAGTTCTTTTTCACCTCTACTTCATCTTTAACTTTAACATCTCCATAAATATGAGGATGTCTGTGAATTAACTTATCGCATACATTATTTATAACATCTGAAATATCAAAATCCTTTGTTTCAGACGCGATACGAGAATAAAACACAATATGAAGTAATAAATCTCCTAACTCTTTTTTTATTTCTTCCATGTCTTTCTCTAAAATTGCATCAGAAAGTTCGTACATTTCTTCAATAGTGAGGTATCGCAAACTATCCATAGTTTGTTTTTTATCCCAAGGACATTCTTCTCTTAACTCGTCCATTATAGTAATAAGTCTTGAAAAAGCATCTGTTTTTGTTCTCATAGAAATTATTTTACGCAAATTTAGTTAATCCTAACAATTGATGTATTTTTGCAGTCAATTAATTAAATTATGGGGCAATTCTTACCACTATTTCTTATAACAATCGGATTTTTAGTATTTGTATTTGCCGGAATAGGAATTAAAATCCTTTTGAAAAAAAATGGCGAGTTCTCTGGAACTTGCGCAAGTCAGAATCCTCTTCTAAATAAAGAAGGTGAAGCTTGTGGATTTTGTGGTGCATTACCAGAAGAAAAATGTAAGAATGAGGAAACAAAATAGATTTCTATTCTGGAATCTCTAGGTTTTCTGTAGAAAAGGTTTGCCAATCTCCTTGTTGATCAGAATAAATAATATATACTTTTAATTCAGAATGTGAATTTGCAAACTCCTTACTCTTTTTTATTCCCATTGCCATAAATGCAGTTGCATATGCATCAGAAAGCATACAAGAAGGATGAATTACAGTCACTGACAACATCCTGTTTTTTGCAAAATATCCTGTTTTAGTACTGATTGTATGAGAATATTTAACTCCATCTATTTCTTTAAATTTTCTATAATTACCTGATGTTGCTAATGAGGAATTCTTTAATGGTAATATTATCTGATATCCTTGAGATTCTTCCTCATTCTCAATTGGTTTATCAATTCCAATTAACCAAATTTTATTTTCAGAATTTACACCATTTGCTTTTAACTCTCCTCCAATCTCTACTAAGTAATCTTTTATTCCTTTACTTTCTAAAAATAACGCAACAACATCAACAGAGTATCCTTGCGCAATGGAATTAAAATCTAATTGCATTCCTTTAGGTAAAAGTAAACTATCATTAAGAATCTTAATCTTTGAGAAATCAACTAGATCCAATCTTCTTTTCACCTCAACACTATCTATTTCAGAAAGATTATCTTCAAATCCAAAACCCCAATAATTACTTAGAGGAGCAATGGAACAATCAAACATCCCTTCGCTTTCCTGATAAACTTTTTCAGCAGCATAAAATACTTCTTCAAAAAAAATATCTACTGTTAATTTTTCTCCTTTATTTAATCTGGAAATTAAAGAATATTCTTTATAAGTAGAAAGAGAAGAATCTATCTCCAAAAGTAAACTATCTACCTGTTGTTTGTAATCTTTACCTCCTTCTGAAATATACTGTATATGATAAAATGTTCCTTGAGTTTCTCCAGTATTTTTCACTAAGATATCTGTAACTCTTGAAGAACAAGCAGAAAATAAGAACGCAAAAGAGATGAGAATATATTTCATCTGGCAAATGTAAATATTTAATATATTTGAAGAATAAAAATCAAAGCAAATAATATTCTTGAATATAAAAAAAACGTTCCTGAAGATAAAAAGATGTTTTTGACAAACTTATAAAAACCGTAAGATAGAATATTCCAAAACGATTCTCAGAAGAATTATCCTATGGAATTCCAGCATGGGTAGTACCTCAATCCCTTTATCCTAAAGGATATCATTGCGCTCCAGAATGACCACTGCCATTTGTGTCTGTTTCCTCACAAAAGAACTTTATTGCACTCTACCATATGGGAATTGCTAATCTAGAACTTTTGTATTGGTTTATGAAAGAGTATCCTAAACACAGCAAACGAAAATTAAATATGGGGAAAAGTTGTGTTCGATNCAAAAAAATGGATGAAATTAAATTTGAATTAGTTGGAGAATTAGTGGGAAAAATGACTCCTAAAGATTGGATTAAAAAATACGAAAGTACTTTTCTGAAGTAATTTTACTCCGTTAGTCTTTCTCCAGTGCTTTTTATAATAAATTGTTCAATTTGATTTGTTCCGCTATTTCCTCTTACTCCCTTAAAATGTTTTACTATTCCATTATTATACAGTTTATTTGGAGTGTCAAATACTTCACCTGTTAAGAGAAGTTTTAGCTTAAAATTAGTAGTTAAAATCACATCATAATCTAATCCTTTATATGACCTAACTAAAGTTAATGGAAGTTTAGATCGTTTTCCAATATTCTGTAACCTTTCATCACTTTCATTATTTGACGGATTTAAATCCAGAATATTATGACGTTCCGATCCATATAAAGTCAAAAACTTTACAAACTCGGAAACCAATGTATCGTCATCATCTTTAAACCACTCACCTTGTGTATTTCTACTATTTAAAATTGCATGTAATAACTTTTCCACTTTATTCATATCATCAACAAAAAAAACTTCTAGAATTCTATATCCTATTGGAGATTTAGTCCTGTTTAAATCTCTTTCTCTTGAAACTGGTCTTTTTGATTTACCTATTTTTTTGTCAGATATCCCAACCTTTCTATCATGAATATCAAAATGTTCTCCAATATAAATGTATCCTTCCATTCTTTTATTTTATTCTTCAGTCTTTATTTTTGATGAGTTGCATACCTCCTCCACTTTTCTAAAAGCAAAGAAAAATCTTCTGGTAATTCTGAATCAAATTTCATCTCTTCTTCATTAGTCGGGTGTAAAAACTCTAAAGATTTAGCATGAAGTGCTTGCCGATCGCATATCTTAAAACAATTCTGCACGAATTGCTTATATTTGGTAAAAGTAGTTCCTTTCAGAACTCTATCTCCTCCATATTCTTCATCATTAAATAATGGATGACCTATATGCTTAAAATGAGCTCTAATTTGATGAGTTCTTCCTGTTTCTAGTTTACATTCAACTAAGGTTGTGTAACCAAGTCTTTCAACTACCTTCCAATGGGTTACGGCATGTTTGCCAAATTCTCCATCTGAAAAAACANCCATAACTTTTCTNTTTTTTAAACTCCTTCCAATATGACCTGTAATTGTTCCTTCTTCCTCTTTTATATCTCCCCAAACAAGTGCCAAGTATTTTCTATTTAAGTCTCTATTTGCGAATTTTTCTCCCATTATTTTCATTGACTTTTCATTCTTAGAAATTATCAAAATACCAGAAGTATTCTTATCAATCCTATGAACTAAACCAGGACGATTTTCATTACCNATATTTGGTAAATTTTTAAAATGAAAAGCAAGTGCATTAACAAGTGTTCCTTCCCAATTACCAAATCCAGGATGAACTACCATGCCAGCATCTTTATTTACAATTAAGATATCGTCATCTTCATACATTATGTTTATTGGAATATCTTGAGGAATAAGCTCATGATCCCTAGGAGGGTTTTTATATTCTACAGTTACTACATCTCCTGACTTTACTTTATAATTTGCTTTTACAGACAATCCGTTTACATGAATATATCCATCTCTTGCAGATTGCTGAATCTTGCTTCTACTAGCATTTTCAATAAAATTTATCAAGAATTTATCTACTCGGAGTGGATCTTGTCCTTTGTCTGCTACAAATCTGTAATGCTGAAAAAGTTCTTGTTCTGATTCCATCACTTTTTATAATTCATTACTAATATTTCTGTTCCTTTATTCTGAGTTCTTCCTTTTGATGCAGATGACGCTTTAACAAAATCTTTACTTTCCCAAACAAATTTTTCTTTAGGAAGCCACTCTCCTAATTTCTCAAACTCATAATAAGATAAAGAAAATCTACCCTTAATATTTGCTAATTGCAGACATAGGTTTTTATGGTCTTCTACATCAAAATCATGTAAAGAATAATAGTTTTCAGTTTTCCAATAGGGAGGATCAACATAAAAATAGGTTGTAGAAGAATCNTATTTTTTAATTATCTGCTCATAACTCAAGTTCTCACATTTTGTAATNTTCCTTAACTTCTTAATAAACTTAGGATTNANTAATCTTCCTCTAAAAGAATCAAACTTTGATTTGTATTTTCCTTTCAAGTCAATAAACTTTGCTTTCTCCGCATTTAATCCTGAAAAAACTTGAGTCATAATATAAGCGTATTTTTCCCCAAACTCAAAATCACCTAATTCAATCTTACTAATATCCTTATTCTTAAAAATCTCTTTCTGAAATTTATAAAACAACATTTCATCTTGAGATTTTAAATCTATCATATATTTATGAAATTCCTCAGGAGTTCGGCAACATTCGAAGAAGTTTACCATATATCTGTTGAAATCGTTATAAATAACTTCTTTTAACTTTGGTTTTTCATGAACATCTCCATTTATATACACCCAAAAAGCACCTCCAAATACTTCAACATAAGTTTCTATATTGTTTGGAATATATTCTCCAATCCATTTTGCCATCCTACTCTTTCCTCCTATATAGCTTATCATTAATTTATAACTATTTTTTTTGTTTGNACACTACTTCCTTCTATAATCTGTATAAAATATATCCCTGTTCTCAAATCTTCTTTATAAATATCTATTGTATTTTCTGATGATGAAAAAGAACGAACTGTTCTTCCCATCATATCAAACAATTTAAATGTTCTCTGTGAATTTTTGTTAAAATAAATACTTGTTTTATTAGAAAAAGGATTCGGATAAATTTCACAATCAACAATTACTTTTTCTGAAAGAGAGCTAATTATCGGAGCGTCAAAATTTACAACTGGTCTAATCATCCAAGCTCCCGGAAATTGAGAATTGACCCATCCACCACCAATATTATATAACATGTAGTCGTTTGCAACAGAATTTTTATCTAATCCTAAATTCAGAATTTCATTCGTGATTTGCTCCCATCCAACAAAAAATGTTCCAATAAGACCAACTCCATTTTTTAGATAATAATTTGTAAATTTTCCCCTATCTTTATACTCAATCTCTACGGTATCTTTATACACCTCCTGCCCTGGATCTCCATTATTATTATCCCAAATGGTTAGTGCGAATTTATTACTTGTAAGGTCTTCATGCATTTCAACAAACTTCATCTGAACAATGCGCAAAGTATCTGGTCTATTTAATTTAAATTTATAGGCTAATTTTGCTCCTTGCACATTTATTCCATAGGCAGATTCTGCACTTCCGTCATCATATGCAAAATGACTGTAAAATCTCTGCAAATGAAAAACTGTATCATTATTCTTAAAATCTGAAGGTTCTGTGTTTATAGAATTACGAAAAATAAATTCGGCACTATCTGATGAAGAAACAGGAAAAATCTGATCATCTATCATAATTGGAGGAGAGTTAAATGCATAAGTACCAGTATCTATATAATAATAAGGAGGAACATCAACATTTCTAGTAGAATTATTTCCTCCCAATACCGGATAATGATATGTTAAATTTCCGTTCTCATTATAAACATCATATCTATAATCAATTGATTGAATAATATCTGTATTATTTCTCAATATTATATCAAGGGAATCATTGATCTCCTGAGTCATATCATTTACAAAATGAATCCAAGGCATTTCTCTATATCTTTTCAAAATCTGTGGAGTATTTCTAACAAAAGCAACATCATTTAAAAAAGAGGTGTCTGAAGAATTATGATACTCATCTAACTTTACATAGTCAATATTCCAATGATCAAAATTACCTGTAACCGAAGCTAAATTTCGGAAACGGAAAGAAAAATCTAAAGTTAGATATTCAGGATCAGAAAAAATATACACAACCTTCTTAAACTCATGAAAAGTACTCCCTTCCTTTTCCCAAACAGTATTCCAAATTGCATCTCCTAAAGAATCTGTTCCTGAACAAAATTCTAGAATCAGAGAATCTGTTATTTGAGGGTCATTTCCGTTGCCTTGAGCTTGATAATAAAACATAAAATATGATGTATCTATATTAGACAAGTCTATTTGTTGAGAAGTCAAAGTGTCTGCATTTTCCGAATCAGTGGCTGTAGAAGTCATATTATACGCTCTGCCATTTAAATTTAATCCATCAAAAGTTGCAACTCCAATTGTAATTGGATTTACACCATAATTTCTATTTATAAAAACTGAATTATCTTTCCATAAATTAGAGTCCGGATAAGAAGAATTATTAGAAAAATCATCAATAAACGGAATAGACAAGGAAGATTTATTTTCATAAATAGATATTGTATTCTTCTGCAAATCTGAATTAGAAACCAGAGGTGAAATAACTTCCTGAGATTTGACTCCAAAAGATAAAAAAAGGAACAAAAGAATTAATTTTTTCATTCTGTAATTATTGAATCTGTACTTTGTAAATTATCTATAAATCTTCGATTATCCTTATCAATATCTTCATCTANTTCCAAATATACATTAATTGTTGATCCTTTTATTAACGAATCACCAACTACTAAATTGCTTCCACCAGAACTTAGAGATTTCACTACTAAATCAACAGAGCCATTTTCAGGAATAAATACTAACTTAAAATTATATCCAAAGTTATTTTGCATATAGGTTTTATCCTTTCCGTCAAAAACCTCTTCGGGAATCCTAATCTTTTCACTAACAATACGTCTTACTGTAAAATAAAGTGTCCTTCCTTCTTTTACAAAAGTTCCTGCTATTGGATCTTGAATAGAAATAGTGCCTTTTTTCACTTTTACCCCACCCAATGAGTCAATAAACACAGAATCTATAATCTGATATTTCAATCCTAATTGTTCTAATTCATTTGAAANTTCTTCTATAGACAACCCCTGAAGGTCATTTAATTCAAACTCTTCACCATTATTTGTATATGAACTTATTAATGGTAAAAGAGACCAAAATAAAAAGAAAGTCACCATACTAGCTGCAATAAAATTATGAAAAAACTTGTTTTTTAGTAAACTAAAAAATGAATTCTCATCAATAAAAATTTTTGGAAGTTTCTTTTTAAGATCAGAAAAGAAAATAATTACTTTCTGTAAAATCTCTTTAGTATTATTAGTTTGATTCAGTTTAGTTTTTAATGAAGCTTTTTCAGAACTATTATTTAACTTTGTATTTTCTATAGAATCTTCTTGTGCCTTTTTATCCGAGCAAAAAGGACATTTTTCTAACTCTTCTCTATAAAAATGTCCTTTATTACATTGTTTTNTTTTGTTCATTGAACCTGTTTAAAAGAAATACAAATATAGAAAATATCAGATGTAAATTAGTTAATTATTTATAGATTTGTGCTATTAAATTTCAGATGAAAGAAATAGCCATAATTACAGGAGGAGATTCTGCAGAATATGAAATCTCGATTCAAAGTGCAAACGTTGTTTTGAAAAACTTAGATTCAGAAAAATACACCGGAACAATTGTTCATGTGAAAAATGGAAAATGGACCGCAATAATAAATGATTCTNATCATAAAATAAATAAAGAAGACTTTTCTGTTGAGATAAATTCTAATAGAAAATATTTTGATTATGTATTTATGGCCTTGCATGGCTCACCTGCAGAAAACGGGAAAATTCAGCCTTATTTTGATGATTTAAAAATACAATATAGTAGTTGTAACTCTGAGGTTTCTGCTTTAACGTTCAACAAAATTGAATGCAATAAAAAACTAACCGAATTGGGTTTTAATTGTGCAAGATCTCTGCATTATAAAAAAGGAGATATTATTAATCCANAAAATATTTCAATGACATTAGGACTTCCTTGTTTTATAAAACCAAATCAAGGAGGAAGTAGTGTTGGAATATCAAAAGTAAATTCTGAATCTGAAATTGAAGACTCAATTAATAATGCATTAATTCATGATGACATGGTTCTTATGGAGCAATTTATTGACGGAGTGGAACTTAGTTGTGGAGTAACTATTCAAGAAGGAAAAATCAAAGCGTTCCCAATTACTGAAATTATTAGTCAAAATGATTTCTTTGATTACAAAGCTAAATATGAGGGTCTTTCNGAAGAAATAACTCCTGCTAGAATCAGTGAGAAGCAGACAAAAGAAGTTCAACAAATAAGCCAACAAATCTATAAAAAAATGAATTTGAGAGGTATATGCAGAATTGATTTCATAATAATGAATAATATTCCATATATTATTGAAATTAATACAATCCCAGGTTTATCAGAAGAAAGTATCATACCAAAACAAGCAAAAAAAGCTGGAATATCTCTTATACAACTTTTTGATAGTTGTATTGAAAATACATTAAATAAATAATTATATTAGCAACCCTAATTGAAGAAAAAATGAGCGATAAAACTAATGAAGAAAAGCTAAAAATCCTNAAAGAAAGATTAGCTACTATTCAACAAAAAAAAGAAATAAATCGTACAGAAGAAGTTAAAAAAGATAAGCCTGTATCTCCTGTATTTGAGGAAGACTTGGTAAATGAACGTAACCCAGAATCTGATTCCACCAAAAAGAAAAGTTCTGTTTGGAAAATAATATTTTTTCTAATCCTTTTCTCTTCTCTTTTAGGTTTTGGATATTATTTCTATAATAATGATTTTAAAATAGAACCCACAATAGATAATATTAAAGAAGACTTTGATACTCTTTCTAAAGAAGCGTTATCCTTCTTTGAAGAAGAAGAAGAAGATGATGATGATGATGATGATGAGAGAAAAAAGAAAAAGAAAAAAGATAGTGATCAATTAGAAAATATTATTTACAATAAATCTTCTTTTGATGGAAACTTCATTATTGTATTAAAGAATTTTGAAAAAGAAAAATTTGCAAATGATGAAGCTAAGAAATTAACTGAAAAAGGATATAACTGTAATGTTTTACAATTATCTGGAGTATCAAATTCTGATAAAGAAATATTCCAAACATATATACAAGGAAAGAATATAGGTGTTGGTTTTGAAACTANAAAAGAGGCAAGACATTATTTAAATTCTACTGAATTAATCTCTGCAGGAGGTATTTTTAAACTACAATAGATCCTCATCAATTTCTAATGAACAAATAAAATCTACTGATTTTTTTATGTCTGTATGAAGTAATCGATCTTTACTTAAAAAAACTACTTCCGATCTATAACTATCTATAAAGTTTTCAATAAAATCTGAAGACCTATGTTTTCTAAACGCAATTGCCTGAACAGCATTCATTAACTCAATTGCTAAAATTCTTTCTACATTCTCTACTACTTTATAAAGTTTTGTAGCAGCATTAGACCCCATACTTACATGGTCTTCTTGACCATTTGAGGAAACTATAGAATCAGATGAAGCCGGAGTACAAAATTGTTTGTTTTGACTAACAATGCTTGCAGCAGTATATTGAGGAATCATCATCCCCGAATTTAAACCTGGTTCAGCAACTAAAAATTCAGGAAGTCCTCTTTGACCTGAGATAAGTTGATATATTCTTCTTTCAGAAATACTCCCTAATTCTGAAACAGAAAGAGCTAAATAATCCATACTCATAGCAAGAGATTGACCGTGAAAATTTCCTCCAGAAATAATTTTGTCTTCTTTTGGGAAAAAAGTCGGGTTATCAGTAACTGAATTTATTTCAGTAGTAAAAATCGATTTTACATGTATAATTACATCTTTAGTAGCTCCATGTACTTGGGGCATACACCTAAAAGAATACGGATCCTGAACATGTTCTTTTNCTTGTTTCTGAATTTCAGAACCTTCTAATAACTCTCTAATGTTTTCTGCAGTTAATAACTGACCTTTATGTGGACGAACTAAATGAATTAACTCATCAAAACATTCATTTCTTCCATCAAAAGCTTCTAAGGAAATAGTTCCTATTAGATCTGATAGATAAGAAATTTTTTGTGATTTTAATAAACTCCAAACTCCATAAGCCCCCATAAACTGTGTCCCATTTAAAAGAGCAAGTCCTTCTTTCGATTTAAGATGAATAGGCTTCCAATTCATTAATTTCATTACTTCAGAAGTATCCTTTTTCGCAAAACCTCCTTCCTTATTTGGAATATATGTCTGTCCTAAACCAAGTAATACTAATGACATATGTGCAAGTGGAGCTAAATCACCTGAAGCTCCNAAAGAACCTAACTGAAATACAACTGGTAAAATGTTATTGTTAAACATATCAATCAACCGATTTATAGTTTGTAACTGCACAGCAGAATGACCATATGAAAGCGATTGAATTTTTAGAAGTAACATGATTTTTACAATATCCTGAGGAACTTCACCTCCTATTCCGCAAGCATGAGAAACAACTAGATTTCTTTGTAGTTGTTCCAAATCTTCATTAGTAATCTTATGATTACATAAAGAACCAAACCCTGTATTGACACCATAAATAGGATCCTTAGAATTCTTAAGCTTTTCATCCAAATACTTTCTGCACTCTTTTACCTTTTTCTCAGACTTCTCAGAAAGTTCAATCTTAATCTCTTCTGATAATATTTTAGAAATATCTGAAAAAGTGAGTAATTTCTCTCCTATTTTATACATTTTTGACATTACTGTAATTTTGTAATAAATTCTGAAATTGAGATTTGTTCTTGATTACCTAGTTTCATGTCTTTTACTGTAATTTTTTCAGAATTCATTTCATCTTCCCCAATCATTACTACAAATTCCACTCCTTTCTTATCTGCATAATTCATCTGTTTTTTCATTTTTACAGATGTAGGATACAATTCGGAACTAATCCCATTTTCTCGGAGTTGTTTTAATAGCCCTAAACAAAATACAGATTCTTTTTTTCCAAAATTAGCGAACATTATTCTAGTATTCTGATCAATGTTTTCTGGAAAACAATTTAGTTCTTCCATCACCATGTAAATTCTATCTATTCCAAAAGAAATTCCAACACCAGAAACATCATCAAGTCCAAAAACAGAAGTTAGATTATCGTATCTTCCTCCACCTGCAACCGAACCAATTTTTACATCATTTTGTTTTACTTCAAAAATACATCCTGTATAATAATCAATTCCTCTCGCTAAGGTTATATCAAATTTTAATTGTGCAGTTTTAAGTCCTAATTTGCTGATATTTTCAGAAACATATTGAAGTTCCTCTACTCCTTTTTTTCCTGTTTCAGATTGTTTTAAAAAATCTGATAATTCTGAAATATCGGAAGAATTTAGGAATTTTTCTAATACTGAAATACCTTCTTCAGAAACTCCTTCTGAACTCATTTCTTCTTTTACTTTATCAATTCCAATTCTATCTAATTTATCTAGTATAATTACAATATTGTTAAATAATTCTGGACAACCCATTATCTCAACCATTCCATTCAACACCTTTCGGTTATTAATACAGATTTCAATATTTGGTATGTTTAAAGATGTAAATACCTCATCAGAAAGTTGTACTAATTCAATCTCTGAAATCAAAGATTTCGTTCCTATTATATCTGCATCACATTGAAGAAATTCACGAAATCTTCCTTTTTGTGGTCTATCAGCTCTCCAAACATTTTGCATCTGATATCTTTTAAAAGGAAAAGTAATATCATTTCTGTTTTGCACAACATACCTTGCAAAAGGAACCGTTAAATCATATCTTAATGCTTTATCGGAAATTTTTTTTGTTAAGTCTTTAGAAGTAGAATTTGCATCACAATTTGTTTTTGAAAGAAAATCTCCTGAATTTAGAACCTTAAAAATTAATCTATCACCTTCATCACCGTATTTTCCTGTAAGAGTTTCTGAATTTTCCATTGCAGGCGTCTGTATAGGAGAAAAACCATACTTTTCAAATGCAGATTTAACCACAGAAAAGATATAGTTTCTCCGAAACATAACAGATGGAGAAAAATCTCTCATCCCTTTTGGTGTTGAAGCCTTTGTTGTCATTTTCTTTATTAATTTTGATGCAAATATCGTAAAATATAATATATATATTTCACTACATTTGCTTTAATAAATATGAGACATATTCTTACATTATTTATTCTTATTTTATCATCTTGTAGTATGAATAACAATAGTAATATTGATAATATCAAAAAAGTGTTGTATACTCAACAAGATTGTTGGAACAATGGAGATATTGATAGATTTATGCAAGGTTATTGGAATTCTGAGAAATTAATCTTTGCTACAGATAAAGGTGAAACTACTTTTGGATGGAAAAACACCTTAAATAGATACAAAAGCAGTTATCCTACCAAAGAAAGTATGGGAGAATTAAAGTTTGAAATATATGATGTAAAACTAACTTCCAAGAAGACTTCTGTTGTAAATGGAAAATGGGAAATTATTAGATCTAAGGATTTATCACAATTGACAAATAAAATAACCGATCAAATAAAAGAAGAAGGTATTCTATTTACCATTATTTTGAATGATGAAAACGACAATAATCAAAGAGAAAAATTTAAAAGTTATTTAGATAGTTCTCGTTATTTTTCGAACATTAAATTTATTGATAAAGAAATTTCATATAAAGAATTACAGGAAGATATGGGAGAGAATTTGTCTTCAGTATTGGATATTAATCCTTTGCCTGATTCCTATGATGCGCATGTAAAAGCAGAATTTTTAGATACAACTGGACTTAAAAAAATAGAAGATTTTATAGAAAATTATAAAGGAGAGGGTGTAGTCCAATCTATTTTTTATCAAAGAAATATGGTAGAAAGAATAAAGAAGAAAACAAAATTAATTAATCCTCAAGGAAACTTTTGGTTAGAACTAGAAAAATTTGAAAATAAATGGTTAATTGTAAAGGATTCCACTACATCATTTTAGTGTGAATAAATACTTATCTCTTATAAAGTTCAGCCATACAATTTTTGCAATGCCATTTGCCTTAATTGGTTTCTTCTTAGCAAGTCATCAATCCAATTTTAAATGGGAAACTTTGATATATGTAATACTTTGTATGGTTTTTGCTCGCTCAGCAGCAATGGCTTTTAATAGGTATATTGATAGAGATATCGATACTGCAAATCCTAGAACTTCAGAAATACGAGAAATACCAAACGGCAGTATAAAAGCTAACTCTGCACTTGTATTTGTAATTATTAATTCTCTACTTTTTATTGGAACAACATATTTTATTAATAATATTTGTTTTTACCTATCTCCTATTGCACTTTTAGTAGTTTTAGGATATAGTTATACAAAACGATTTACATCACTTTGTCATTTAGTTTTAGGATTAGGACTTTCATTATCTCCTATTGGAGCTTATCTTGCTGTAACAGGAGAATTTGATGTTATTCCTATTTTATTCTCGTTAGTAGTACTTTTCTGGGTAAGTGGTTTTGATATTATTTATTCTCTGCAAGATGAAGAGTTTGACAGAGAACAGAAACTACATTCTATTCCTGTTTTACTTGGCAAAAGAAATGCATTAAATTTATCAAAAGTTTTACATTTTCTTGCAATTATTATTCTTTATCAGATTGGTAATTTTGAAGATTTCGGAAGATTTTATTGGATAGGGTTCTGTGTTTTTTCTGTACTACTCATATACCAACACACTTTAGTAAAAAAAGATGATTTAAGGAAAGTGAATTTGGCCTTTTTCACAACAAATGGTATTGCATCTGTCATATTCGGAATTTTTGTAATATCAGAACTTTTTATAAAATAAACTATGTATAAAAACCTAACATTATCCCTACTAACAATATTAAGCATAAATCTTTCTGCTCAAGATTACTTTCAACAGGAAGTCAACTACAATATTAGTGTAGAACTTAATGACAAGAATCACACACTGATTGCAGAAGAAATAATTGAATATACAAACAACTCTCCTGATGATTTAGATTTTCTATGGTTTCATATTTGGCCTAATGCATATAAAGATAATTCAACTGCACTTGCAAAACATGAGTTGGAAGGTGGAAATACAAATTTATATTATGCAACTGAAGAAGATAGAGGTTATATTACAGACTTAAATTTTACGGTTAATGGAAAGAAAGTAGAGTTGAAATATCATCCTGAACATATTGACATCTGCAAACTAATTTTAAATAAACCAATAAAATCAGGACAAAAAATCACAATTAAAACGCCATTTAAAGTAAAAATACCCGATGCAAGATTTTCAAGACTTGGTCATGTAGATCAATCTTATATGATAACACAATGGTACCCAAAACCTGCAGTTTACGATAAAGATGGATGGCACATTATGCCATATTTAAGTCAAGGAGAGTTTTATTCTGAATTTGGAAGTTTTGATGTAAGTATTACTCTACCAAGAAATTATACAATTGGTGCAACTGGAGATTTACAAAATAAAGGAGAGCATATTAGATTAAATGAAATCGCAGAAATAACTTGGAATAGAGGGTGGAATAAGACATTTGAAAATGACATGAGTTTCCCTGAGTCAAATAAGAAAACTAAAACAATTCGATTTACTCAAGAAAAAATACATGATTTCGGTTGGTTTGCCGACAAAAGATATCATGTACTAAAAGGTGAAGTAGAACTACCTTATTCTGGAAGAACGGTAACCCTTTACACTATGTTTACTAATAATGAAGCTCATCTTTGGAAAAATTCAATAGAATATATGCATGATGCTGTTTACTATTACTCCCTATGGAACGGAGATTATCCATACAATTATTGCACAGCAGTAGATGGAACAATTGCTGCTGGTGGTGGAATGGAATACCCTAATGTAACCGTGATTGGTGAAAGTGGCAGCCCAAAAATGCTAGAAGAGGTTATTATGCATGAAGTAGGGCATAATTGGTTTTACGGTATTTTAGGAACTAACGAAAGAGATCATGCTTGGATGGATGAGGGAATAAATTCATACAACGAACAAAGGTATATGATGAGAAAATATCCCGACCATAATATGTTAGATGAGATGATACCAATACCTAATAAAATTAAAAAAGTGTTTGATTTAGAAAATATTACAACTAAAAATATTATGGGGGAATTGATGTATCTTATTGGAGCTTGGACTGCAAAAGATCAGCCAATAGACTTTCCTTCTGCAGATTATACATCTATGAATTATGGTGGCATTGTTT
Source organism: Flavobacteriales bacterium (assembly GCA_002710495.1). Taxonomy (GTDB): domain Bacteria; phylum Bacteroidota; class Bacteroidia; order Flavobacteriales; family BACL11. The sequence goes on from PAKE01000002.1 coordinate 19,289, forward strand.
ATATGAAAACCTATATTGTTTTCGACTATTTAGCTGCGTATCTTGGTCAAGAGATGTTTGATAACTGTATGAAAGAATATTTTGAAAAATGGAAATACAAACACCCTCAACCAGAAGATTTGAAAACAATATTTGAAAACAAAACAGGAAAAGATCTATCCTGGTTTTTTAATAATATGATTACTACAACAAATCAGTTAGACTACTCTATTAGTAAGATTGATAAAGGATCTAGAAACCTAAATATTACTTTAAAAAATAATGGAACTATTCCTGGACCTGTTGTAATTTGCGGTGTAAAAGATGGAGTTATTAGTGAAGAACTCTGGGTAGATGGTTTTGAAGGAACAAAAACAATCCCTTATATTAATGGAGATTACGAACATATCCGAATTGATTATAATGGAGTAATGCCTGAAACCAATAGAAATAATAACATCTATAAAACAAAAGGTTTGTTTAAACAATGTGAACCTATAAAACTACAACTAATGGGAAGTGTTTATAACCCAGATAAAACACAAATTTTCTATCATCCTAATCTAAGTTGGAATAAATACAATCAGTTTTCTTCCGGATTAAGTATTTATAATATATTTATTCCTAAAGGAGGATTCTCCTACAAAATCTCACCTATGTATAGTTTCGGAACAAGAGAATTAGTTGGTAGAGGAAATTTTGCCTTTACAAAGTATTCTCATTCTTCAATTTTCTCAAAAATTAAATTAAGTGTAGACGCAGAACGCTATAATTATTCTGAAGAATTTAGATACAATAAGATAGTTCCTTTTTTAACTATAATCTTAAATGAAAACAATCTAAGAAGTAAAAAAGAAAATAGTATTAAAACGTCATATAATGTTTTACATAAAGAAGGAATAGACAGAAATTTAGATCCTAATTTTGATGGTGGGGAGCATGATGTGGAAGAAAGAAATAACTTCTTAAACATAGAATATTCTTTTAGAAATAATAAAACAATAAATCCCTATAGTTTTAATTTATCTCTCGAAAGTGGAGAATATTTCAAAAAAGGGAACCTACTATGTAACTATAATTTTCAACTAAATGAAAACAAAAAAATAAGTTCAAGGTTTTATGCTGGAATTGCAAAAATAGATGCGTATCATTATAAATATAACATTCAAATGTCTGCATGGAATGGATTTATGGATTACTCCTTTTCTGAAAAAACTTTCTCTAGAGAAGATGATGGTAATTTAAGCAGACAAATGTTTATTAGAGAAGGTGGATTAAAACATTATACTGACATAACATCTGATAATTTCTTGACATCCTTAAGTTTAGATTATAACTTATTAAAAATGTTACATATATATGCAGAAGCAGGAACAGATGGAGCTGATTTTGCTTATGGATCAGGATTAAAAATAAATCTATCAGGCATTGGTATCTACATTCCAGTTTTTACTGAAAACGGGTTATTTAATGGAGGAAAATATCATGAAGGAATTAGATTACAATTAAATGCTAATCTTCAAGTAAGCGGATTTGGATTCTAAATACATCTAAAATATCTTAAAAAAAACCAGTTTTTCAACTTTTTTTTATTTATCATCATTATTTACATGGAGCATCCAATCTGCTTTTTTGTTAAGTTCTTGTAATTCATTATATGTATCAAAACGAACAGCAATTGACTCAAAAATTAAACGAATTATCAATAGTCCTAAAATAGGAGTTATTATAAAAAGTATAATGTACTCCAATGAAATATAATCTATATGTTCTATATTTAAATAAGCAAAAGTAAAGAAGCATGAAACAATCAATATCACAAACACGACCCATAATAAACGAATAATATTAAAAGTATAATATGTGTCAAAAATATTTTTACTCATAATTTTTATGAATTTATGCTTGAGCAGTTGGTCCTCCAAAATTCATTGGGATTCCTTTATTTGGATCTACATCTGCAATCTTACCAAACTGATCTTCAAACTTAGATATGTTATCTACTAAAGCTTTCATCAATCTTTTTGCATGCTGTGGAGTTAAGATTACTCTTGATTTTACNTTTGCCTTTGGAACTCCTGGCATCATTTGAATAAAATCAACAATAAATTCTGATGGTGAATGATTGATTATTGCAAGGTTACTGTATGTACCTTGAGCAACATCTTCACCCAACTCAATGTTTAATCCTTCTTTTTTCTTTTCTTCAGACATAATAAAATATTTTTAATCTTCTTTAATCACTTCAACAGTTTCTGCCACTACAATAGTTTCTTCTTCTGTCATTTCCAGATTTTCCTTCTTCAATGATTCTAACCTATCTATTTCAACTTGAGAACCAACAATTGTATCTTTATTTTCAAAAAGACCAGTACCTGCAGGGATTTTATGACCTACAATTACATTTTCTTTTAATCCTTTTAAAGTATCAATCTTTGCTCTAATAGAGGCTTCATTTAAAACTTTTGTAGTTTCCTGGAATGAAGCTGCAGAAACCCAACTATCAGTATGTAATGAGGCTCTTGTTATTCCTTGAAGTATTGGATTGGATACAGCAGGAGTTGCATCTACAACTTGAACTAAATTTAAATCTTTTCTTTTTAATCTAGAATTCTCCTCTCTTAACTGACGAACAGATACTAACTGACCAGCTTGTAAGTTATCAGAATCACCTGGATCTTCAACATATTTCTTGTCAAAAATCTTATCGTTAGCTTCCATGAAATAATTCTTATCAACTAACTGCTTCTCTAATAAACTAGTATCACCAGCGTCAAGTACTTCTACTTTTCTCATCATTTGTCTCACAATAACTTCAAAGTGTTTGTCATTAATTTTCACACCTTGTAATCGGTAAACTTCCTGTACTTCATTTACAATATACTCCTGAACAGCTTTTACACCTTTAATAGACAGGATATCTTTCGGAGTAATATTTCCATCGCAAAGAGGTAAACCAGCTCTTACAAAATCATGTTCTTGTACCAAAATGTGTTTTGATAAAGGAACTAGATATTTCTTAATTTTCTCATCTTTTGATGTAACAATAATCTCCTTATTTCCTCTCTTTATTTTCGTACCAAAAGAAACAATACCATCAATTTCAGAAACTACAGCAGGATTAGAAGGATTCCTAGCCTCAAATAACTGAGTTACTCTTGGAAGACCACCTGTAATATCTCCAGAAGAACCAATAGTTCTAGGGATTTTACATAGAATAGATCCTTTTTTAATTACCTGTTTATCATCTAGTGAAACATGAGCCCCTACCGGAATACTATAAGATCTTTCACCATCTTTTTTGTTTCCTTTAATAATAATTGTAGGAGATTGTTTTCTACTTCTACTATCAATAATTACCTTCTGTTTAAATCCTGTTAAATCATCAGATTCAACTCTATAAGTAAGCCCTTCTTCAATATAATCAAATTCGGTAACACCATCAATCTCAGAGATGATTACAGCATTATACGGATCCCAATCACAAATAACATCTCCTTTCTTTACTTCTCCATCTTTAATATAGATAGTTGAACCATAAGGAATATTGTGCGTAGCAATCACAACATCTTGTTTAGGATCAATAACCCTTAATTCTGCTGATCTAGAAACTACTAATTCTATATTATTTCCATCTTCATTCTTAGTATTAATTGTTCTTAAATCATCAATTACAATAATACCAGGTTTCTTGATCATAACACTTGCGTCAATAGCAGATCTGGAAGCNGTACCTCCAACATGAAAAGTTCTAAGCGTAAGTTGTGTACCAGGTTCTCCAATTGATTGAGCCGCAATAACACCAACCGCTTCACCTTTTTGAGCCATCTTTGCTGATGACATACTTCTACCATAGCANTTAGCACAGATTCCTCTTTTTGTTTCGCAAGTAAGTGCAGATCTGATTTCTACTTCTTCAATATCCGCTCCATCAATTTCTTTAGCAATTTCCTCAGTAATCTCAGAACCAGATTCTACAATTAACTTATCTGTTTTTGGATGATAGATATCATGAAGATTTACTCTACCTAAAATTCTGTCATATAATGATTCTACAATATCCTCATTATTTTTAAGAGCAGTTGTAACAAGTCCTCTTAAAGTTAAACAATCTTCCTCTATAACAACGACATCAGCAGCTACATCTACAAGTCTTCTTGTTAAATAACCAGCATCAGCGGTTTTAAGNGCTGTATCAGCAAGNCCNTTACGAGCACCGTGAGTAGAAATAAAGTACTCTAAAATTGAGAGTCCCTCACTAAAGTTAGTTGTAATTGGATTTTCAATAATGGATTCTCCATGGTCACCAGATTTTTTTGGTTTTGCCATAAGCCCCCTCATACCAGCTAACTGACGAATTTGTTCTTTCGATCCCCTTGCTCCAGAATCTAACATCATGTAAACTGAATTAAATCCTTGGTTATCGTTAATCATATCTCTCATTACCGTATCCGTAAGCTTTGCATTTGTATTAGTCCAAATATCAATTACCTGATTATATCTTTCATTATTAGTAATGAAACCCATATTATAATTTCTCTTAATTTCCTCTACTTTCTCATTAGCATCCTCTAATAATCCGACTTTCTCTTGTGGTACAATTACATCACCAAGATTAAACGAAAGCCCTCCTTTAAATGCCATTGTATAACCTAATTCTTTAATATCATCGAGAAACTGAACTGTTCTAGGAACACCACATGTCTTTAATATTCCACCAATAATATCTCTTAAAGATTTCTTTGTAAGAAGTTCATCAACAAATTCTACATCAGAAGGAACAAATTCATTAAACAAAACTCTTCCAACTGATGTTTCTATTAATTCTGTATTTCCATTAACTTTAGTTATCTTAACTTTAATTATTGCATGTAAATCAACTACTTTCTCATTATATGCAATTTTCACATCTTCTAAAGAATAAAATGATCTACCTTCACCTATTACAGGATGGTCTTCAGTAGATTTTCTTTTTTTAGTCATATAATAAAGACCTAAAACCATGTCCTGAGAAGGTACAGTAATTGGAGCTCCGTTTGCAGGGTTTAGAATATTATGAGAACCAAGCATTAAAACTTGAGCTTCTAAAATTGCATCTGCACCAAGTGGTAAATGAACAGCCATCTGGTCACCATCAAAATCAGCATTAAATGCAGTACAAGAAAGTGGATGTAACTGAATTGCTTTCCCTTCAATCAATTTAGGCTGAAAAGCTTGAATACCTAATCTGTGAAGTGTTGGAGCTCTGTTTAATAAAACAGGATGTCCATGCATCACATTTTCCAAGATATCCCAAACTACAGGCTCTCTGTTGTCAATTATTCTTTTACCAGATTTTACCGTTTTTACAATTCCTCTTTCTATCAGTTTTCTGATAATAAATGGTTTGTAAAGTTCGGCTGCCATATCTTTTGGCAAACCACATTCATGTAACTTTAATTCTGGACCTACAACAATAACTGACCTTGCAGAATAATCTACCCTTTTACCAAGTAAGTTCTGACGGAATCTACCTTGTTTTCCTTTCAAACTATCAGATAATGATTTTAACGCTCTATTACCATCTGTTTTAATTGCTGCAGATTTTCTAGAATTGTCTAATAAAGCATCAACCGCTTCTTGCAACATTCTTTTTTCATTTCTTAAGATTACTTCAGGAGCATTTATCTCCATCAATCTTTTTAATCTATTATTTCTGATAATAACTCTTCTATATAAATCATTTAGATCGGAAGTTGCAAACCTACCTCCATCTAAAGGAACTAATGGTCTTAACTCTGGAGGAATAACCGGAAGAACTTTTAATATCATCCATTCTGGTCTATTCTCAGTATGTACTTGAGCTTCTTTAAAAGCTTCTACAACTTGTAATCTTTTTAAAGATTCCGTTTTTCTTTGTTGTGAAGTTTCATTTTTTGCTTTATGTCTTAATTCATGAGATAAAGAATCTAACTCTACTCTTTTTAGCATCTCAATAAGAGCTTCCGCTCCCATTTTAGCAATAAATTTATTCTCATCAGAATCTGATAAATGTTGATTTGATGGATCTAAACTTTCTAAAATATTTAAATATTCTTCTTCAGTAATGAAATCATTGTTTTCTAATGGTTCACCCTCTTCATTTACTGCTCCATCTACAGTTTGGATAACTACATATCTTTCATAATATATAATTTGATCCATTTTTTTAGAAGGTAATCCTAATAAATAACCAATCTTGTTAGGTAAGGTTCTAAAGTACCAGATATGAGCAACAGGAACAACTAAATTAATATGACCTACTCTCTCTCTTCTTACTTTTTTTTCTGTAACTTCTACCCCACATCTATCACAAACAATTCCTCTATATCTGATTCTTTTGTATTTTCCACAATGACATTCAAAATCTTTTGTAGGACCAAAAATTCTTTCGCAGAACAAACCATCTCTTTCAGGTTTATAAGTTCTATAATTAATTGTTTCGGGTTTTGTAACCTCTCCTGAAGATTTCGCTAATATATCTTCTGGCGAAGATAAACTAACCTTTAAAGTACTATATTCTGCAGACTGTTTTTGTGTTTTATTTTTATATGACATATTTATTCCTTTAAAAGATTATTCAAATGTAACTTTAAGACCAAGACCCCTCAACTCGTGTAATAAGACATTAAATGATTCAGGTATTCCAGCAGAAGGTAATGCTTTACCTTTAACAATAGATTCGTAAGCTTTAGCTCTACCTATAACATCATCAGATTTAAGAGTCATCATTTCTTGTAAGATGTTAGAAGCACCATATCCTTCAAGTGCCCAAACCTCCATCTCTCCAAGTCTTTGTCCACCAAACTGAGCCTTACCTCCAAGAGGCTGCTGAGTAATAAGTGAATAAGGACCAATTGATCTAGCATGCATCTTATCATCAATTAAGTGACCTAGTTTCAACATATAAATGATACCAACTGTAGCTGGCTGATCAAATTTCTCTCCAGTACCTCCATCATACAGATATGTTTTACCAAATCTTGGAATTCCAGCTGCATCCGATTCAATATTAATCTGATCCATAGTAGCTCCATCAAAAACTGGAGTAAAATATTTTTTATCTAGTTTTTGTCCGGCCCAACCTAAAATTGTTTCATAAATCTGACCTAGATTCATTCTAGAAGGCACTCCAAGCGGATTTAAAACAATATCAACAGGAGTTCCATCTTCAAGAAAAGGCATGTCTTCATCTCTTACAATTCTGGCAACAATACCTTTGTTTCCATGACGACCAGCAAGTTTATCTCCAACCTTCACTTTTCTTTTCTTAGCAACATATACTGTAGCTAATTGTAAAACTCCATTTGGTAACTCATCGCCAACAGTAATAGCAAATCTGTTTCTTCTGTACTCTCCATAAATTTCATTATGTTTTTTAATATATCCTTGAATAATTCTAATAACAATTATATTATTCTCTTTATTTGTAGTCCATTTTTTAGGATTTACACTTAAGAAATCAACTGTCATTAAAACTTTCTGAGTAAATTTAACTGATTTTGAAATCACCTCTTCTCCCAGTACATTATCAATACCTTGAGAGGATTTACCTCCTACAACCTGATAAATTTTATCAACTAAAACCTTTTTGAGTTTTAAAGATTCTACTTCAAAATTCTTATCAACGATTTCTAATTCATCCTTGTCTTGAGCTTTAATCCTTCTGTCTTTAATAGTCTTAGAAAATAATGACTTACCAATAACTACACCAGCATGAGATGATTTTGCTTTTAATGAAGCATCTTTCACATCACCAGCTTTTTCTCCAAAGATTGCTCTAAGTAATTTTTCTTCTGGTGTCGGGTCAGATTCTCCCTTTGGAGTAATCTTTCCAACTAAAATATTACCTGGTTTTATATGAGCTCCAATTCTAATCATACCAAACTCATCTAAATCCTTAGTAGCTTCTTCACTTACATTTGGAATATCAGCAGTAAGTTCTTCCGCTCCTCTTTTTGTTTCTCTTACAGCAACATTATGTTCTTCAATATGTAATGAAGTTAACCAATCTTCTCTGGCAACTCTTTCTGACAAGACAATTGCGTCCTCAAAATTATATCCTTTCCATGGCATAAAAGCAACCTTTAAATTTCTTCCAAGTGCTAATTCACCATTTTGAGTAGCATATCCTTCACATAAAACTTGTCCTTTAGTAACTTTGTCTCCTACTTTCACAATAGGGCGAATATTCATACAAGTATTCTGATTTGTTTTTAAGAATTTTGTTAAAAGATAGGTTTTTTCTTGCTCATCAAAAGAAATTAATTTTTCCTGATCAGATTTTTTATACTTAATTGTGATTTTAGTTGCATCAACATATTTTACAATACCTTCCCCTTCAGAATTAATTAGAGCTCTTGAATCTTTCGCTACATGAGGCTCTAACCCAGTCCCAACAATAGGAGCGTCTGTTCTTAATAATGGTACCGCCTGACGCATCATGTTCGACCCCATTAAAGCTCTGTTGGCATCATCATGTTCCAAGAAAGGAATTAAAGATGCTGCTATTGAAGCAATCTGATTAGGAGCAACATCCATCAAACCAATATTTACAGGTTCCGTTACTGGATAATCATGACCTAATCTTGTTTTAACTGTTTGATTCACAAAACTTCCGTCTCCTTTAATTGGTGCATTTGCCTGAGCAATTGTTAGATCTTCTTCTTGTTCAGCACTTAAATATATTGGTTCTTCTTTCAAATTAACTTTACCATCTTCAACTTTTCTGTAAGGAGTTTCAATAAATCCTAAATCATTTACTTTTGCAAATACACAAAGAGAAGAAATTAGACCAATATTTGGTCCTTCAGGAGTTTCAATAGGACATAATCTACCATAATGAGTATAGTGTACATCTCTCACTTCAAAACCTGCTCTTTCCCTAGTTAAACCTCCAGGTCCTAGTGCAGAAACTCTTCTTTTATGAGTAACTTCCGCAAGTGGATTTGTTTGATCCATAAACTGAGATAATTGAGATGTTCCAAAAAATGAATTAATTACAGAAGATAATGTTTTTGCATTAATCAAATCTGTAGGAGTAAACACTTCATTATCTCTTACATTCATTCTATCTCTAATTGTTCTAGCCATTCTGTTAAGACCAACATAAAACTGATTAGATAATTGGTCACCAACTGTTCTAACTCTTCTATTACTTAAGTGATCAATATCATCAACATCTACTTTTGAGTTAGTAAGTTCAATTAATTGTTTAATAATCTCAATAATATCTTCATTAGTAAGAACATATTTATCTTTAGGAGTATCAATTTTTAATCTATTATTAATTCTGTGTCTACCTACAGCTCCCAAAGAATATCTTTGGTCTGAAAAGAAAAGTTTATCAATGACACCGATTGCAGTTGCTTCATCTGGTGGCTCCGCACTTCTCAATTGTCTGTAAATATAAACTACAGCCTCTTTTAAAGAGTTTGTAGGATCCTTTTGTAATGTATTATGAATAATTGCATGTTCTCCAGTTGATTCTTCTCTATGTAGAAGAATTACAGCAGAACCAGATTCTACAATTTCATTAATGTGATGTTTTTCAATAATAATATCTCTCTCTAAGATAACTTCATTTCTTTCAATAGAGACTAATTCTCCAGTATCTTCATCTACAAAATCTTCAACCCATGACTTTAATACTCTGGAAGCTAATTTTCTTCCAATAACTCTTTTCAATCCACTTTTTGTTACCTTAGATTCATCGGCTAAATCAAAAATCTGTAGAATTTCTCTATCACTTTCGTATCCGATTGCTCTTAATAAAGTAGTAACCGGAACCTTTTTCTTTCTATCAATATACGCATACATTACATCATTGATATCTGTATTAAATTCAATCCATGAACCTTTAAAAGGAATTACTCTTGCTGAATATAATTTGGTTCCGTTTGAGTGAAAACTATGACCGAAAAATAAACCTGGAGATCTGTGTAATTGAGATACAACAACTTTTTCAGCTCCATTTACCACAAATGTTCCCTTAGGAGTCATAAATGGAATGTTTCCAAAATACACTTCCTGGACAATAGTTTCAAAATCTTCATGATCAGGATCAGTACAATAAAGTTTAAGTTTGACCTTGAGAGGAACTTTATATGTCAAACCTCTCTGAATACATTCTTCAATAGAATATCTTGGAGGGTCAATTGTATAATCAATAAATTCTAATACAAAATTATTTCTTGCATCAGTAATTGGAAAAAGCTCTGTAAAGGTTGTATATAAACCTTCTTTCTTTCTTTCATCTACAGTAGTTCCTGTTTGAAAAAACGCATTAAATGTTTCTAGTTGAATATCTAGAAAATCAGGATAATTCATTTGTTTTTCAATAGATGCGAAATTAGTTCTTGGGGAATTATTTAGTATTGACAATGAGCTATATTTTAAGTTAAAAAAAATGTTCTATAAAAAACGAAATGGTTTAGACCTTATAATTATAAGATCTAAACCTAACGTATGTAAAGCATACTACTTAAGTTCTACTTCAGCTCCAGCTTCTTCTAGCTGAGTTTTGAAAGCTTCTGCTTCATCTTTAGCACAAGCTTCTTTAACAGTTGCAGGAGCGCTATCAACTAATTCCTTAGCATCTTTTAATCCTTTACCTGTTAATTCTTTAACTAATTTTACAACTGCTAGTTTTGACCCACCAGCTGCTGTAAGTATTACATCAAACTCTGTCTTTTCATCACCTCCTCCAGCATCACCTCCTCCAGCAGCAGGTCCTGCTACTGCTACTGCTGCTGCAGCTGGTTCGATACCATACTCTTCTTTTAATATATTAGCCAATTCGTTTACATCTTTTACTGAAAGATTAACTAATTGTTCTGCGAAATCTTTTATATCTGCCATGTTATTTATTTTAAATTATTTATTTTATTAATTAATGTTGGAAGCATTCATTTTTTTATTATTCAGCTCTTTCTGCAAGAGTTTTTACTATACCCGATAGTTTCGAACCACCAGATTGTAAAGAGGAAATAACGTTTTTAGCAGGAGACTGAAGTAATGCAACAATTTCTGCAATAAGTTCGTTTTTCGATTTTAATTCTGATAATGTATCTAGGTATTCTTCTCCTATATAGAAAGATGCGTCTAAATGAGCCGCTTTAAATACTGGTTTTTCATGTTTTTTTCTGAATTCTTTAATAACCTTTGCAGGTGCATTAGCTACATCGGTAAACATGATTGATGTATTACCTTTTAATACATCATATAGTTCTTCATAATTTGAAGCATTTTTTTCTAAAGCTCTTTTAAGTAAGGTATTTTTGACAACTTGTAACGAAACCTCTCTTTTAAAACACAATCTTCTTAAATTACTTGACTCTTCAGCAGATAATCCTGAGATATCTGCTAAATAAAAATTACTATTTTCTTGAATACTTTTATCAAGTAAATCAATAAACTGATTTTTTTGTTCTTTTGTCATTTTATTATATTATCTATATATTAAACTAATGATTTTGAGTCAATCTCTACACCAACACCCATAGTACTTGAAAGTGAAATACTATGAACATAATTTCCTTTTGTTGCAGTTGGTTTTAACTTCATTATAGTTTGTAATAATTCTTCAGTATTTTCTGATAATTTTTCTGCATCAAATGACACTTTTCCTACTGAAGCATGTATAATTCCAAATTGATCAACCTTAAAGTCAATTTTACCTTTCTTTACATCAGACACAGCCTTTCCAACTTCTAAAGTTACAGTACCAGATTTAGGGTTTGGCATTAAACCTCTAGGACCTAGAACTCTACCTAAAGCACCAATCTTACCCATAATTGATGGCAGGGTAATAATCACATCAATATCAGTCCAACCACCTTTTATTTTTTCAATATAATCATCTAGACCTACATAGTCAGCTCCAGATTCCTTTGCTTCTGCTTCTTTATCAGCAGAAACAAGAGCTAATACTTTTAATGATTTTCCTGTTCCATGAGGTAAAGCGACTACTCCTCTTACCATCTGATTTGCTTGTTTAGGGTCTACACCTAACTTTACAGCAACATCAACAGATGCATCAAATTTCTCTGTAGAAGTTTCTTTTACCAATTTTGCAGCTTCAAGTGTTGAATATGTTGAATCTGAATCAACTTTTGAAAATGCATCTTTTCTATTTTTACTTAATTTAGCCATTGGACTATTTTGATTTATCTTATTAATTTAACTAGGAAAAACTCCTTTAACTTTAATGCCCATGCTTCTTGCAGTACCAGCAACCATTCGCATTGCAGACTCTACTTTAAAAGCATTTAAATCAGCCATTTTATCCTCAGCAATAGATCTTATCTGATCCCAAGTGACAGTAGCAACTTTCACTCTATTTGGCTCACCAGAACCACTCTTCTTTTTTGCTGCTTCTAATAATTGAGCTGCTGCAGGAGCTGTTTTAATAATGAACTCAAATGATTTATCTGCAAATACAGTAATAACAACTGGAATAATTTTCCCTGCTTTATCCTGTGTTCTTCCATTAAACTGTTTACAAAACTCCATAATATTTACACCTTTCGCTCCAAGAGCGGGACCCACAGGTGGTGCTGGATTTGCCGCCCCTCCTCTAATTTGTAGTTTAATAATACCTGTTACTTGTTTTGCCATCTTGTTTTATTCTAAATTTTTTCAACTTGCATGAAATTCAACTCCAAAGGAGTTTTTCTTCCAAATATCTTAACAATTAATTTCAATTTTTTCTTTTGTTCATCAATAGATTCAATTTCAGCATTAAAACTATTAAACGGACCATCAATAACTTTCACTGTTTCACCAGCAATAAAAGGAATACTAACATTTTCATCAGTTAGAGCCATTTCATCAACTCTACCTAATATCTTATTTATCTCTGCATCTCTCATAGGAACAGGATCACCACCCTTTTTTGCTCCTAAAAAACCCATCACATTCTGAACTCCTCTAATAATATGAGGAACTTCACCAGTTAAATTAGCTTCAACTAAAAGGTATCCTGGAAAAAAATTCTTCTCTCTACTGACCTTCTTCCCGTTTTTTATCTGATAAACCTTTTCAGTAGGAATCAGAATCTGAGAAACAAAAGCATTTAGATTCAGTCTATCAATCTCTTTCTCTATAAATAATCGAGTCTTCTTCTCTTTCCCTCCCATTACCCTGAGAACATACCAGTTATTCTCTGAAACTTTGCTTTCCATTATTTTTATTTAAATATTTCAATAAATTGGTAAAAATATCCTAAGATACCTCTCCACAAAGGAGAATCTGTTGTTCCATCTGCTAAAGTACTCCCAACATTAATACCAAAAATAAAATCCATAAAGAAAATAATTAAAGAGATAATTAAAGAAGCTATAGCAACAACTACTGCACTATTCTGCAATTCTTCCCATGTCGGCCAAGTCACCTTATGTAACAACTCATCAAATGCATCTTTTATGTATGTACCTATTCTCATTTATATGTCTTTTATTTGCACGGGTGGAGAGATTCGAACTCCCAACCAATGGTTTTGGAGACCACTACTCTACCAATTGAGCTACACCCGTATAACAGCAAATGGAATCAAAAAAATCCACTTTACTGATACACTTTTTTTATTACGCAGTAATTGATGTAATTTTCCCAGCTCCTACAGTTCTACCTCCTTCTCTAATTGCGAATCTAAGTCCTTCACTCATTGCAACAGAGTTAATTAATTCAACATTAATAGTTAAGTTATCTCCAGGCATAACCATCTCAGTTCCTTCAGGTAAGAAAATCTCACCAGTAACATCAGTTGTTCTAATGTAAAATTGTGGTCTGTATTTGTTGTGGAAGGGAGTATGTCTTCCACCCTCTTCTTTCTTCAAAATATACACCTCAGCTTTAAATTTAGTATGAGGAGTAACAGAACCAGGCTTACAAATTACCATACCTCTTTTAATATCCGTTTTCTCAATTCCTCTTAATAGGATACCAACGTTATCACCAGCCTCACCTCTATCTAAAATCTTTCTAAACATCTCAACACCAGTAACAGTAGAAGATAATTTCTCAGCTCCCATACCAATAATATCTACAGCGTCAGCAGTATTTGCTACACCAGTTTCAATTCTACCAGTAGCTACAGTTCCTCTACCAGTAATTGTAAATACATCCTCAATTGGCATTAAAAATGGTTTTTCATTTTCTCTTACTGGTTCCTGTATATAAGAATCTACAGCAGCCATTAATTCATCAATTTTAGTTACCCACTCCGCTTCTCCATTTAATGCACCAAGAGCTGAACCAGTAACAACAGGAGTATTATCTCCATCATAATCATAGAAAGTTAATAATTCTCTAACTTCCATATCAACAAGTTCAAGTAATTCATCATCATCAACCATATCAGCTTTGTTCAGAAACACAACCATACTAGGAATACCAACTTGTCTTCCTAATAAGATATGTTCTCTTGTCTGAGGCATAGGACCATCAGTTGCAGCACAAACCAAAATTGCTCCATCCATCTGAGCAGCACCAGTAACCATGTTTTTTACATAATCAGCATGTCCTGGACAGTCTACGTGTGCATAATGTCTATTTTCTGTTTCGTATTCTACGTGAGCAGTNTTAATTGTAATTCCTCTTTCTTTTTCTTCTGGAGCATTATCAATAGATTCAAAATCACGAACTTCTGTNCCACCTTTTTCCGCTAGAACTTTAGTAATTGCAGCAGTTAAAGTAGTTTTACCATGGTCAACATGACCAATTGTACCAATATTTAAGTGTGGCTTGGTACGATTAAAATTTTCTTTTGCCATTTTATTAAATTTATTATTTAGTTATTAATTATTATTTACTTCTCAAATCCTTTATCTCTATCTTTAGAGCCAATGACGGGAATTGAACCCGTGACCTCTTCCTTACCAAGGAAACGCTCTACCCCTGAGCTACACCGGCTGGTAAAAAAGAGCGAGAGACGGGATTCGAACCCGCGACCCTCAGCTTGGAAGGCTGACGCTCTAGCCAACTGAGCTACTCTCGCATCAATGCTCGTGGGGAGAACAGGATTCGAACCTGTGAAGGCTAAGCCAGCAGATTTACAGTCTGCCCTCGTTGACCGCTTGAGTATCTCCCCAACATCTTAAATAAACAGAGCCGATAGAGGGACTCGAACCCACGACCTGCTGATTACAAATCAGCTGCTCTAGCCAACTGAGCTATATCGGCAAATTATCTAATTCACTACTATAAAAGAACTCAATACTCCCCAAAAGAGGTCTGCAAATGTATTAAAGTTTTTTATAATATAAACTAAAATTAAAGTAATTTTTTTAAACACTAAATCACTCCTAGTAAAAGAGCTATTTTCCTTTCGATTTTAAGAGTTGTTTTCTTAAGGCTTGCACACTTACACTAATTGATTCCTCAAAAGTGTCACATTGCTTTTTTGCAAAATACTCTCCATTTGATGAATGAACATGTATTTCAGTAATTTTATTTTCAGGAGACTCTGGCTTTTCAATTTTCATGAATACATCTGTATTTATAATTCCATCGTCTAACAAAGTTAATTTTTTAATCTTCTTATTTGCAAAATCTACTAATCCTCCATCAGGATTGAAATTAATGGATTGTATTTCTATCTTCATAATTGATAATTTTTACGCTCTAGGATGAGCTTGTTTATATATTGTTTTTAATTTCTCTATTGTATTGTGGGTATAAACCTGAGTAGCACTCAAATTAGCATGCCCTAAAATTTCCTTAATCGCATTTATATCCGCTCCGTTATTTAACATATGGGTAGCGAATGTATGTCTCAAAATATGTGGACTCTTTTTTTCTAGACTTGAAACCATACTAAGATATTTATTTACTATATTGTATATATTCTTTGATGATAATTTCTTACTCTCAAAATTAACGAAAAAGCAAGAATTTATTTTATATTTTTCTGAGAATTTTTTTAGTTGATTTAATAAATTGACAGACAAAGGAATAATTCTTTCTTTATTTCTTTTTCCCAAAACTTTTATACTTGATTTCGAAAAATCAATATCTTCCTTCTTTACACCTAATAATTCCGAAAGTCTCATTCCAGTCATATAAAACACATCAATAATTAACTTATCTCTTTCCCCTTCAAAAGTATCTGGAAATTCAATTTCCGAAAGTAGGTTATCCATTTTTGACTTCTCAACAAAAACAGGGAGTTTTTTTGCGTTTTTCGGAGAAATTATTTTTTGTGTTGGATTTTCAACAACTTCATCTTCTTGCATCAGATATTTATAAAAACTTTTTAATGTAGTGATCTTTCTGTTTACGGATCTAGAAGAAATTCCANTATCCAACATGGAAGATATCCAAGAACGAATAATTTGATGACTTACCTCTGATAAATCAGATATATCATATTCAACATCTAAAAAATTGAAAAACTGAGTGAGATCGGTATTGTAAGAAATTAGAGTATGTTTAGAATATCTCTTTTCAAACTCAATATATTTCAGGAAATTATTTTTGTGCATAAAAAAACCTTTTAACTAGTTACGAAATTACTAAAAAAAGGTTCTGTTTTTATAAATTTATATTTATTCTGCCTCTCTAAGAATTTTTGCAGAATAAGTCGCTTTTTGTTTTTGAATTCTCATTCTTTGAGACTTTTTAATAAATTCTTTTCTTGTTCTAATTTGTTTCAAAGTACCTGTTTTCATGAATTTCTTCTTAAACCTCTTTAAAGCTCTATCAATTACTTCTCCTTCTTTTACTGGTATTACAATCATATTCTTATTTTAAAATTGGTTTGCAAATATATAAAAGTTTTTAATGAAACAATTTTTATTTAATAATTTGTTTTGAAATAACAATTTTCTGAATTTCAGATGTACCTTCACCAATAGTACATAATTTAGAATCTCTGTAATATCTCTCAGCAGGAAAGTCTTTTGTATACCCATACCCTCCTAATACTTGAACTGCATCTGTGGATATTTCAACTGCTATTTCTGAAGAAAAATATTTTGCCATAGCTCCTTCCGTGGTAACTTTCTTCCCATTATTTTTTAAGTAGGCAGCTTTGTAGATTAANAGNTCAGCCGCTTCAATTTTAGTTGCCATATCGGCTATTTTAAATGCAATAGCTTGGAAATGTGAAATAGGCTTGCCAAATTGTTCTCTTTCTTGAGAATATTTCTTAGCAGTTTCATAAGCTCCTTTTGCTATTCCTAAACCAAGTGATGCAATCGAGATTCTTCCTCCATCTAACACTTTCATTGATTGTACAAAACCATCACCAACATCTCCTAAGATATTACTTTCGTGTACTCTGCAATTATCAAAAATGAGTTCAGCTGTTTCTGAAGCTCTCATTCCTAGCTTATCTTCTTTCTTTCCTGAATTAAATCCTTCCGTTCCTTTTTCAATAACAAAAGCAGTCATGCCATGAGAATCTCCCTTCTTGCCTGTTCTTGCAATAACTACAGCAATATTTCCAGAAATAGCATGAGTAATAAAATTCTTTGATCCATTCAACACCCAATATTCACCATCTTTTTTTGCGGTAGTACTCATTGCTCCGGCATCAGAACCTGTGTTATGTTCGGTTAATCCCCAAGCTCCAATCCATTCAGCGGTAACAAGTTTGGGAAGCCACTTTTTCTTCTGATCTTCAGAACCAAATTGTAAAATATGACCAGTACATAACGAATTATGAGCTGCCATTGAAAGTCCAATTGAAGGGTCTAGAATAGATAACTCCTCAATAGCAGTAACGTATTCNGTATAAGAAAATCCTGAACCTCCATATTCTGTAGGAACTAAAACTCCCATTAAACCAAGGTCTCCAAGTTTTTTAAAAACCTCTACCGGAAATTTTTGACTATCATCCCACTCTCTAACATTTGGTGTAATTTCATTCTTACCAAATTTCCTAATCATATCAGCAATCATTTGCTGGTTTTCGTTATAACTAAAATCCATATTAATATTCTATTAAACTAATTATATTATTTGTGTACTCTTCTATTTTCTTTTTCCCATTTAAAAAATCTAAATTCACCACAAAAGTGAAAGCAGTGACCTTACATCCTAACTGAAGAACTAATTCAGCGGCAGCAGATGCGGTGCCTCCAGTTGCTAGTAAATCATCATGAATTAATATATTCCATCCTTTCTGCACATCATTTTTGTGAATTTCAACTTCTGCAGATCCATACTCCAAATCATACTTATATTGAAGTGTTTCTCCTGGTAATTTTCCAACTTTTCTAATAGGAATAAATGGAATTTCCATTTTATTTGCTAATAGAAATCCAAATAAAAAACCTCTACTTTCAACCCCAACAATTGCATCAACATCAACTCCTTCCAACCTACCAATAAATTCATTAACAATATCATTTGTTAAAGATGCATCTAATAGTAAGGGAGTAATATCCTTAAAAGATATCCCCTCTTTTGGAAAATTCGGAATTGTTCTGATGACTTTATCTAATTTTTCTTGAATCATAAAATTTTCAATAAGTTGCAATTTTACGAAATAAATCAGAGTCAATCAGTACAATGTTCTGAATATCTTTTATATCAATAAACTGACCATTTTGCAAACGATACTTTATAATAGATTTTAATTAATTATGATTAATATAAGCAGTAAAATAAAAGAAAGGAACAAAATACCATTTTGCTCCTTCTTATTAAATTGAAAATAATCTTTGAAACCCATCCTATTTCCTTATAGCCTGAAGATATCTATTAAGTTCTTTTTTAACCTCAGGAAATAAAAGGAGTAATCCAATCATATTTGGAAAAACTAATGCTAATATCATAGCATCTGAAAATTTTATAACAGCATCCAAAGTAGCAGAGGCACCAATAACAATGAACATTAAAAATAATATCTTATAAACAAGATCAGCTCTTTTTCCTTTCCCAAAAAGATATTTCCAAGATTGTAAGCCATAGTAAGACCAAGAAATCATAGTAGAAAATGCAAAAAGAATAATTGCTATTGTTAAAATATAAGAAAATCCTGGAATAGCAGAATCATAAGCCATTGAAGTAAGGTCAACCCCTCCAATATAATTCCCTGTTTCTGTAATCAATACCTTACCACTTTCTACACTACCATACAGAAATTCACTTTGAAGATTCAGTCCATCAATATTAAAGAAAATAATAACAAGTGCTGTCATAGTGCAAATTACAACAGTGTCAATAAATGGTTCTAGAAGTGCCACTAGACCTTCAGACGCAGGATATTTTGTTTTAACTGCAGAATGCGCAATAGCAGCTGAACCTGCACCCGCTTCATTAGAAAAGGCAGCTCTTTGGAAACCAACAATAATAACACCAATAATTCCTCCTAGTCCAGCCATTGGAGTAAAAGCACCTTCATAAATTAACTTAAATGCATCATCAATAAAAGTATAATTTAATGAAATTATAATTAAAGATGCTATCACATATATCCCAGCCATAAAAGGTACAATTTTTTCGGTAATTTTAGCTATTCTTTTGATCCCTCCAATAATTACTATTCCAACCAAAACAGCTAAAATAAGTCCAATGAAAAATCCTGATGAAGCACCAGTTACTCCTAACATAGATGAGATTTGTACTGTTGCTTGATTTGATTGAAATGCATTACCCCCACCAAAAGAAGCTCCTACACATAGTATAGCAAAAACCCCTCCCAAAACCTTTCCAAGGGTCTTCATTCCTCTTTCATTTAATCCTTTATTCAGATAATGCATAGGCCCTCCATATACTGTTCCATTCTCATCTACATCTCTATATTTTACACCTAAAGTACACTCCACAAACTTTGTTGACATACCAATTATTCCGCAAACTATCATCCAAAAAGTAGCTCCTGGACCACCTAAAGCAATAGCTACAGCCACACCTGCTATATTTCCTAATCCAACTGTTCCGGAAACAGCTGTTGCTAAAGCCTGGAAATGAGTAACCTCACCCTCTTCACTCTCATCTTTAATAGTTCCTTTTATATCTCCTTCAACATTTAAATCTGATTTTTCTGCAGATTGATGATCAATTTCATCATATTTTCCTCTTACCGTATTTATTGCTAAACCAAATCTCTTTAGACCTGGAAAAGAAAAGTAAATTGTAAAGAAGGTTGCCCCAGATATAAGTAATATTAAAACAAATGGAATGCTAATTCCAGCAATCTCAACAGGTGTTAAAACAAAACCCTCCCACCAATCTGCAATTGGCATAAATTTTTCATTAATTTTTTCATCTAAACCTTGAGATTTTGTTATTAAAGGGGTCAAAATTGTTAGTCCTAAAATTATTTTCTTCATTTTAATTGTTTTTTAATTGTTTATCAATTATTGTTAAACACTCTTCAAATGAGTGTGGATTATATCCTAATTCATTTATTGCTTTATCCAAAATAAATCCTGTTTTTAAAGGTCTTGTAGCAGTCTGATTTAATGTAGATGTTGAAATTTTATTCAGATCTTTAGTTGAGTAATTATAATGTTTTGCAATTCTCTCTACAATTTCATAAATACTCATTATCTCTTTCCCTGAAGCATTATACACTCCGTATTTCTGTTTTTGGAAGGAAAGTATACAAGCGTCAGCCAAGTCTTCAGCTAAAGTTGGTGATCGAAATTGATCATCTATTATGTTTAGTTTTTTCCCCTTCTCTAATTCACCTTTTGCCCATAACACAATATTTCCTTTGCTTAAATTTTCAGCAACACCAAAAACAATGATTGTTCTTAGTACTGTCCATCTACAAGAAGATTCTAATAAAAGAGTTTCTGATTTAAGTTTTGACAAACCATAATAGGATAACGGATTCGGAATTGCATCCTCAGTGTAAGGACTGTTTTTTCCATCAAAAACAAAATCAGTTGAAATATGAATAAGATGAGCGTCAATTTGTTCTGATACCTCTATAAGACATTGTACAGCATCTATATTTAACGCATCGCATTCTTGTTTTTTATCTTCACAAACATCTACATTAGTCATAGCTGCAGTATTGATAATTACATCTGGATTTTCTGAAAGTATAACCTTTTCTAATTCTTCTTTTTTAGTAACATCTAATGAAATATAGATATATCCTATTTTCTCAGAAATTCTATTTTCTCCTTTTGAAGTTGCGATTAGTTCAACCAACTCATCAATCCTTAGTTTGTGAACTAATTTTTGACCAAGCAATCCATTACTTCCTGTAATAAGAACTCTCATTGCTGTTTTATCATGTTATTTTTTTTTAAAAAATCTTTTAAATCAGCAATTTCCAAAATAATATTATTCTCAGTTTCCATAATAGATTTCTCCATCTCTAAAATCTGTCTTTCCAAATCTAATATTTTATCTTGTTTCTTTTTTGATTTCTGAATATCAATAATTAGCCAAGCAAATGCTACAAGCTCTATTATTATTAATACTATAGTAAGTGTAATTTGAGTATTTACCATAATCTATTAGAGATCAAAAACGCTTCTTCTTTTATACTTAAAATGATTTCTAGTTTTTAGTGTAAAAACCATAATCAAATAAATAAGTATAGTCAAAGTGTTAACAAAAGTTCCGTAAATAAAAAACAATCTTATTATAGATGATTTAACTCCAAGCCTACTACCCCACCAAGAACTAACACCAAAAAAATGTTTTTTAAATAAAATTTTAAATAAATTCACTAATATTTAATTTACTAATTCTAATATCGCAATTTAGACATTTTTTTAAAAATAATCCTTATAATCTAAATGAATTAACAGAGAAATATAGAAGTAGAATAATAAATAACTTATCTTTTAAAAAAAGTTAATTTTCCCAAATATAGTCTATCTTTGTAAACAGAATATAACTATGTTTTTTATCCTATCCAAAATATTATTCTTCATAATAAAACCAACTTTCTGGATTTTATTATTAATCATATCGTCCATAATTTTTAAGAATAAAAGAAAGAAATTACTTTATATTAGTTTGTTTGCTTTTTGGTTTTTCGGGAATGAATATATTGCAGATATTTCCTGTAGAATGTGGGGGGTCGATGCAATATCAGTTTCAGAATTAGATAAAACTTATAAATACGGCATAGTTCTTGGTGGGTTTTCTGGATATGACAACAAAAAAGATAGAATTGAATTTAATGATTGTGGAGATAGACTATTTCATGCAATTCAGCTTTACAAAACAGGAATAGTAAAGAAGATTTTAGTTAGCGGGGGAAATGGACAGCTAATAAATGAAGGGTATTTAGAAGCTGATTGGTCCAAGAAATTTCTGATAGAATGTGGTATACCTAAAGAAGATATATTAATTGAAAATAAATCTAGAAACACTTACGAAAATGCAAAATACACATCTGAATTATTATCAGATAACAAAGAAAATTTACTTTTAATAACTTCTGCCTGGCATATGAAAAGAGCTGATTTATGTTTCCGAAAATTTAACTTAAATTGCGATAAATTTTCTACAGATTATACAATAAAAGACAAAAAGTTTGATTTAGGTTACCTCTTTTTACCAAATCCATCAACCTATAAGAAGTGGGAAACACTTATAAAAGAATGGGTTGGATTTGTTGTGTATAAAATAAAGTTTTAGATTCCTTTTTCTGATAAGAGGATATCCATTTTAAATTGTAGTTTCTGAGCCTCCAATCTTGCTTTTTCAGCAAAATCTATTTCTGTACTTGCATAAATTATTGATCTAGATGAATTTACTAATAAACCACATTCAGCATTCATTCCATATTTTGCAACTTCTTCTAAAGAACCTCCTTGTGCTCCCACTCCCGGCACTAACAAAAAATGATTTGATATAATGTCTCTTACTTCTGACAGCTGATCTGACCTAGTAGCTCCAACAACATACATAATATTCTTATTAGTTCCCCATTTTTGAGAAGTTTCTAAAACTTGCTCAAATAATTTTTTTCCTTCTTCATTTTTTGTAATTTGAAAATCTAAACTTCCATTATTTGAAGTCAAAGCTAATAATACAACCCATTTATCTTTGAATTCTAAGAAAGGAGTAACAGAATCAGAACCCATATATGGAGCAACAGTTACTGCGTCAAAATTTAAATTCTTAAAAAATGATTTTGCATACATTTTAGAAGTATTTCCAATATCTCCTCTTTTTGCATCTGCAATAGTAAAAATATTCTCAGGTATATAGTCTAATGTTTTTTTTAGAGAATTCCATCCACTTACACCCATACTCTCATAAAATGCAATATTAGGTTTATAAGCAACACATAAATCTTTAGTTGCATTGATAATTTGCTTATTAAACTCAAATATCGGATCCTCAAAATCTAATAAATGTTTTGGGATTTTATTAATATCCGAATCCAAACCAACGCATAGAAATGATCGTTTAGATTTGATTTGCAATATCAGTTCTTGTCTAGTCATTTAGTTTGTTTATTCTATTGTGGTCCCTTCTTTCAGTTTCTCAGCATTTTCGGCTAATTGTAATTCATCAATAAATTCCTGAATCTCTCCTCCCATAACATTCTGTAAATTATATTTTGTAAGCCCAATTCTGTGTTCGGTGACTCTACCTTGCGGATAGTTATACGTCCTGATTTTTGCAGATCTGTCACCGGAAGAAACCATTGTTTTTCTATGTTTTGCATCTTCCTCTAATTTCTTCTGTAATTCCATTTCATAAATACGAGAACGTAAAACTTTTAATGCCTTATCGTAGTTCTTATGTTGAGATTTTTGATCCTGACATTGAGCTACTATGCCAGTAGGAATATGAGTTAAGCGCACTGCAGAATAAGTAGTATTTACTGATTGCCCACCAGGACCTGAAGAACAATAAGTATCTTTTCTGATATCAGCAGGCTTTAATTCAATATCAAATTCTTCTGCTTCAGGAAGTACAATTACTGTTGATGCGGATGTGTGTACTCTTCCTTGTGTTTCAGTTTGAGGAACTCTCTGAACTCTATGTACTCCGGACTCAAATTTTAATTGACCATAAACATCATCTCCATTTATATTGAAAATGATTTCTTTATATCCACCTGATGTACCTTCTGCAATATCAACAAGTTCTGTGCTCCATCCTTTTGTAGAAGCAAAAGCAGTATACATCTTATATAGATCTCCAGCAAAAATACTAGCTTCATCACCACCAGTACCTGCTCTAATCTCCATTACAGCATTTTTCGAATCTTCAGGATCTTTAGGTATTAACAAAATTTTAATCTCTTCGTCCATTTCCTCTTTTCTTGGAAGAAGTTCGTCTAATTCCGTTTTTGCCATTTCTCTCATCTCATCATCATTCTCTTCTTTAAGAATTTCCTTAGAGGACTCAATATTTGACATAATATTTTTATACTCATTATATGCTTTTACTATAGGAGTCAAATCTTTATATTCTCTATTTAACTGGACATATAGTTTCATGTCGTTCATAGCTTCGGGAGAAGAAATTAATTTTTCAACCTCCATATATCTATCATATATTGCTTTTAATTTATCTAACATATCTTAATTATATTCAAACTCTCCAAATTCACTCCTTATCGTAAGCTTCTTTGTTGTGCTTTCTTCTACTCTACCAATAATTTTAGCTGCTACATTATAGGATTCTGAAATAGAAATAATATCATCTGCAATTTCCTTAGAAACATACAATTCCATTCTATGTCCCATATTAAAAACCTTATACATTTCTTTCCAATCTGTATTAGATTCTTCTTGAATCATCTGAAATAATGGTGGCAGATCGAACATATTATCTTTCATAACATGAACTTTATCTACAAAGTGCAAAACCTTTGTTTGAGCTCCCCCACTACAATGTACCATGCCATCAATCTTAGTTCTAAATTTATCTAAAATCTCTTTTACAATTGGAATATAGGTTCTAGTTGGAGATAAAATTAATCTCCCAATATCTAAATCAGAACCTTCAATTCTATCTGTAAGTTTTTTTGTTCCAGAATAAACTAATTCTTCAGGAACTGAATGATCGTAACTTTCAGGGTATTTTTCTGCCAAAATTTTTGAGAATACATCATGACGAGCAGAAGTTAAACCATTACTTCCCATCCCTCCATTATACTCTGATTCATAAGTAGCTTGGCCAGAAGATGATAATCCAACAATTACATTTCCTGGTTTAATATTTGCATTATCTATTACATCTTCCCTATTCATTCTAGAGACAACTGTTGAGTCTACAATAATTGTTCTTACCAAATCACCAACATCAGCTGTTTCTCCTCCAGTAGAGATGATATTCACTCCATAATTCTTATATTCCACAAGTAATTCTTCTGTTCCGTTTATTATCTCCGAAAGAACATCTCCGTTAATTAAGTTTTTATTTCTACCTATTGTAGAAGATAACATAATGTTATCCGTAGCACCAACACATATCAGATCATCAATATTCATAATAAGCGCATCCTGAGCAATGCCTTTCCAAACTGAAATATCTCCAGTTTCTTTCCAATACATATAAGCTAAAGCAGATTTTGTTCCCGCTCCATCAGCATGCATTATCAAACAATAATCTTCATCATTACTTAAATAATCTGGTACAATCTTACAGAACGCCTTTGGGAACAAACCTTTATCGGTGTTCTTTATAGCATTATGTACATCCTCTTTATCTGCTGAAACTCCCCTTTGATTATATCTGTTTTCTTCCATTTTATGATAAAAAAAAGCATCCCAGAAGGACGCTTTTATTATTATATATTTTAAGTATTATTTTTCTTCAATTTCTTTTATCTCAGTAGGAATATAATTCTCAGATAAAACTTTAAAAGAAGTTCGTCTATTCAATTGATGTGCAGTTTCTTTAAACTTATTTTTTAATTTATCAATATAAGATACTGACATCTCATCACCTTCCTTAAATACTTTTTTTGTGAGGAACCCTCCTTTAACTTCTCTTTTCGAATCTTGTTCAGTTAATTTATATGGTTCAGACTCTCCTTTTCCACTTGATACTAATCTATCGGAAGGAATTCCTTTTGAAATTAAATACTGTATACAAGCATCTGCTCTTTTCTGCGAAAGTATAAGGTTTTGTTGATCAGTACCTCTAAAGTCCGTATGAGATTTTAACTCAATTGTAATATTAGGATTCTCATTTAATGTAATAACTAATAAATCAAGATCAAGAATAGATTGTGGTCTTAAATTCCACTTTGTAAAATCATACTCAATTCTAGGCATAATAATCTCCTTCTTAATTGGGTCAATATTGATATCCTTAACTAGATCTGTATTTTTCTCAATACCAACAGTTGTTTCTGTAACTTTATTATTAAGATAATTCTCTCTACTAACAATAATCTCATAAGATGCAAGGGGAGTTAAGTCAAAATAATAACTTCCTGTATTATCAGTAGTAACTTCAACTGATGAATTATCATCACCAACTAACTTTACATTTGCTCCAGAAACAATAGCTCCTGTTTTTGTGTCTGTTATTACACCTTGTAATGTTATTACTAAAACTGGTAATTCGAATTGATAAATATTATCAGATCCATTAGATCTATTCTCGACTCCATCCTCTCCAGTCCAATTTTTTCTATTAGATGAGAAATATCCTCTCTCCGATTTTCTTTCAACAATCATACCAAAATCATCTGCAGATGAATTAATTGGATATTTTAAGTTAATAGCGGAAACATAAATTCCATTATCATCTAGTTCTGATTTGTAAATATCTAATCCTCCCATACCAACATGTCCATCAGAAGCAAAATATAAAGAACCATCATTATGTAAGAAAGGGAACATCTCATCACCTGGAGTATTTACTGCAATACCTAAATTTGCTGGCTCACTCCACTGACCTCTAGCAACTTTTGTAACCATCCATAAATCTTTTCCTCCAAGACCTCCATCCATATCAGCTGAGAAAATAACATGTTTTTCATCAGAAGAAATAGTAGGATGGCCAATAGTTGTATTGCTATCTACTTTTACTTCTAGCTTATTTAAAGATCCCCATAATTTACCTTTTAATTGAGAAATAGAGATTTCACATCCTAATTCTTTTTTGTTTTCAGACTGACAAGTTGTAAAAAACATTGTAGTACCATTCTGATTCAAACAAAGAGTCCCTTCATGATTATCGGTATTTATAGGAGCTAATTCAGATTTTGGTTTACTCCACTCTCCTTTTTTATTTAAAGAAGAACTCCAGATATCGGTAAAGAACTCACCTGTTCTCTCATCAATCTTGTCATTTGAAGATCCTTTTCTAGAAGATACAAGATAAATTTTTGTGTAATCTCTATTTCCAAATGCAGGTGAAAAATCATTATTTTTTGAACAAAACGCATTCATCTTACCAATAACATATCTTGTAGGATCTGCTATCCAATCAATTGCAAACTGACAGGATTTTAATCCTTTCTGAGCTTTTATATCTGTAGGAACTTTTTTAGAGTATTTTTTAAATTGTTCTAAAGATTTTTCATACTTACCATTCGTCATTAGCATTTCAGCATACCAATAAATTGCTATCGGATTACTATTATCGTATTTAGCTTTGATTGATTTCTTGTAAAAATTAGCTGCATTTTTAAATTTACTAGAATATCTATAACATTCAGCTTGCTTGAATAAGATCTCTGCCTTTATAGATTTGTTCTTAGTTTTATTATAACCCTTTTTATAAAGTTCAGATGCTTCAAAGTACATCTCAGCATCAAAAGCTTGATCTGCTTTTTGTATTACTCTATTTTTTCTTTGAGCTTGTAGAGAAATTGTAGAGAATAAAACTAGAAATAAACTTAATATTAAAAACTTGGAGTTGGTTTTCATCTTTTTCATTTTAATAATTCTTGCTAAAATAAGGAATAATTTGAATTAGTAGAACAAAAAGATAATCAGAATTATAAAAAACTAAATGTTAATAGAATGTATTTTAGCTGTTTTAACAGTTTTTACTATTCTGCCTGCAATCTTGTAAGGATCAGCATTTGATGCTGGCCTCCTATCTTCCAACCAACCTTTCCAACCTTGTTCTACTGTAATAATTGGTATTCTGATGGAAGCTCCTCTATCTGAAACACCATAGCTAAAGTCATTTATTGAAGCCGTTTCGTGAAGCCCAGTCAACCTTTGATCATTATACTCACCATAAACATCAATATGCTCTTTAGTAACCGATCTGAATGATTCACAAATTTTTTCGTAAATTTCCTGAGAACCACATTCTCTTAAAGTAGAATTAGAAAAATTAGCGTGCATACCGGATCCATTCCAATCTCCTTTAATTGGTTTTGGATGATACTCAATATAATACCCATACTCTTCCGTCAATCTATCTAGTAAGTATCTTGCTATCCAAAGTTCATCTCCAGCTTTTTTTGCTCCTTTAGCAAATAATTGAAACTCCCATTGTCCACACGCAACCTCTTGATTGATACCTTCAAAATTTAGCCCTGCTTCAATACATAAATCAGCATGTTCTTCTACAAATGATCTCCCATGAGTATTTTTTCCTCCAACCGAACAATAATATAGGCCTTGTGGGCCTGGGTATCCTCCTAACGGAAATCCTAAAGGAAGTTGAGTGTCAACATCAAAAATAAAATATTCTTGTTCAAAACCAAACCAAAAATCATTATCATTATCATCTATTTGAGATCTACCGTTTGACTCATGTGGAGTACCATCAGCATTTAACACCTCTGTCATAACTAAAAACCCATTTATTCTTTGCGGATCAGGATAAATTGCGACTGGTTTTAACAAACAATCTGATGACCTACCTTCTGCTTGCTTTGTAGAGCTACCATCAAAAGCCCAAACAGGACAATCTTCTAACTTTCCATTAAAATCTTCCAAAACTTTAGTTTTACTTCTCATGTTTTGGGTTGGATGGTAACCATCTAGCCAAATGTATTCTAATTTTGATTTCATAGATAATATTTATTGATTAGTCATTAGTTTTGAGCAAATATAAATTAAAATGAGAAAATTTTTGGAATAAATAAAGAGGGTTGATATAATGATTTATCAACAATTTGTTAAATGTAATTAAAACAAGAAGAACATAAACACAATATAAAAAATCAAAAGAAGCATCCCTTCTGTTCTTGAGATTTGTTTCCTTGAAAAAACATAAATAAATAAACCAAGAACTACTACAGATGTCATCATCCATAGATAATCAACAAACAGATTCTCATTCATCATTTCTATTGGATGAATAATCGATGTAATCCCTAATACGGCTAAAACATTAAAAATATTGGAACCGATTAAATTTCCAATTGCTAAATTAGATTCTTTTCTAAATGCAGCAACTAATGAAGTAGCAAGTTCTGGTAATGATGTTCCAATTGCAACCAAACTTACAGATACAATCCTATCATCCCATTCAAATAATCTTGCAATACTTTGAACTCCATTTACCAAGAATTCGGAACCATACATAAGTAGAATTATTCCTACAAGCATATATAAAATAGATTGGACTAAAGGTGTTTTTCTCGCTTGCTCATATTTCTCCTTATCTTCATCAGAAAGTTGTGTGTGTTCTTCNCTTGATCTCTTTATCAAAAACAAAGTAAAAACAATGAGTAGCAAAACAAAAAAAATTCCAGTAATCAAATTGATTTCTCCAAATAAGTACAAGACAAATCCAAACAAGATAAAAGCAAGAAACATTACCGGGAAGTTTATTTTTATAGTTTNTTTAGTAATATTTATCCTAAATACAATTGCAGTAAGTCCTAATACCAAAGTAATATTTGCTATATTAGAACCAATTACATTTCCGAAAGTAATATCAGTTAGACCATTTAAAGCAGATTTTATACTTACAAATAATTCTGGAGAAGATGTTACAAAAGAGACCACGGTCATACCAACAACAAGTGTTGAAATTCTCATCCTAAGAGCTAAAGCAACAGAGCTTCTCACTAAAAGCTCTCCTCCAAAAAACAACATTATAAAACTTACAAGAAATAATATATTATCCATTTACTTCTTTATCAAAATTGTCTTTAATATCTTTAGTACTATCTTTTATCTCTCTTTTNATTTCGTTGGAAGCGTCTTTAACTTCTCTCATCATTTTACCTAAACCTTTAGCAATTTCTGGTATTTTTTTTGAACCAAACAACATAACTACAAAAAGTATAACAAAGAAAATTTCAGAAGCTCCAATAAATAATAACATAATGCAAAAATAAAAAAAGCCCTCTCAATGAAAGGGCTTTTGTANTAGAATTTTAAAAAGATTATTTATTCTTAATNTCTCTTCTTTTAATTGTGTCNACCATTATAGGAGACGCAACAAATAATGAAGAATATGTTCCAACAATAACTCCAACCATTAAGGCAAACATAAATCCTTTAATTACCTCACCTCCAAAAAGGAAGATAACAAGTAACACAAAGAATGTAGTTAAGGATGTGTTAATAGTTCTACTTAATGTTGAGTTTAATGATTGGTTAATAAACTCATGTACTTCTTTCTTTTTATAGTTGATCATATACTCTCTTACTCTGTCAAATACAACAACAGTATCATTTAATGAATAACCAATAATAGTCAGAATTGCAGCAATAAACGCTTGATCAATTTCTAATGAAAAAGGTAATATCCCATACAAGACTGAGAATACAGAAAGTACAATAAGCACATCATGAAAGACAGCAATAACCGCACCTAAACTAAATTGCCATTTCTTAAATCTCACTAAAATATATAAGAAAATTACTAATAGTGAGAAAATGATTGAACCCCAAGCGGAAGATCTAATATCATCAGCAATGGTAGAAGCNACTTTCTGATAGCTAACTATATTTTTATCTGTAAAATCACCACCTAATCCATTAAGTAATGTAGCTGTAACAATACTATCTGCATTTTTATCATCACTATCTATCATGTACTTTGTCGTAATTTTAACTGCATCTATAGCAACGTTGTTCTGATTTAGTGAGTCTTTTTCTGTTAGATCGTTAAATTTAGATACCTGTATAGATTGAACACTTCCATCTTCATTTACAAATACTTTGGATAATGATTCTTTAATATCTTCATTAGTAATAGTCTCATTTGGCATATTCACAATATAGGTTCTTCCTCCAGAAAAGTCAATTCCATAATCCAACCCTTTTGTAGACAATGAATATCCTCCAAATAAAATTACAATTGCAGATAATACATAAAACACTCTTCTTTTACCTATAAAATCAATATTCAGGTTTTTGAATGCACCCTTAGTTAATCTTGTAGAAAATGAAATAGATTTTCCTTTATNTAATCTTGCAGAGATAACTAATCTTGTAATGAAAATTGCACAGAACAATGAAGTTAGGATACCTATTATTAAAGTAGTAGCAAACCCTTTAATTGGACCAGAACCAAATATATATAGAATTATACCTGTTAAGAGAGTAGTGACATTGGCATCAATAATAGAAGTATAAGCAGATTTATAACCATCTTCAATTGCTAATCGGACTCCTTTGCCATTTGTTAGTTCCTCTCGAATTCTTTCGTAAATAAGTACATTTGCATCAACCGACATACCTATAGTCAGAACAATACCAGCAATTCCTGGTAAAGTAAGCACCATTCCTGTAGAGGCTAATACACCAAAGATAAAGAATAGATTTGATATTAAAGCCACATTAGATACAATTCCAGCTCCGTAATAATAAAATATCATATAAAGAAATACGATAAATAATGCAATCATAAAAGAGCTCATACTTGCATCAATGGAAGCCTGACCCAATGAAGGTCCTACAACTGATTGTTGTAGAATATTAAGTTTCGATTTCAACTTACCAGAACCCAAAATATTTGCTAAATCATTTGCTTCACTAGAAGAAAATGATCCAGATATCACAGAACTACCTCCCTTAATTTGAGTGTTAATTACAGGACAAGACCTGATAGTTCCATCTAAGACAATAGCAACATGATTATCAATATTTTGTAATGTGATTTTACTCCATTTTTGAGCAGCAGCAGGCTGCATCGTCATACTAACCTCCCACTGACCATTTTGAATACTTGCGCTGGAATTAGATATAATATCTCCGTTCAAGACAGAACCATCTTCATTTTCATCCTCATATATAGGAGAAGTTTTCAAAGCATAAACTTGTAAAGTTTTTCTTGTTTTATCTGAAGCTAAATATCCATAAGCAAATTTTATATTCTGATTAAGAAGTAATTTTTCTAACTTATTAAATAATTCCTTTAAATCTTCTTGATTATTCGTATTAGAATATCCTATGACAGGTCCAAAAGAACCTTCGTCATTTCTCTGAAATAAATTATTACTCATCTCAACTATTGCAGTCCACTCCTTCATTATTATAGAATCTGATTCAGACATATCTCTAAATCTGAGTGAGTTTTGAGTTATATCAAAAACCTCATCTAGTTTGTAGGCCTCCCAAAATTCTAGTTTTGCAGGATCTGTTAANATAGAGTTAACACGTTTAACATCTTTAGCTCCAGGTAGCTCAACAATAAACCTCCCAGATATTGAAGTTGTAAGAATATTTGGCCGAATATTTGCAAATCTCTCTGACCTTTCTTTTAGAGTTGTAAATGTTGTAGATATTATACCATCTATTTCCTTTCTTAGATATTTTACAACTTCTTCATTAGTTAATCCATTTACCTCCTTAAATTCTGATCCAAAAATATCTGACAAATCATTCCTTGCTTCTAATTCATTACCATACTCATCTTGGACTAAATCTAAATAATCTACAGAACTAGATTTCATTGCCATATCAGCTAAATCTAACCTTGATAGAAAAATTTCATAACGATTTGACCCTTCATATGCCCAATTAACTAATACATCTCTAATATCTACTTCTAAGGTTACGCTAATACCTCCTTTCAAATCTAATCCTAAATTAATCTGTTTATCTAAACATTCTTGATATGTATAGTTCTTAAATAATAAATTATAAACTCCTTGAGTTTCTTTAGTTAATTGGTTAACAGAAATAGAATCAATGAAGTATGATTCAAGTTTACTTATTTCGAGGGTCTTATTACTAGCGTAATCATTTTTAATGTTATCTTTCTCTTGTTTTACTAAACTGTCTACTATGGTAGAATCATAATCTATATTGTTGAAACTAAAGATCTCAGAATTATTAAGTCTAATTGTATCTTGTTTAGTTGATAACTCAAACTCTATAAGAGTATCCTGAAATTTATAATAAACAGAAGAGTCTAATTGAAATACTATCTGTTTAGTTGTATCAGTTATTTCAAGAGAATTAATAAACTTTTGGTTAATCTTTTCTTTTCTTAACTCATTGGCAACATATTCTTCAGTAATTTTTGAGAGGGTAGCATTTTTATTTATTTCAAGTTGAGTTTCAGCATATTCAATCTTTTCCTCATTAATACTATTCACTTTCCANGTAAATGAGAGATGGTAAATACACACAAGAGCAAAAACAATTGTCAAAAATAATATTGGGGTTCTACTTTTCATGATTTATTTTTCAAAATTTTTAGAACCGCAAATATAAACTTTCATATCATATTACACAAAAACTGAAACAATCATTTTTTCATCAGTTTTCTGATGAAAATTTTATAAGTTTGTATTCAAATTTATTCCTGCATGAAAAACAAGTTTTTATTCATTCTATTATCACTAATTTTTTACACAATTTCTTTCTCTCAAATTAATTTTACTAGAGATACTACTGTAAGTGTTTTTGAAAATTCTACNCAATTAAAACACGCTTGGAATGGTGGAGTAAATTCTGCTCAGTTTTCTGAAATTGATTTAGATTTGGATGGAACAAATGACCTAATTATTTTTGACAGATCCGGAAATAGGATATCTCCTTACTTAAATGTTAATGGAAATTTCGTCTTTTCTCCTNAATATAGAAGCTCTTTTCCAAAGATAAAAAGTTGGATACTTTTAAAAGATTATAATTGTGATGGTAAAAATGATATATTTACCTACTCTACAGCAGGAATAGCGGTATATCTAAATAATTCTACAACTTCTCTATCCTTTGTTCTTATGGATTCTCTACTCACTTACCCTAGTAGCGCACCTGTTGATCCTAATATTTATGTGAGTCCAATGGATTTACCAGCTATTTCTGATATTGATAACGATGGAGATTTAGACATATTAACATTTGAAATTAATGGTGGATTTGTACATTATTTTAAGAATGAATCTATAGAAAATCATGGAAATTGTGATTATCTGGAATATTCTCATAATAATGGTTGTTGGGGAAACTTTTATGAAGGATTAAATACGTATATTTTAGATTGCTTTAACTGTTTATGTCCTCCTATTACAATTGGTTCCTCCAGTAGATATGGAAAACACGTTGGATCTACACTGATTGCAATGGANGTAGATGGTGATATGGATAAAGATTTAATATTAGGGGATGTAAGTTATACTAATTTAAATTTACTGATAAACGGAGGAACTCCACAAAGTGCTCATATCATTATGGTTGACACAGCTTTCCCTCAAAATATTACGAATACAATTCCTGCAGATATTCATATTTTTCCTTCTGCTTTTTATATTGACGCTACCCATGACGGAACAAAAGACTTGATAGTTACAACAAATATGCAAAACAACTCTGCAAATAAAGAAAGTTGTTGGATTTACGAAAATTCGGGAACTAATTTAACTCCTAATTTTAATTTTATACAGAAAGACTTTTTACAAGGNAGTGGTGTTGATTTAGGTGAAAATGCACACCCTACTTTTTATGATGAAAATGGAGATGGACTACTCGATTTATTTGTTGGAAATTACGGATATCATTCATCTACAGGAACTCCAATTTCAAAAATTGCTTTTTATAAAAATACAGGAACAATACAAAATCCTGAATTTACCTTAATTTCTGATGACTTTTTAGGTCTTTCTACTATTCCTCTAAATACTATTCTAAATAGACCTGCACTTAATCTACATCCTACTTTTGGTGATTTGAATGGAGATTTTATAGACGACCTAATAATTGGTGATGCGGATGGGAAGATCCATCTATTTACTGGAGATGGAACTACTTTTAACATAAATATTCCAAACTTTGATTCTATTGATGTTGGTTATTTTGCCTCTCCACAAATTATTGATGTGAACAGAGATGGACTTAATGATTTAATTATCGGATCAAAAAGCGGACAAATTTCTTACTTTGAAAATAAAGGAACTCAAACAAATCCTGATTTTAGTGTCGAATATATAAAATGGGGGGGTATTGATGTGGACTCATTATATACAAGTAATGGTTTTAGTTCTCCAGAACTTATTAAGATAAATGGTGAATACCACCTATTTATTGGTTCTTATACAGGAAAAACTTATTTGTATAATAATATTGATGGAAACATAAATGGAATATTTAGTGAGTTAAATACAATAAACAATAATGTTTGGGAAGGAGGAAAAAATTCAGTTGCAGTATCCGATATTAATAATGATAGCCTGATGGATATAATAATTGGGAACCAATCTGGAGGACTTGCATTTTTCAGGGGAGATACAACTACAACTACTCAGATTGAAGAAATCAGAGAGTATTTTAATGTTTATCCTAATCCATCATCACACACAATATATGTAAAGAATAAAAAGCAAGAGGAAATTTTTATTTATAATAGTTTAGGAGAATTGATTTTCAACACAAAGGACGAATATATTAATGTTGAAGAATTTCCTGTTGGAATTTACGTTATAAAGAAAGGAAAGGAAACTTCCCAATTTATTAAGAAATAATTTTACTCTAACAATCTGTTTGTAGCTTTTACACCTTCAGCAGATTCTTTTAATTTGTCCATTTCCGAGTCATTTAAATCTAACTCTACTATTTTCTCAATTCCATTTCTTCCCAAGACGACTGGAACACCAATACATAAATCCTCCAAACCATATTCTCCTTCTAAAAGAGCAGAACATGGAAACATTTTCTTTTGATCACAAGCAATAGATTGCACTAATGAAGAAACTGCAGCTCCGGGAGCATACCAAGCAGACGTGCCTAACATTCCTGTTAATGTAGCTCCACCTACTTTAGTTGCTTCTAAAACCTCTGACAATCTCTCTTCTGAAAGAAATTCTGAAACTCTTACAGAATTTCTACTTGCCAATCTTGTTAAAGGCAACATTCCTTTATCAGAATGACCACCAACAACCATACCATCAACATCAGAAGAAGGACAATCTAATGCCTCTGCTAATCTGTATTTAAATCTTGCAGAATCCAAAGCTCCACCCATTCCAATAATTCTATGTTTTGGCAAATCTGTGGTTTTATGAACCAAGTAAGTCATGGTATCCATAGGATTACTCACAATAATCAAAATGACATTTGGAGAATGTTTAATTAAGTTTTCAGAAACAGTTTTTACAATACCAGCATTTATTCCAATTAATTCTTCTCTCGTCATTCCTGGTTTTCTTGGAATTCCTGAAGTAATAACTGCAATATCACTTCCGGAAGTTTTAGAATAATCATTTGTAGTTCCAACTATTTTTGTGTCAAATCCATTTAACGATGCAGTTTGCATCAAATCCATAGCTTTTCCCTCAGCAAAATTTTCTTTTATATCTAGTAAAACAACTTCAGAAGCAAAGTTCTTTATTGCAGTATATTCTGCACAACTTGCTCCTACCGCTCCTGCTCCTACTACTGTTACTTTCATTTTTTTGTTTTTGTTTTAAAATAGGTGTATTTAATTTTATGCATCAATATTAGCATACTTAGCGTTCGCTTCAATAAATGCTCTTCTTGGTGGAACTTCATCTCCCATCAACATAGAGAATACTCTGTCTGCCTCAGCAGCACTATCAATTGTAACTTGTTTTAAAGTTCTTTGTTCGGGGTTTAATGTAGTATCCCAAAGTTGAATTGCATTCATCTCACCAAGACCCTTATACCTCTGAATACCTACATTTACGTCCTTTCCTCCCTTCATTTCTTCCATCAAAGAATCTCTTTCTTCATCACTCCAGCAATATCGTTGGTCTTTTCCTTTTTTAAGTAAATAAAGTGGAGGAGTAGCAATATATACATATCCCTTTTCTATTAGTTCGTACATATAACGGAAAAAGAAAGTAAGTATTAAAGTTGCTATATGACTACCATCAATATCAGCATCCGTCATGATTACTACTTTATGATATCTCAATTTCTCCATATTTAAAGCTCTTTCATCTTCTTCCGTTCCAACTGACACTCCTAAAGCAGTGTACATGTTTTTGATTTCCTCATTTTCAAAAACTTTATGTTGCATTGCCTTCTCAACATTTAAGATTTTACCTCTAAGTGGAAGAATTGCTTGAAAATGTCTGTCTCTTCCTTGTTTTGCTGTTCCACCTGCAGAATCACCCTCTACTAAAAATATTTCACATTTTTCTGGATCTCTTTCCGAGCAATCTGACAACTTACCAGGAAGTCCAGAACCAGTCATCACACTCTTCCTTTGTACCATTTCTCTTGCTTTTCTGGCGGCATTTCTAGCAGTTGCTGCTAAAATTACTTTTTGTACAATAATTTGTGCTTGAGCAGGGTTTTCTTCTAGATAAAAAGTCAACATATCACTTACAGATTGAGAAACTGCAGTAGTAACTTCTTTATTTCCTAATTTTGTTTTTGTTTGTCCTTCAAACTGAGGTTCCATAACTTTTACAGAAATAACAGCTGTTAAACCTTCTCTAAAATCATCTCCAGAAATTTCAAATTTTACTTTCTTTAGTAACCCTGAGTTATCGGCATATTTCTTTAAAGTTCTGGTAAGTCCTCTCCTAAAACCAGAAAGATGTGTGCCTCCCTCATGGGTATTGATATTATTTACATAGGAATGTACATTTTCGGTATATGAATTATTGTATACCATTGCAACCTCAACAGGAACTCCATCTTTTTCACCATCAATATATATTACATCATTTAAAATAGATTCCCTTGTACCATCCAAAAACTTAACAAATTCTTTTAACCCTCCCTCTGAATAAAACTCTTCTTTTACAAAATTATCTTCTTCATCACTTCTTCTTTTATCTGTAATAGAAAGATTAATTCCTTTATTTAAAAACGCAAGTTCTCTTAATCTTGCGGCTAAAATATCAAAATGATAAACTGCGTCAATAAATATAGTTTTATCTGGAGTAAAGGTGACGAAAGTACCTGTTTTATCGGTGGTTCCAATTTCTCTTACATTATACTGTGGAATACCTATTTTATATTCTTGCTCAAAAACTTTTCCTTCCCTATGAACTTCAACTCTTAAATCAGAAGAAAGTGCGTTTACACAAGAAACACCAACTCCGTGAAGTCCTCCAGAAACCTTATAGGAACCTTTATCAAATTTACCTCCAGCATGCAAGACAGTCATTACAACCTCTAATGCAGACTTCCCTTCTTTTTCGTGCATACCTGTCGGAATACCTCTTCCGTTATCAGTAACTGTAATTGAATTATCCTCATTGATAAATACATCAATGTGAGAACAATGTCCCGCAAGAGCCTCATCAATAGAATTATCTACCACCTCATACACCAAGTGGTGTAATCCTTTCTGACCAATATCACCAATATACATGGCTGGTCTTTTTCTCACAGCTTCTAAACCTTCAAGTACCTGAATATTATCAGCACTGTAGTCCTGATTTTTATTTTCTTCACTCATATTTTAATGTAATTTTTATCTTATTTTAAAGTCATACAAATATACTAAAACAGTATGTTAAATAGAGTGATTTTTTACAAGAAAATGACCTTAAGTTTATTAACAAAAGTTAATAACTTTTCCTAGAAGGAATAACTCAAACCAAACCAAGCGTTTCTACCTATTTCTTGGTATCCTTCCCACATATCTTGCTTAGAGTTAAAAATATTGTTAATTCTTAAATATGCTGAGATGGATTTTGTGTAATTATAATCAATAGAAATATTAGCATGAAGTTGATGACTTAAGTCAAAAATATCATTATAATTAATATGATAATTTTGCAATGAATCTTGCAACCCTCCAACTGATTTTCTTTTCCCTAAGTACGAGACAGAAGTATTCATCTTTATCTTTTCGTCTAAGTTTAAAGATACTCCTAAATTTCCATTAATATTTTCTTTATTAGAAACAACTGTATCATAATTAAAATAATTAGCAGATGCATGCACTCCAACTAAATCATTTATCTGCCACTCATAATTTGCATTTGTATGTAATCTCCACACATCTATGTAAGATGAAAGATACTTTCCATTTAGATAATATGGTACTTTATAAAAGATAGGAGCGTTTACAATATAAGCGTAAGATAATCTTCCTTCAAATACCTCATCTTCTCCTAGTACATTCTTCATGTAAAGGTACGCTTCATTTTCTTCAGTAGTTCTTAAATCTAATGTATTAAAATCATCAAAAACTACATCTTGATTTGTTGCAAAAGCATATATATATGGATTGACATCTGAAAGTGATTTAATTGTATTTCTATAACCATTATTCTCCAATCCTCCTTCAATGTACAGGATATCTTTCACTAAAAATTTACTTATATTAATATAAGGAAATAAACCTATTTCAGAACCATTTAGATCGTCTAATATGTAATCAGAACTAAATCCTAAATCTATATCAAAATCATACTTCTCTATAGAAATAAAAGAATTTAATGCGAAAATCTTGAAGTCAGATCGTTCTACATCATCCAACTCTGAATTTGCATAATTTATAAAATTATCAAATTCTATTTCCAATTGAACAGGATATCCATTTACATCCTTACTTAAAGCCGTAGTCAGATGAATCTGATTTTCTGAAAATTTATTCAAATCCGAAATAAAGAAATTAGTATAATGTTTTAATTTATCCTCAGAAAGTTCTTTTGAAAAAATAGTAGATCCAATTTTTGAATAAGAAAATCTGTTTTTATCAGTATTAGTAACAGACTCTGGAAGAAGTCTATATTTTTTTTCTACTGAGCTTTTATCATAATCAAGGTTTACTAAATAAATATTTTTCTCTTCTATTTTCTTTCCAAAAAGATGTACCTGGTTCAGGGACTTTTTGAGTTTTTCTGAATTCTTGTCTGAATATTTATTTGACAAATGATTAAATGTAAGTCCGTAGGAATAATCATCTTCTCTTAAACTATTAAATGTAATGTTTGAAACAGATGTGAAATGAGTACCTCCACCGAGCAAAATAGTAGAACGATACAAATCAGAAAGTTTCTCCCCACTTACCCTGGCTGGGTTTAGTGGACTAATTTCATAATCTGTATTTAGGATTTTCTCAACAAAACTATATTTCTGAGTTTTGTCAATCTTGGTCGTATCTGAAAATTGAGTTGTTTCCTTTATCTTTTCAGATTCCGGGATTTGAGGTT
>PAKE01000011.1 GCA_002710495.1 Flavobacteriales bacterium
ATCATCCAATCTAGAGTACTGTCAAAATCTAAGTTAATTAATGCGGGGTTTGTGTTTGGATTGTAAATTCCTAATTTCTCAATATATTTACCATC
Organism: Flavobacteriales bacterium; assembly: GCA_002710495.1. Classification (GTDB taxonomy): domain Bacteria; phylum Bacteroidota; class Bacteroidia; order Flavobacteriales; family BACL11. Next base: position 96 of record PAKE01000011.1, read on the forward strand.
TCTAGGAGATCTTTGGTCAGCTACAACTATGTTGTAAACTGGCTTTCCTTTTTTTCCGTGTCTTTGTAATCTAATTCTTGTTGACATTATTCTTTTTAATTTGGTTTAAACATCTCGTGATTAGTCCTCATTATTAAGGGACCGCAAAAGTAACTATATTTTTAATTAAAGAAACTTTTTTATGAGATATTTTTCTTCTGTATTAAATTTAGATAGATTTCATATAAAATAACTATTTTTGCAAACCAGAAATTTGAAAAATAATTAGTATGTCTACAAAAACAAAAGAATCTTCATTGAAAATATCAAAAAATAAATTTAAAGAAACGATTCTTGCAGATTATCGGTTAATCTCTGAAGTTAGAGAATCTGGATCTCAAGGAAGAAGAGATGTTCTTTCCGGAAAAGGTAGTTTTGGTATTTTTGGAGATGGAAAGGAGTTAGCTCAAGTTGCTATGTCTAAAGTATTTCGTAATGGTGATTTTAGAGCAGGTTATTACAGAGATCAAGCATTAATGACTGCTATTGGACAATATTCTCCAAAACACATGTTTTCAGCTTTATATGGTGATCCTGAATTAGAAAGAGAGCCTTCCTCTGGGTCTCGTCAAATGATGAATCATTTTGGAACACGTTTTCTAAATGATGACGGTAGTTGGAGAAATTTAATGAATCAAAAGAATTCTACTTCAGATATGGCTTGTTTAGCTTCTCAGTTTCCAAGATTGGTAGGTTTAGCGCAAGCTTCACAGGTATANAGAGATAATCCTGNGATTGCAAAAAGGAATCCTGGATTTACAAATAAAGGAAATGAGATTGCTTTTGCAACAATTGGTAACTCGTCTTGTGCGGAAGGTCATTTTTGGGAAGCTGTAAATGCAATTGGAGTATTACAAGTTCCTGCAATTATTTCTATTTGGGATGATGCTTATGGAATATCTGTTTCGAATGAAGTGCAAATGACAAAATCAGATGTTTCTACTGTGTTGTCTGGATTNCANAATGATGAAAAAGGGGCTGGTTATGATATCGTAAAAGTAAAAGGATGGGATTATCCTTCTTTAGTTTCTGCATATGAAAAAGCAGAAAAATTAGCTAGAGAAAAACACATTCCTTCAATTATTCATGTTGTTGAAATGACACAACCTACAGGTCATTCTACTTCAGGTTCTCACGAACGATATAAAAGTAAAGAAAGACTACAGTGGGAACAAGATTTTGATTGTATAAAGAAGTTTAAAGAATGGATTATAGAAAGTAAAATTGCAACTGCTAATGAATTAGATGTAATTGATAAAGAATCTATAGATACAGTAAAAAAACAAAAAAAAGAAGCTTGGACAGAATATCAATCTCCTATAAAATCAGAATGGAAAGAACTTTTAGAAATTTTNAATTCTATTGATGTTAAGCTTAATATTCCTGAGATTGCAGATTGGATTCAAGATTTAAATCAGTCGGCAATGTTTGGTATTTTNAGAAGAGATTTTCTTTCAAAAGCGAGAACTCTTTTAGGNATGATTGTAAATGAAGATATTCCTGAGAAGGGAACTTTACGTGATTTCATTAACAAAATAAATTCTGAGAATCATGAAAGGTATAATACTAAGTTATATAATAATACATCAACTTCAGTTCATAATGTGTCAGAAGTAAAACCAACTTATGATTCAAATGCAGAAGAGGTAGATGGTAGAATCATTATCCGAGATAATTTCCATCATATGTTNGATGCAATACCAGAAGCAATGATATTTGGAGAGGATGTTGGTAAGATTGGTGGAGTAAATCAAGGTTGCGAGGGATTACAAGATAAGTTTGGTGAAAGTAGAGTTGCAGATACAGGTATTAGGGAGGCAACTATTATTGGTCAAGGTATTGGGCTTTCCTTGAGGGGATTAAAACCAATTGCAGAGATGCAGTATTTGGATTATGTAATTTATGGATTTCAATCTATGGTGGATGACATATCATCTCTTCATTACAGAACTCATGGAGGTCAGATTACTCCTTTAATCATTCGTACAAGAGGACATAGGTTAGAAGGTATCTGGCATTCAGGGTCTCCAATGGGAATGTTGTTGAACGGAACAAGAGGAATGTATTTATGTGTACCAAGAGATATGACAAGAGCTGCAGGATTCTATAATACCTTAATGCAATCAAATGACCCAGCAATGGTAATTGAGTGTCTGAATGGATATAGAGTAAAAGAAAAATTACCTAATAATATTGGTGAATTTAGAGTTCCTCTAGGAAAAGTAGAAATCACTAAAGAAGGTTCTGACATTACTTTAGTAACATATGGTAGTACTTGGAGGATAGTGATGGATGCAGCTAATCAATTAGAAAGATCTGGAATTTCTTGTGAGGTAATTGATACACAGACTTTAGTTCCTTTTGATTTGANCCANGATATTNNAGAAAGNGTAAAGAAAACAAACCGTTTATTNGTTATAGATGAGGATGTTCCTGGTGGAGCGTCAGCTTATATTTTACAAAATATTATAGAAGATCAAGCTGCATATAACTATTTGGATTCTGAACCACAAACTTTAGCTGCAAAAGCACACAGACCACCATATGGGAAAGATGGAGATTACTTTTCAAAACCTTCTGCAGATGATGTTTTTGAGAAAGTGTATGGAATGATGAATGAAGTAAATCCATCTAAATTTCCAGCTTTGTATTAAATGAAAACAACTACTGAATCCGACTCTAATTATGACAGTNTGGAAGGGATGACCACTTCAGACTTACTAAAAAATATAAATAGAGAAGATAAAACAGTAGCTCATTCGATAGAGAAACAGATTCCTCAAATTAAAAAATTAGTAAATGCANTTGTTCCTAAAATGAAAGATGGGGGTAGATTGTTTTATATTGGAGCAGGAACTTCNGGTAGGTTAGGAATTGTAGATGCTTCTGAATGCCCACCAACCTTTGGAGTAGATCATGGATTAGTCATAGGATTGATGGCAGGTGGAGATAAAGCTATGAGAAAAGCAGTGGAATTTGCAGAAGACAACAGTAATTTGGGATGGGAAGATTTACAATCTCATAAAATTAACCAAAATGATGTTGTAGTTGGAATTGCCGCTTCTGGAACAACTCCATATGTTATTGGGTCCCTACAAAAATGTCAAGAGGAAAACATAACAACGGCTTGTATAGTTTGTAATGCAAGTAGCCCTCTTTCTAAAGTTTCTGATTTTCCAATTGAAATAATTGTTGGTCCTGAATTTGTTACAGGAAGTACTCGTATGAAATCAGGTACTGCTCAGAAATTAGTACTGAATATGATATCTACTTCTTTAATGATAAAGCTAGGGAAAGTAAAAGGGAATAAGATGGTAGATATGCAACTTTCAAACAATAAATTAGTAGATAGAGGAACTAAAATGATAATGAATGAAATTGAAGTTGACTATATAACAGCTAATAAACTTTTAGAAAAACATGGTTCTGTAAGGAATGCAGTAGATAATTATAATGGATAAAGAAAAACTTATAAAAGGTGGAATGTGGCTGTCAGGTTTTGCTATATCTATACTGATGTCTGCAATTTGCTTCCATATAGGTTTTAATAATGAACGAAAGGCAGATGATTGGACTTTCATAATAATTGGATCATTATTAGTTCCAATAATTTTCTTTTTTGCTTATAAAGGTTTTAAACTTATTTTTGACTCTATTTTTGATAAGTAGATTTATTTGCTCGTGTCATTTGTCTTTTTCCAGGAGGTCCATCTAAAGAGATTACTTCAAATCCTACAGATTTTAAAGTTCTCCTGAATATTCCTTTAGCGCAATAGGTTATTAAAAATCCATCTTTATTTAGCAGGTCGAAACATTTCTCAAAAACCACTGTAGTCCACATTTCCGTTTGTTTTTCTGGAGAAAACGCATCAAAGTAAATAATATCAAATTTCTTTTTAGAAATAAAGTTTTGTATTTTTTTTTGAGTTTTATAAAGAGTAAAATTTTCTGAAATAAATACTTTTTCTTCCCAATCAGATCTATGTAATTTTAAAAAGGTTTCAGAATTAGAATTTGTAACAGTATGAAAATTAAGTTTGTTGTATATNTCAGAAGAAATAGGATATGGCTCCAAAGATGTGTAATGTATCTTTCTGTTTTTAATATTTTCTAAAGTTAGTAGAGTATTCAATCCTGTTCCGAAACCAATTTCAAGAATATTTATGTTTTTTTTTNGATGGGAGAGAAGACCACTATTGATAAAAACATGGATGGCTTCAGAAATAGACCCATGAACGGAATGATAGGTTTCGTTTAAATCTGGAACAAAAAGTGAATGAGAACCATCTTTTGTTATGATGAGTTCCTTTTTCATTCTATTTTTTTATCCTAAGTTTCTTAATTCTTTTTATTGGACCTTGGCAAACTTGATTATGACAATTAATACAAGATTGAACGATAGTGTTGTATTGATCTTTTGTGTTAACTGGATTATTTAACAAATCGTTTACTGTAAATATATATTGATCTGTCATAGGTATAAACCAATTATTATCTCTTACATATGAATCTGTAGGTATATCCGTATATACTTTCTCAATTTTTACGGAAGATGATAGTTTTTCTCTATTTAATATTTGAGATTTTATTATTTCCATATCATTAGTCATTTCTCTCATCAGAAGGGCTAATTGACTGTCTTGATTTGGGTAATTGGTTACTTCTTTTTTATTCTGAGTATTTGTGTCTTTACAAGAAAAAAAAGAGGAAGCGATAATACAGATACTTAATATTTTAAGTCTACATCTCATTTTAAGATAACACCTGTTGCTTCTGGCATGCTATAAGCAATAATTGGCTCAGTAATAGCATCTATTACTTCTTGGGAAGAACCAGCGTCTTCCTCTTTATGTTTTAACCATTCTACAGTTTGNANTTCAATTTTTGCCATACCCTCAATAATTGCTGTGGTTCCTGTAGCATCTAATGGCATAAAGAATCCGTAGTCCATAAATCGTACAAATAATGTGTTTTCCCCACCAATATTTACATCCATCCAACATCCTTTTTTACTACATACTTCTGATATAACACCTTCTACTTTTACCNTAGCAGAATCTTGAGTATTTAATAACTCAATTAATTTTTCACCATTAATTACTCCCTCTGGAGTCATTGTAGAGTCACCGTAAATGGTATAATCTAATTCTGTGATTGTGTTATCAGTTTCAGAGTTGTTTGTACATGCAAATGAAAATACAATAGATGATAGTAATAATATCTTTTTCATTGTTTTAATTTTTTTATTTTGCAATTATATAGGTTATTTTCTTTATAAAGTCAATTTAGAATATAATATTTTCTGATTGATATTCAAGTTTAAAATTTTAAAGTGAGATTATCTCAATCTTTTTATTATTTTTGTCGTATACATTTATTAATACTTAATTAAAAACCTCTTTTGTTATGAAAAAATTACTACTTTTTACTTTAGCGATTTCTCTTTCCATGTCTTCTTACTCGACTCATTTAATGGGTGGGCAAATTACAGCTTCTTACATTAGTTCTGATTCAAATGGGAGTCATTATCTTGTTGAGCTTGATGTTTATAGAGATACTTTAGGAATTCAAATGGTTTTATCACAAAACCTTGATATTTATATTTTAGATTCTTCTTTTAATTATACACTTGTTAGTTCTCCAAATATTAGTTTTGGTGTTGGGGGTCCACTTTCAACTATGTCTTCTGTATATGGAGTTGAAATTTATCATTTTGTTGATACAATTACCTTTGCAACTGATGGAGATTATGTTATAAAATGGACTGATTGCTGTAGAAATGGAGCTATTATTAATATGTCTGCTCCACTATCAGAGAGTATGTCATTTGCAACCTTTTTAAAGGTTAATAGTGCTAATCCTAATTCATCACCAACATTTTTAGCGGATCCTGTAACGTATTTACCTACAAATACATTATGGCAATATAATCCATTACCATTTGATCCAGATGGTGATTCATTAGCTTGGTCAATGTCTGTCCCTTATTCTGGAGGTGTAAATGCAATTCCAGATACAGTTAGTGGTTATGAATATTTGGATGACACCTCTATGTATTCTAACGCAGCCTCTCCATTCTTCATTAATCCTGTTACAGGCCAAGTGTCTTGGAGTGCTAAATTAGTAGGTAATTTTGTAGTTTCATTTGCAATAAATGAATACAGAAACGGAAATTTAATTGGAATTATGAGTAGAGATATGCAATTTGTTGTTATTCCAGATACTTCCAACTCAATGCCTCAAATTTCTAATATGCAATCTGTACCAACTAATTCTGGAGGGTATCCTTATATTAAAATAAATCCAGGACAAAATTATCAATTACATTTATTAGCTAATGATGCAGATGTAAATGACGTACTAGATATGGAAGCTTTTGGAGCTCCATTTGGTCTATCTGTTTCACCTGCTAATCATTCTGTTTCTAATACAGGTAATGGTAATGAAATTGAGGGTGTTTTTAGTTGGACTCCAGATATTACTCATATTAGTCCAATTCCTTACATAGTAGTATTCCGAACTACAGATTACTTCTTCTATTATGATGAAACTATACAGTTTGAAGTAACTTCAGAAGCGACTGCTTTAACTAATGTTCAAGGAATACAAATTTCAGATATTTATCCAAATCCTGCAAATAACAAATTGTTTATCCCAATTTCATTAGATAAATCAAATAATGTTTCTATTGAAATCTATAATATGATTGGTGTNCAAATTTCTGAGAATAACATGGATTTAGGTGTTGGAAATCATGTGATTATGAAGGATTTTGATTTGAAATCAGGACAATATATTGTTGTTATTAGAGATGAAAACGGAACAGCAATTAATACACAACAACTAGTTATAGTTAAATAAAAAGGTCTTTTTTTATAAATTTAATATAGAAGAGGGGGTTTTTCCCCCTCTTTTTTTTATATTTTTGCAAAATAGAGAATCTTAACGCAGAAAGATATATGAAGATTTTAAAAACAAGTAATTCTAGATTAGATTCAACAGATTTTTCAAATTTACCCTTCGGAAGAATTTTTTCCGATCACATGCTTATATGTAAATATAAAAATGGTAGTTGGGGAGANTCTGAAGTTCGACCTTATGGACCTATAGATACGATGCCTGGGACTCAGGTTCTGCATTATGGGCAGTCTGTTTTTGAAGGGATGAAGGCATTTAAAAATTCTGATAATGAGGTATTACTTTTTAGAAAAGAAGATAGCTTCAAAAGAATTAATAAGTCAGCTGAAAGGTTATATATTCCTCAGATTCCAAAAGATATTTTTATAGAAGGTTTAGAGAGTTTAATTGCTCTAGATTCTGATTGGTGCAAGAAAGATGAAGAATATTCATTATATATCCGTCCATTTATTTTTGCATCTGGAGAGTGTATTAAAGCTTCTGCTTCAGATGAATATACATTTATGATTATTACATCTCCTACTACACGATATTATCCATCAGATATTAATGTTGTAGTTGAACAGCATTATACAAGAGCTTCTAAAGGAGGAGTTGGGTATACTAAAGCAGCTGGAAATTATGCTGCATCTTTCTATCCTACTAAATTAGCAAATGCTAAGGGGTACACACAAGTTATTTGGACAGATTCCGTAGATCATAAGTATATTGAGGAATCTGGAACCATGAATATCTGGATAAGAATTAATGACACACTTATTACACCTAACCTTTCTGATACTATATTAGGAGGATTTACTAGAGAAAGTCTTATTACACTTGCTCGGGGTAATGGAATTAAAGTAGAAGAACGGAAAATTTCAGTAGATGAGGTAGTTGAGGCACATAGTAATGGAATATTGAAAGAAGTGTTTGGAACTGGAACAGCAGTTACAGTAGCACCTATCAAATCTATTACTGTTGGTGATCAAAAAATTGAAATAGAAAGTCAGATAAATAGTTACGCTTCTAAATTAAAAAAGGTTTTACAAGGGATTCAGAATGGTTCTATTAAAGATATTTACGGATGGACTTCAAAAGTAAACTAATAGTGAGTAGTCAATAGTATTTTACCTTTTTAACACCATTTTATAGTGCATAATGTTTGCTTCTGTAAATAAATCTCCTTCTTTTTCAAACCCCATTTTTTCATAAAAAGGCATTACATCTAATTGAGCATGCATATAAATATTAGTATTAAAGTTGGATAAATCTTCAAGTATTGCTTTTAAAACAATATGCCCATATCCATTAGATCTTTTATTTTCCAATACAGCAAATCTCTCTAATTTGTATCCGTTTTTAGTTTCTCTGTGACGNGCAGTTGCTACAGCCTCTTTGTTTTTAAACACTAAAAAATGAGTAGATTCTTCTTCGAATTCCCATTCAATATCCTCAGGGCAATTTTGTCCAATGACAAAGACTTCATACCTAATGTTGTGAGCTATTTTCATAAGTTCTGTATTCTCAAATTTGAATTTTCTTATCTTAATCATTTACTTTGTTTTTGATGTAAAAATATGTATTTTTGCTCAAATAATTCAAAATTTCAGTTATGACAAAAAATATATTATTCTCTCTTATTCTTAGTTTATTTTCAATTATTTCTTTCTCACAGANAATGGTAGAGGTAAATACTGATGCTTCGCGTTTAATATGGGTAGGATCCAAACTTATTTCTAGTCATCAAGGAGAAATTAGCTTAAAATCAGGAGCGCTAGAGATTAATGATGGCAAATTAGTCGGAGGGACGTTTGTAATCGACATGACTTCTTTAAAAAATACAGATATCGAGGATGATAAATCTAGAAATAAACTAGAAAAACATTTGAAAGATAAGGATTTCTTTGGAGTTGACAAACACCCAGAATCTAAGCTCAAAATTACACAAGTAGTGTCAGTTAATAAAGAAGATTACAAGATAATAGCAGATTTAACAATCAAAGAAATTACACATTCTATTACTTTTTCAGCTAATGTTAGGATTGATAATGATGCATTTTTAGCGACATCTATTATAAAATTTGACAGAACAAAATGGGATATAAAATATAATTCCAAATCATTTTTTGAGGATTTAGGAGATTATATGATCTTAGATGAAATTGANTTAAAATTATTCTTACTTTCTGAAAAGTAAGTTATCATTTCAAAGAAATTTTAAAATAATACATAATAAAAATAAAATAATGAAAAAAATACTATTATCCTTTTTAATCGTCTCAATCTTTTCTTGCACAAACAATACAGATAATCATAATAGATCAGAAGTTGATTATAGTACATANGGTGATTCTTTATCACTATCTGATTTAAAGATTAACAATCAATTGTCAAATATTAAATGGATTGGTTCTAAAGTNACCGAAAGTCATTATGGTACAATTAATATTGATAGAGGAGTACTTCAAATTAATGAAGAGGNTGAATTAGTTGGTGGTGAGTTTGTAATTGATATGAATAGTTTATTGTGTACTGATATTGAAAATGAGAAAAAGAAAAAGAATTTAGAAGATCATTTGAAAAATAAAGATTTTTTTGATGTTTCAAATTTCCCTAATTCAGGAATTAAAATTACAGATGTCGATAAGGTTGAAGAGGAATCATATAGAATAACAGCTGATCTAACTATTAAAGATATAACACATTCCATAAACTTTGACGCTGATGTTAAAAAACAAGAGTTGAATTATGAAGTCATATCAAATATTAAAATTGACCGAACGAAATGGGATGTTAAATATAAATCAAAGAATTTTGTAAAGAACCTAGGTGATAAGTTTATTTTAGATGAAATAGAATTTGAGGTTTATTTGATTTCACAATAATAACTTTGTTATTTCTTTAGATAACTTTTCTGCACTATCAGGATTGTTCCTAAACCATAGCTCTGGTTCAATTAATTCCAACTCACTTAATGATGGTTGATTATTATTGTCATAAACAATATCAACTCTAGCGTAAATAGGAGAGAAAGGACAATTTTCAACACATTCTTCTGCAAACTTTATTTCTTCAAATGTAGCTTCATATTTTTCTACTGTACCTCCATGATCATCCTGTACACGAAAATCTCCCTTTTTTGCAATCTTTTTCACTGCATGGGTAAATTTTCCTCCAATCATTATTAAAGATATTTCTCCATTAATTGTAATGTCATTTAAGAATTCTTGAAATAAGACACACTCTTCAGTAATTAATTCTTGGAAGATCTTTTCATGATTTAAACAATTTTCTGGAGTAATCCGATATGTGTGTCTGGCAGCACCAGAAATAGCAGGTTTTATTACCGCTTCTGTCCAATTTGTTTTATCAAATAGTTGTTTGAGTGTTATTTTATCTCTTTTTTTAATAAATAGAGTAGGAGCAATATTTATATTGTTTTCTTCTAATTCTTGCAGATAGTGTTTGTCAATATTCCAACGGATAATTTCATCAGAGTTGATAAAAGTAGTTTGATGTTTAGTTTCCTCTAACCAGCTAAAGAATTCATTATATCTTTCAAAATAATCCCAAGTAGTTCGGAAGATAGCGTGTTTTGTAGTAGTCCAATCAAATTCAGAATCTGCCCAATCTTTTTTTATAACTTTTAATCCTTTTTTTTCTAATGCAGTTTGNAGTAATTGATCTTCTAATAAAACTTGATCTGTGTACCAATCTGTTTTTTTTGGATTTACATACCGGTGGTCAGTTAAGATTACAACATCATACATTAGTTATCTCTATCTTCAAAGTTTTCTTTATTTTTTTCCTCTATTCGGTTAAAAATAAAATAAATTAAAAGGGATATGAAAATAAGAAATGGTAAGAATTCCATTATTTTAGTTTTACGGCAGTTCCGTAAGCTAAAATTTCTGCGGTGCCCTGCATTATCATTGCGGTTGTTAATCGGACATTAATAATTGCATCCGCTCCCATGCGATTTGCGTCTTCTATCATTCTTTGCATTGCTTGTTCTCTGCTTTCAGCTTGTAATCTGGTATATTCTGAAATTTCTCCTCCTACAATATTTTTTAATCCAGCAAAAATATCTCTTCCAATATTTTTAGCTCTTACAGTACTTCCTCTTGCTATTCCTAAGATTTCAGAGATCTCTTTATCTGGTATTGTTTCTGTTGTTGTAACAATCATGTCATGTAGTTTTTATTTATCCAACATTATTATTTTTTCTACAGTTGCATCATCATAAATATAAAAAAGTAGAGTATTGTTTGTTAAATTAGTTTCTCTTCCGAGAATATCTGTTATTTTCACTAGATGTTTATCTTTCTTGGTTTTATTATCTATTGATACATTTGTTCCAATTAATCCATTGATATCATATCTGGAGAAGAATTTCCATATTTCTAAAGATGCATTAATATCATAATTTGTGACCCCACTCGAGAAATTAGATCCTGGCCAAGTATGTCCTCCTTCTATTACTTTAAATAATTCGGTTGTAACATCATTATCTCCGTTAGTATAAATAATATGTTCAACCGTGCTCCAGTCTCCTAAGACTAAATCTGGCATAACTGTTGTATCAGCTGTTGAACTACAATTATTGTAATCTCTCCAATATTCTAAACCACTAATAATACTATTAAAAGGAACGGTAGAGTCAGCCGTTCCATGAATCTCCATTACTGGTGTTGGATGAGTAGGATTACACATTGTTTCGGTATATTGAGACATTGCTCCCGTAACAGAAGCTATTGCAGCTATCTTATCGCTCAAAGCACAAGATAAATAATAACTCATATATCCTCCATTTGACATGCCAGCACTATATACCTTATCTAGATCAATACTATATTCTAATCTCAATTTCTGATGTAACTCTTCAATAAATCCAATGTCATCTACAGAGCTTTGTCCAATATTCCAATGTGTCAATCCTGTATTATCTAATAAACCTTGAGGATGTACAATTATAAAATTTGATGTATCAGCAATTNGTCGAAAATCTGCATGCCACATTGTAGAATATGCAGTACCTGTTCTTCCATGAAAATTAAATAATAAAGGAACATCAATTAATGGATCGTATGAATCAGGTATATATGTGATATATTGTCTATAAACACCATCATGAAAAATACTGTCATATACCGTTTGTTGTGAGAATCCTATTAAAGGAACACATAGTAATATTAGTAATAGTTTTTTCATTTTTTTCTTAAAAAGTGTTTATTCTACTATATATTTTTCTCCATTATCAAAATCAATTGTTGTTCCATCATCATTATATTCACCTGAGAGTATACTCTTATATTGACCATCTTCAAATAATCCTTCAATGATTCTTCCATCTGCTAGAGTGTATATTCCTTCTCCGTGTGACTTACCATCTTTCCATTCTCCTACATATTTTTCTCCATTTGCATAAGTACAAGTACCCTGTCCTGTTTTTTGATTGTTGACAAACTCTCCTACATATTTATCTCCTTTATTATTACCTTCTCCCCAAGTATATGTTCCTTGACCATTATGTTTACCATCTTTCCATTCTCCTACATATTTATCTCCTTTATTACCTTCCCCCCAAGTATATGTTCCTTTACCATTAAAGAAACCATCTCGGAAATCTCCCACATATTTATCTCCTGTAGTATTTGTAAAAGTTCCTTGCCCGTGATATCTTCCACCCTTAAATTTTCCCACGTATTTTAGTCCATTTGGAAAAACATAAGTTCCTTTTCCTATATATCCACTATTCATCATTTCTAAAGTTACTTCTTTAGAAAGACTATCTTCTGTATTATTCCCTTCATTTACTGCAATTTCTGTTGCATCATTACCCTTCTCTTCATTCTTCTTCCCACAAGAAAACATTAAAGGCACACATAGTAATAATAGTATTTTCATTTGTTTTATTTAATGGTTATCTTTCTCTCAATTTTTCCATCTTCAAATATATTAAATAATAATTTGTTCTTTCCTGTATTATTCTTTCTTCCTAATATGTCAATTGAATTTATAATTTTCTGATTTACATTTTTATTGTCAATTCCAACAAAATTTAATGGAACTAATTGCGCATCTTCAATAGTTGTTGTATTATTAAGAACAGTAATATTTAGAGTTTTTGAGTGATACCCATTCTTACTAAAAGTAATATTATAATTTCCTTGATATATATATCTGTGATAATTTCCAATTGGCAGATTAGAATATACATGAGAGCTATCTATATCATGACCGGTAATCTCTACTTTAGCTTTTAGAGGATGTCCTGTTATACTATCTGTTACAATTCCTCTTAATCCGAATAAGGATTGTTCCATATAATTTAATAAGGAAGGATAATTTGCATCCCATAAATCTGGTAAATCATTCGGATTAGGTGTTTTTTCATCTGAAAGTTCTAAAGTAAATTCTCTGCAATATCTAAAATAATTCATGTAATCTTGTCTTCCTCCATTGACTTCATACCANTCGTATCCATTAGTAATACCATTATTCTGAGAGTTAAAATATCCGTTACCACTATTTTGCTGGCAACTATCAGCATATTCTGTAGAAACGTACTGCCACCAATTATCGTCTGCTGTTAAAACACTCCAAGTTTCCCAAGGGTAATTACAAACTTCATCTCCAGCATGCATATTTGCAGCCATATTGAAATTGATGCTATCAGCTAATCCTAAGAAGATATTTGTTTCCTCTTGATAGGGATTTCCATCAGGATGAGGACCATCTTCTGGATCAGGGTAATTTCTATTCAGATCCACCCAATTAGCATTGTATCTTGTAGCAGACCAAACATCTTGATTTCCTCCATAATAAGCTCCATCAGGATTTGTAAGAGGGTTGATCCAGATATCAATATTATTTACTAAATCTGTTACTATATCATTGTCATTATATCCATTTAATATATAATCAATCAATCTTAAACTTAAAACATATCCTGATAATTCATCACCATGCATAGATGAAGTATATAAAAATGAAGGTTCATCTTCTTTTTGTCCGACATTGTCAGAAATCTGTACAATAACTATCTCTCTACCGGAATTAAGTGTTCCTAAATGATGTGTTTTACAGATATTAGGAAAAGAATCTGCAAAGGACGTCATCATATCTATATATTCCTGATATGTAGGATAGTAATCCCAATTATTTTTACTTCCTTTTGTAAAATTGAGATCTTCTTTCTTAATCATTGTATAATTAACATCTAATTTCATAAATTCAGAAAACTCTTTTTTATTAGCATATGCATACGCTATTTCATCAGTTGTTTTATGATCAATAGAAATAATTTTAGAGAGGTTATTTAATTGGCTCTTATTTTTATACTGAAAAGAGAAATAAACTTCCCCCTTTTTAGAAAATAAATCATCTATATTTTGGGATAAGCTTATGTAAGGAAGTAATAATAGTAAAAGAATTTTTTTACTCATCTTTACCCTCAAGATATGGACATTTCTTTTCATCTTCATGAATTAATTTTGAACTATTGCAAGAGGTNAGAATTAATATAAAGCATGAAAAGATTATAAAATATTTTATAATATTTTTCATCATTAGATTGTTTTTTTAATTATCAAATTTTTTTAAAGTTTCTTTTACCGCATCTTTATGAATAGTAAAAGTCATCATCTTTAGTTTTACAAAATCTTCATGATAAAAGTAGTATCCAGGGAAATTGCCATTTCTACTACCTGATCCACTATCCTTTATAAGAAACCACCAATCACCCGCTTCATCAATTTTATAACCCATTAAATGAATAGCATGATCATCAGTAGTAGTTCCATTTGAAAAACGAAACTGACGAGCATTTTCATCAATGTTGTCAGATGCAATATCATATGAAGGAACCATTGCAACATCATGTATTGAAGAATATCCACTTTCTGAGACATCACCTCCAATAGACATTGAGTATCCGTTTTTTACCGATTCTTTAATTATCGACATAAAGTCATCCAAAGGAACATTATAATAATCATCAGATCTCCACCAGTTGTCAGGTACCTTATATTCTGATTTTTCCCAATATGGTTTTTGCATCAAACTCATAAAATCAACATAATTTTTCGGATTTAACCTGGTGATATATCTCATAAATCCTTTTGGAGTATATGTTATTCCGTTATATCGGAATTTTTTAGGAGGAATTCCCATATAATGGTTCAGAATCGACTTTATATTAGATAGAATTGCTTGTTCATCCCAGAAATTAGTTTTTTTACAATTTTTTAGATAAGTTTCGATCTCCCAAAACATCTTTTCATGATTGTAAAATGGTTGATCAGATGGCTTTCCTTGATAGGATTCAAATGGGACAATACCGTATAGTTCCATCATTCTTTGTACTGCATTGGTTTCAGAACCTTCTCCAAGGTGAGTTTTTCCTCTGCTATTTATGTATCCTCTTGCTTTTTCAATATATTCAAAGTAAACTGGGTATAATTCAGATAAATTGATGTCTTTTTTAGTAATTCTTTTTATTTCACTCTCGTAAAATGATGTAGTTGAAAAACACCAACAAGTACCAGTATTTCCTTGCGATATTGGATTATCTGCGTCAATAATGGTAAATTCATCTAAACTTTTAGGTATCTGTTTTCCATCAAAATTCATCTTAAAGGATTTATATTCTTCTTTTTCCTTCTGATTGTAATCATTACTTTCTGTTACAATAGTTTTGTAAAAAGGGTTAGAATAACTTTCAAATTGTCCTTTATCTTGAGAAATTACGGTAGTTGAAATAAGTAATAAGATTCCTATCGTCTTTATCATTCTGTTTGTGTTTTAATTATTGAACAAAATTAAGGGATTTTTGTAATTTGCAATTCGAAAAACAAACTAAAATATAAAAGATGAAAGCCGTAAGAATAATTCTGAAATGGATGATAATAATCATGATATCGTTTACTACTTTTAATTTGTTTATTTCATCCAATTATGAATTTGAAAGAAGTATTGAAATTGAATCTCCAGTTGATTCAGTATATAATCAGCTTTCAGATTTGCATAATTGGCCAAATTGGGCTGTATGGTGGAAAAATGACTTAACAATAGTTACAGAATTTAGTGAAGTAAAAGTAGGTAAAGGAGCTTCAATGAAATGGAAGGGAGAGGAAGTTGGTGTGGGAGGATTAAAAATTGTTGATTGTAATAAAGAAGGAATGGAAATTAAATTAAATTTTGGGGATATGACGCCAAGTGCTTTTTTTGAATTTAAAGAGATTAATGGTGGAACAAAAGTAACTTGGAGAATGAACGGGGAGATGCCATTTTTTATAAGATTTATGACTTTGTTTATGGATAAAATGGCAGGTCCCGATTTGGAAGAAGGATTAAAAAGATTAAAAGATGCTTGTGAAGTGGTGAAATAGTCATTATGACTATATTTATTACATATTTCTTCTGTACTGTCCGCCAACCTCAAATAAAGCATTAGTAATTTGTCCTAAAGAACATACTTTTGAGGAATTCATTAATGCTTCAAATATGTTTTTATTCTGACTAGCAGTTTCTTGTAGTTTTCTTAGTAATTCAGNTGATTTTTCTTTACTTCCTTTATGTAGTTGATCCAGCATGGAAATCTGATACTTTTTTTCCTTTTCTGTAGCGCGAATCACTTCTTCTGGTATTATTGTTGGAGAACCTTTTTTATTTAAAAAAGTGTTTACGCCTATAATAGGGTATTCTCCAGTATGTTTTAATGTTTCATAATATAAACTTTCTTCTTGTATTTTACTTCTCTGATACATAGTCTCCATAGCTCCTAATACACCACCTCTTTCTGTGATTCTATCGAATTCAGTTAGTACTGCTTCTTCTACTAAATCTGTAAGTTCTTCAATAATAAATGCTCCCTGTATAGGATTTTCATTTCTAGCAAGTCCTAATTCTTTATTGATAATAAGTTGAATTGCCATAGCTCTTCTTACTGATTCCTCAGTAGGAGTGGTGATAGCTTCATCATAAGCATTAGTATGAAGAGAATTGCAGTTGTCGTAAATAGCATACAGTGCTTGTAGTGTAGTTCTGATATCATTGAAGTCTATTTCCTGTGCGTGCAAAGATCTGCCAGAGGTTTGGATATGGTATTTTAACATCTGAGATCTTTTATTAGCTCCATATTTATTCTTCATTGCTTTTGCCCATAATCTTCTGGCAACACGCCCAATTACCGCATATTCAGGATCTACACCATTGCTGAAAAAGAAAGATAAGTTCGGAGCAAACTTATTGATATCCATCCCTCTACTTAGGTAATATTCTACATAAGTAAATCCGTTAGCAAGTGTAAATGCTAATTGAGAAATTGGGTTAGCTCCTGCTTCTGCAATATGATAACCTGAAATGGAGACTGAATAGAANTTTCTNACTNCATTATCAATAAAATATTCCTGAACATCTCCCATCATTTTTAAAGCAAATTCTGTAGAAAAGATACAGGTATTTTGAGCTTGATCTTCTTTTAAAATATCTGCTTGTACAGTACCTCTCACTTTAGAGATGGTCTCTTTTTTTATTTTTTGATAAATTTCATTAGGTAACACTTCATCACCAGTAACTCCTAATAGAAAGAGTCCTAATCCATTATTTCCTTCTGGCAAATCACCTTGATATACAGGTCTTTTTACTCCTTTATTTTTATAAATTTCTGTAATCTTTTTTTGTACTTTATTTTCTAGACCGTTTTGTATAATGTGTTTTTCGCATTCTTGGTCGATTGCTGCATTCATAAAATACGCTAATATCATTGGTGCTGGACCATTTATAGTCATACTTACAGAGGTCATCTGGTTAGCTAATTCAAATCCAGAGTATAATTTTTTTAGATCATCTAAGCAACAAATAGAAACTCCTGCATTACCAATCTTTCCATATATGTCAGGTCGTTTACCTGGATCATTTCCATAAAGTGTAACAGAGTCAAAAGCTGTAGATAGCCTCTTAGCTTGCATTCCTAAACTTACTAAATGAAACCTTTTGTTTGTTCTTTCTGGACCTCCCTCACCAGCAAACATTCTTGTTGGATCTTCTCCTTCTCTTTTAAAAGGAAATAAACCAGAGGTATAAGGGAATGTTCCAGGTACATTTTCTTGTAATTGCCATTTTAATAGATCTCCCCATGCTTCATATTTTGGTAAGGATATTTTTGGAATATCAGAGTTAGATAAGGATTTTGAATGAGTTTTAATGGAAAGTTCTTTATCACGCACCTTGTATTTAAATATCTTCTCTTTATATTTTTCTTGTACTTCTCTCCAAGAGTCAATTAGTATCTTGTTTTTTGGATCTAACTCCAACATCAATGTTTCGTATTCTGTTCTTATTTGTGTGATTACATCCTTTGATGCGCTGGATAAAATAGATAAGGACTTTTGTAATGCGTATAATTTCTGAGCAATTTCTTTTTGTTCGTTTNCCCATTTATCATATGATCTATTATTTTCTGATATTTCAGATAAATAACGAACCCTATTTGGTGGTATAACAAAAATCTTCTCACTCATCTCATCTGAAATTTTAAATGAAGATCTGAAATCTCCAAGTTTCTTTTCCGAGAACTTATCTATAATTACTTTGTAAATTGAGTTTACTCCAGGATCGTTGAATTGAGAAGCAACAGTTCCAAAAACAGGCATATTATCTATGTCTTCATCAAATCTTTGGTTATTTCTTTGGTATTGTTTTTTTACATCTCTGAGCGCATCTAAACTTCCTTTTTTATCAAATTTATTAATTGAGATAAAATCTGCAAAGTCTAGCATATCAATCTTTTCTAATTGAGTAGCAGCTCCATACTCTGGAGTCATTACATACAAAGAAAGATCTGAATGTTCCAATATTTCTGTATCAGATTGTCCGATACCAGAAGTTTCCAAAATTATCAAATCAAAATTTGCAACTTTTAGTATATCGAGAGCATCATTTACATGAGCTGAAAGCGCAAGGTTCGCTTGNCGAGTTGCTAAAGAACGCATGTAAACATTATNAGATTTTATTGCATTCATTCTGATTCTGTCNCCNAGTAGTGCTCCNCCAGTTTTTCGTTTTGATGGATCAACAGAGATAATAGCAATCTTCTTTTTTGGAAAGTCTAAAAGAAACCTTCTTACAAACTCATCAACTAAAGAAGATTTTCCAGACCCTCCTGTTCCAGTAACTCCAAGGACAGGAGTTTTTGATTTTTTAGATAGTTGTTTTATCTCTGAAAGTATTGCGGTATGATTTTTCGGACAATTTTCAGTAGCAGAAATTATTCTTGCAATCGCATTTATATTCTTATCTTTTATTTCTGAAATTCCTCCATTCAATTTTTCCCCAATAAAGAAATCAGATTTTTTTATCAGATCATTTATCATACCTTGGAGTCCCATTTTTCTACCATCATCTGGGTGGTAAATTCTGGTAATTCCGTAATTTTCTAATTCTTTTATTTCTTCAGGTAGTATAGTTCCTCCTCCTCCTGCAAAAATTTTAATATGAGTAGATTTATTTTTTTTCAATAAGTCATACATGTATTTCAAATACTCAGTGTGTCCTCCTTGATAAGAAGTCATTGCAATAGCATTTGCATCTTCTTCAATAGCACAATTCACTACCTCTTCCACACTTCTGTCATGTCCCAAATGAATTACCTCACATCCGCTTGCTTGAATAATTCTTCTCATAATATTAATAGCAGCATCATGACCATCAAAAAGAGACGCAGCAGTTACAATTCTTACTTTGTTTTTCGGAGTGTATGTTTTTACTTGTTTCATTTATTATTTCTTATTGAAGGTGCAAATTTACATTTTCTGCATGGATTTGAGAAATGTAATATAATTTGATATTTTTACTCTCAAATAAAACTTTACTTTAAAATGAAAAAAATCTTATTTTTAATACTTATAATAACTATAATTTTAAGTTGTAATCACTCTGATAATTCTGAGCAGATAACAATGAAAAACCAAAGAAAAGTCATTTACCCGTCTGATAATCCAGCAGAAAGATTAGTTTATGAGAACAGAAGGTTTAAAGATCCAAATACTGGAAGAGTTC
Source organism: Flavobacteriales bacterium (assembly GCA_002710495.1). GTDB lineage: Bacteria > Bacteroidota > Bacteroidia > Flavobacteriales > BACL11. The sequence goes on from PAKE01000011.1 coordinate 20,097, forward strand.
CTTCAGATATGAGAAGAAAAGAATTGATGTTTGCAAAAACACTTCCGATATCAGAGAGTTTGTCAAAATCAAACTGGTCTCATAGAGGTCCATATAATGTTGGTGGAAGAACTAGAGCGATCTCATTTGATGTTCAGGATGAAAATATTATTTTGGCTGGAGGAACAAGTGGAGGAATGTTTCGATCTACAGATGGTGGTCAAAGTTGGGGTATGACGACAGATCCTGGACAATTGCATAATGTAACTTGTGTTGCTCAAGATACAAGATTGGGACATGAAGATACTTGGTATTTTGGAAGTGGAGAAAATAGAGGAGGTTGGCTAGGTGATGTTTCATTTTTAGGAAATGGAATATATAAAAGTATAGATGGAGGTTTAAGTTGGGATTCTTTAGCAATTACTACTTCGAATACCCCACAAAGTTGGGATAATGATTTTGATTTTGTATGGAATATAGTAACAGATCCATCAAATGATAGTATGGATGTGGTTTATGCTGCAGTACATGGTGATATATATAAAAGTTCAGATGGTGGAATGAGTTGGGATAAAAAATTAGGAGGCAACAATTCATCTTATTATCAATATACTTCCGTAGAAATTACATCAAATGGGGTTGTATATGCTGCTATTAGTTCTGATTGTGTAGACAAGGGAATTTGGAGGTCTCCTGATGGAGAAATATGGACTAAGATTATTGATGCGAACTTTCCTCCGGTATACGATAGAATAGAACTTGCTATAAACCCAAATAATGAAGATGAAGTATATTGTATTGCTGCTAGTACTACTAACTATGGACAGTTTACAAATGTGTTTTTTGGTGGAACTACTTGGAATTCTTTATGGAAATATAATTATTTAAGTGGAAATGGTAGTGGAGTAGGAGCTCAGTGGATTGATTTGTCTACTAATATACCTGCTAATCAAGCGACATCATTTGATAATTTTAATTGTCAATCTTCTTATGATTTAATGATAAAAGTACATCCTACCGATCAGAACACAATATTTATAGGAGGCACAAATCTTTGGCGTTCTACAGACGGATTTACAACTCCAAACAACACCATGATTTGTGGTGGATATCTAATAGGTTCGTATGAAGGAGATGGGAATTGGGGAGTTTATCCTAATCATCATCCAGATCAACATGATTTATTGTTTTTGCCTTCAGATAATAATGTAATGATTTCTGCAACTGATGGAGGAGTATATCGTTCAGAAAACTGTTTTCAGGACACAGTAGAATGGAATACATTAAATAATGGATATTACACAACACAACTTTATACAGCTACTACAAGTAAAAATGCCAATTCAGATGTCTTACATGGAGGTTTTCAGGACAATGGAAATTTTGTTACTTTTTCCGGAAATGAAACTGATCCTTGGAGCATGCCTTTTAATGGTGATGGAGCGTATTCTGGAATTGCAGATAATGAAGAAGATTTTTATCTTACAATACAAAGAGGAGTGGCCTATAAAATGAAGTTAGATAATCAGGCAAACAGATTAGCATTTAATAGATTAGATCCACTTTCTGCAGATTCCACTAGATATCAGTTTATAAATCCATTTACAATGGATGAAAATAATGATAATCTGTGTTATTTGGCTGCAGGAAGTAAGTTATGGAGAAACGATAATTTATCTTCTGTACCATATAATGATGATCATACTAGAAATGATATAGGATGGAGTGTGTATACTGATGAAGCTTTTAATTCATCAATGGATATTACGTGTATTCGAACCTCTATAAATCCACCAAATATTCTTTATTATGGAACAGATAGTAAATATATTCACAGAGTGGATAATGCAAATGTAGGAGACCCTGCTCATGTTGCAATTACTAATATACCAACTAGTTCAGGAGTTCATTGTGCTGATATAGCAATTCATCCAGAAGATCCTGATAAAATTATGGTTGTTTTCTCTAATTACAATACATATAGTTTATTTTATTCGGATGATGCAGGAGGGAGTTGGAGTAAAGTTGCAGGTAACTTAGAACAAAATGCTAGTGGTTCTGGTAATGGACCCTCATGTAGAACTGCACAGATAATTCCACTGGGTAATTCTACTCTATATGTCGTAGGTACTTCTATTGGTTTGTTTGCTACCAGTAATTTAGATGGACCAAATACAGTCTGGGAGATGATTGCAAAAGATGATATAGGAAATGTAATTATTGAGCAAATTGATTACAGATATTCTGACGGTAGATTTACAGTAGCTACCTATGGTTCAGGTATTTTTCAAACTACAATTACAAAAATTGAAGATGTTCTTTCTGTAAATGATATTGATGTTAACGAATTAACTATATATCCAAATCCTACTACAGATATTATAAATATTGAGTTTAATGTACCTAAAGGAGATCAAGTAAGTTGGACTCTTTACAATGAAGTTGGAAAAAAGATTTCTACTTCTTTAGAGAATGTTAATCTTGGAAAAAATAATTTTCCTATAAATTGCTCTTCATTAAAAAGTGGAATTTATTTTGTAAGTTTAAATATTAATAGAAATATAATTACAAAACAATTTATAAAACAATAAAAAATGAAAAGATTAATATTATTTACATTGATATCACTCTTCTTGTTTGGTAGTTGCTCATCATCAAAGAAAGGATGTGATGGGAAAAAGAAGGTTCCTGCAGGAATGTGGTAATGAAAAGGATCATTACACATCTAATAATTATTCCATTATTTGGAATGTCACAAACTAATTATGAATTACCTATAGAATCAAGAGATGATTTTTATATATTATCAAATAACTTGATAAGATATTTAAATTCTCATACTTTTGGGTATTTAAATATTAGCAATGGTTCGTAGAACATTTCATTTTCCGAAATGGCTCCCTTTATATGGATTAGTATCTCTGAAGATAAGTAAAAGATATATGTTGACTATAACTATTGAGGATGCTAATTAATTCTGACTGAATCTAAATAAACCTACTCATTTGAGTGGGTTATTTATTAGTGGACCTCTCGGTCATTATTTCGAACTTTTTTAGAAAATTATTCAGTTAAATTTTTGATTTATATTTTAACAACAACCACAACTTTTTTGAGAGATGTGATTTTCTAATTTTTTAATATTACAAGAATAAACAGGGTATTTAGCAAGAAATATTTCTGCTAACATAATATTAGAAACATAATTATCTGCTCCAAATTTATTTCTCAATGTAGCGCCAAATTCTTCAATAGTATAAAGTTTTTTTTCTATCCCTAATGGGTTGTCATTATTTACTTTCATAAGATTTTAATTTGTCCAAAAATACAAAAAACCTCACAATTAGTGTGGTTTTTTAAAGTGGGTATTACGGTTCTAGTTTCGAACTTTTTTAACAAGTTTTTTTCTTTTTATAATTAATCCATCACATGAAATGTTACGGATTCAGAATTAGTATTTCCTGACATATCTTCAGCAGATATTTGTATAGTGTAATTTGCCATTGATCCAGATGGAATTTCTGCAATAAATGATGTGTCAACATTAAATACTGTATTGTGGATATGATCGAAAATTATTTCTATTGATGCTGGGTCTGCAGAGTAATCACTTGTTATATTTATTGTGACATCATGAACTTCATCATCATCTGTGATAGCAGTATTAATTTCAACTATAGAACCTGTAGCAGGCATATCTTGAGAAGTAGGTGAGATGATATTAATTGTAGGTCCATTTTCTGCTGGATCTGATTCGTCTTTTTTACATGCAATGATTAAAAAAGTTAGTATTAGAAATGTTGTCGCTAGTCTCATTTTTTTTTTACAAAAATATATATAATTATGATTTAAAGAAATAAAAACCCACTCAATTGAGTGGGTTTATTTATGGTGGACCTCTCGGTCCTTATTTCGAACTTTTTTTCTAAAGAATATTAATGAAGAGATAAAAAATAAAAGCATTGATAGTAAACATATCCATTCAATAATACAAACAAATAATATATTGGGTCTATTGTTAAGTGTGACTAACATATTAACGTCAAGCTGATGGAATTGTATAATATTTATTAATGTCGTGAATGATATAAAAATTCCTGAAATAACAAAATGTCTTGGAAGTTCTTGCTTTTTCATAAACAGAAAGTAGATATTAAATAATAATGAGGCGAAGAAACATAGATAAAAAAAGAGAAGAGCAGAAACAACGTGAATGAACGTATTATCCATAGAGAATATACCAATAGATATTGCAGATAATCCAATTGTAGAAATTATCCATTTGAATAAAACTTTAATGTTTCTAGAAGAATCAGGGATAATTTTCAGATAATAGAAAATTAAAAAAGGTGTGCCAAAAATTAAAGATAGATTAAATATCTTAGCTTTTTTGGAACATTTATATTGACCTAATTCAGAAACAAAATGATTTAACACATTGTAATTTTCTCCTGAACAACCAATATAGTTGATAGAAGAGGCTATAATGCCATAAAGTATAATTAAGGCACCTAAGCATCCTGTTAAAATTATAATATTTAAGTTATATGCTTTAATATGAGCTAAAATAACAAAACCCACTCAGTATCTTCTAACGATTATAGTTTATATACAGCGATTATAGGACAGGGAACAGCAACATCTGTTGGTAATTCAACAACCTTTTATGTAATAGATTGGGAAGCGTCTAATCATTTATTGAAAGTAGAGGTAGATTTTCTGTTACACTAAATTTATATTAGTTTTTGTAATGAAAAAAATTTGCGTAACTTTTATTTAAAAAAGTTATGCATTAAATAATTATTTTATATTTTTGTAAAATATTAATCAAAAATTAAACAAAATGTTATTATCAATTATGGAAACAATAGCACCTGACAATTATGTAGCTTTTACATTTTTTATAGGTTATATTGCAATGTTGGCAGCTTCT
>PAKE01000012.1 GCA_002710495.1 Flavobacteriales bacterium
ACATAAATATGATCATTAGTTTGAGGATGATAATATTCAATAAAACAATCTACACAGCAAGAACCATCATCACACGTAGCTGAGATATTATAATTTAGTGCCGTTGAATCAGTACAACCATAAACTATTAAACAAGAACCGTCATCACAAACTGCTGTTGAATCATAATTACATGCAGTTACATCCATACAACCGTAAACAGTTAAACATGAACCATCATCAACAGTAGCTGTTGAATCGTAGTTACATGCATTAGAGTCAGTACAACCGTAGTAGGTAATACTAGCTTGTTGAAAGCCTTGTGTTAAAATAAAAGCAGTCGCTGTAAGTGTATTTACCATTGGCTCACCAATAGTAGAAGATACACTTATCCCACTTGCTGTAGAATAATTACCCCCACTTGCTACAACATATCTACTAACTTGTTGTGAAAAACTAAGAGTAGCAAAAGATATTAATGTAATTGTTAAAAGTATTTTTTTCATAATTATAAAACTATTAATTATTTCTCTAATTGTGTTATTCTTTCTTGCAATTCTTTAATCATCTCTATGTGTTATCTAATTATTGTAAAGTTATAATAATATAACCATGACTATTAACCGTATTTCCCTTGTATTGCGAGTGATTTACATCAGGCCAATAACCTTGATTATGTGTTACAGAAGATGAAGAAAAGTAATTTGGGTCTGTATATGAGCTACCTCCTCCTCCTGTATAACCTGCTCCACCACCATGGTAGCCGCCACCTCCACCACCACCATCATGTGAATGATTATAATTTGCTCCACATTGAACACCAGAATATGTTCCATGCCCCCCTTTTCCAAGGCCAGAGTAATCACCACTATACCTTACATCTCCTCCATATGGTCTGTTTGCATGGTATCCACTTGATCCACCAAGCCCGCCTGATGTTTGTGAACCTCCTTGTCCTCCAAGATTGGAAGAGTTTGACCCTTGAGCACCAGTACCTCCGGTTAATCCGCCACCTGCTCCACCAGGGCATAACACCGACGAGCCTCCATTATTCCTTGAGCTAGTTGAACCACCACCACCTGCTACAATAATTCTCTCTTGTGGAGTGTGATTTCCTATTCTAATATCTGAAGCTCCTCCTCCTCCTTGGAATCTAGTGTCAGAGGCTCCATTACCACCACCGTTCCAGCCTCCATACTTGGTTCCACCACTACTACACGCTGACCAGTACCCCTCTCCACCAACATTTATTTGAACTATTTCTCCAACCAAAGTAGAAATATTATTTATTGTGCCAATTACTCTTCCTCCCTTTCCAGTCCTATTTGCATCAGTTGTGTTAAACCAACCACTACTGTATCCATAACTCTGATAACAAGCAGATCTAGGGTGATTAATATTAGAGTTAAGCCCTCCTGGAGCCCCAACAACTTCAACGGTTATAGAATTAACTCCTGAAGGAATAGTGAAATATTGATGGTTTCCTGTATATTCAAAAACATTAACTGTATTAACACAAGAACCATCATCACAAGTAGCTGATGCATTATAATTAAACGCTGTAGAATTTGTACAACCTAACAAACCTGTACATGAACCATCATCACATGTGGCGTTTGGATCATAATTACATGCGGTTATATCTGTACATCCATTAGGCAAAATACATGATCCGTCATCCGTTGTCGCCGAAGGGTCATAATTACATGCAGTAGAATTTGTACATCCATTTACAATAGGTTGGCAAACTTGAACACCAGTATAATGAACCATACCATTCCAATTTCTTGGAGCATAAGTAGGGTTTGGCCATGGGCCACCTAAACCTTCACTAATTGTAATATTATTGTCAGATGCTAAGGGTGTTACTCCTGGAGTTCCTGTACCATCTGTATATTGTACAGTTCCTGTTGTAAGACCTACATAAAATCCATAAGTTGCTCCTGCTGGTATATTTACTCCATTCACAGGGCAATATCCAGTAGCAGCATTTGGCGTTAAGTTAGTGGTCGCAGAGCCTACTTGTGTCCATGAACTTCCATTAGCTACATATGATGCTGGCATCATGTAAACATTTACTTGAGCATTCGTAATAGTAGTATTATTCGAACCTGGTCCTTGAGAAAAACCAGCAATATTAACTGTTGTATTTGATGTATTGGTAATATTAAACATATTACCATTAGATCCATTTCCTCCTGCTAATGTTGTTAAAAGGGAAATTCCTGAAGTATTAGCTGATGAATTGTAGTTAAATTGGGTGCTGTCAGTACATCCATAAACAATAGCGATACACGAGCCGTCATCACAAGTAGCTGCAGAATTATAGTTAAACATAGTTGAATCAGTACAACCGTAAACTGTTAAGCAATTACCATCATCACATGTAGCATTTGGATCATAATTACACGCGGTTGTATCTGTACATCCATAAGCAGTCAAGCAACTTCCATCATCACAAGTAGCACTTACATCATAATTACAAGCTGTTGAATCAGTACAACCGTAAACTGTTAAGCAATTACCATCATCACATGTAGCATTTGGATCATAATTACATGCGGTTGTATCTGTACATCCATAAGCAGTCAAGCAACTTCCATCATCACAAGTAGCATTTACATCATAATTACAAGCTGTTGAATCAGTACAACCATCTGGTAAAATACATGATCCATCATCAGTGTTTGCAGTAGAATCATAATTACATGCTATAGAATCAATACACCCATAAATAATTAAAGCGTTTGAAAAACTAATACCAGGAATAATTACATAATTTCCACTACTTATAAATAAAGTGTCTCCTGAGATACTTAATGTTTGTATTTCGTTGGAGGGATCTGAATCTTCATCTTTTCCATAAAGTGAATAAGGTACACTCATAAATGCTGTAGTTCCCAAATCAACAAGACTTCCACCATAATCTATTTCTACTTTTAAAAAATGATTAGAAGATCCCCAATCAATAACATCAAAGGTTAATGAACTACCAACTGATGTTGTTGTTCCTCCACCTATAATAGCTGTAAATAAGCCATAATCGTTAGTAGTTACTGTGTGGGTTTCTTGCCAACTAATAGCTGAAGTAGCTATATCTGAAATAACAGAGAACTGAATCGTTAATGNTTGATTCATTAAAACATCTCCATTTGCATCTCTTGCTACAGCTTGATAGTTAATTCCTTGAGGTACGCTTTGAGCAAACCCAATAAAGGGTAAGCAAAGTAATATAAGTAGTAGTTTTTTCATGATGCAATGATACACAAATTTTTAGAAAAGATTAAAGAAAAAAANTCAGGGTAGCAGAATTACAAGCCACACTCTATTAACATGATTAAATCAATCTACTTAAACAAACTTAAAAATAATTGGAATTTATGATTAGAAAAACCATTTATTGCATAAGTAGTTTCTTACTAATTAAACCAGAAGTTGTCTGTATTTCCAATAAATATATTCCGCTAGAGTAAGTATCTAAATTAACAGAAGTCCTATACTCTCCAATGTGATTTTTTATATTTTCCGTATGAATAACCTCTCCAATTAAGTTTATGATTTGTAATTGAATATCATCTCTTAATAAACTTGTAAAATTAATATTAAATACATCTTTTGATGGATTCGGGAAAACACTTATTTCAGATATATTATTATAGTTAATTATTAAACTTGGATAAAAAACAATTGATGTTGAATCAACAGCTCCTAATTCAGAATTTATAACTGACGTAAAGATTAATGGAGTACAGGGATTTACAAATAGATTTTCAAAAGTAACAGAACTCATATTGCCTTCAGTAAAGTTATTGCCATCTGGAACAGTCTGTGTCAGTATTTCAATACCTCCATTTGAAGAATTAGTTATTACAAAACTTCCTAAACAACCATTTACCCATGAACACGCACTGACAACAGCTTGAGAAGATGAGATTATAGAACTAACGACTAGCATCGTATTTATGCTTAAAGCTCCTCCATTAGCCATTAAATCAGCTGTACCAATAGTATCACCAACATTTAAAGAGCTAATATCAAAATATCCTGCATTTGATTGAAATAACGCTGTACTCATATCTACTTGACCTGAATCTTGACTAACAATAATAGTTAAATTAGATAAACTATCACAATATACATTAGATAGAATTACATTAACAAATGGATCAAAATAATTTCCATAAATAACACTTGTTGAATCTGTGCAATTATTTGCGTCAGTAATTACAAAACTATAAACACCCATTGTTGGTAGATTAACAGTAACATCTGATCCTGTAGAATTTGTAGATGAGAGATACAAACCATTAGAATTGTAGAAATCATATAAATATGGAGGTGTTCCTCCAATAGCTGAACCTGTTAATAAATTAGAGTTCAACATAATTGTAGCAGCTAAAGTATCTGGTTCAGTGACTAAAACTGAATCTATATACAAGCATCCATTATTGTCATTTAAACTTAATATATATATTCCAGCAGAAACATTATATAAATNTGCTGTCGTGTCATTAGAATTCCAAGAATATGAATATGGAGGTGTTCCACCTAAAGTAATTGAATTTATATTAGCGTCACTAAAACCATTACAAGACACATTTGAACTCGAACTCAAATTACTTAATATTGATGGCTCAGCAACTATAAATGAATCTACTATAGAACATGAATTTGAATCATAAATAGCAACACTATATATGCCTGATGAAAGATTTATTAAATCCTCAATAGTATCACCTGTACTCCATATAACTTGGTATGGAATAGTTCCCCCTATTATNGAGAGATCAATAGATCCATTATTAAATCCAAAACAACTAACATCTGTCAAGTTATTTTGTGAGGATAATATGGATGGCTCAAAAATGGTAAATGATTGAGAATTAGTACATCCAAAAGTNTCTNTACATAATAAACTATAAACTCCAGCAGTTAATGAACTTATATCTTGGGTTATTGCCCCGTTACTCCAGAGGTATGATAAAAAGTTGGAAGTAGATATATTAATTGATCCATTATTTCCACCATTACAATCAACATTAGAAATTGAAGATGTGACGCTAAAAGAAGGAGGGCCATTAATAGTAAATGTATCTATTGTTTCACATAAAGTAGAATCAGCTACCCTAATTAGATACGTGCCTATAGATAAAGAGTCTGGATTAATAATTACCCCATTCAAATCAGTCCAATATTTTGTATATGGAGGAGTTCCTCCAAAGGGATTAGAAATAGCAACTCCATCATTTAGACTACAAGTAGCATCTGTAGTTGTTATACCAACCTTCAAATTACTACAGGGGGGATAAACTATAATGGAAATAACTTGAGATGTGTTTTCAATAGCGGGAGCTGGGCAGAAGTCATCAGAAACTTTTATAANAAATGAGTAAATATTAGGTCCTTGAGAGTAACATCCATTATTTAATTGATTACAATTAGTAAACCAATTAAAAATCCCTCCTCCTTGACCACCACTTGAGATAAACGGAGGTGTAACACCAGTAGATATTTCTTCAAAAGTTGCGCACGGAGGATTTTGACAAGGTTGATTATTTAAATAATCATAAAATTGACCACCAGAAACTTCAAAGAGCAAATCTTGTCTAGATCCATTCGGATAAAAATCATAGTCATTTGCTATAAATTCAAACGAAACAGTATCCCCACAATGTATAATGGTATCCCATTGATATTGAGGCAAAAGATTTGGATAATAAAATGGAGCNTGAACTTTTGGACGGGTATTACATAGAGTGTTTGCTCCTACATTTCCGTTAGTAGTATCTCCAAGATTACAAATAGGTGCAGTAATGACAATTTGAATTTCTCTATAAACCTCTGAAATTAACTGACCGCACCTGTAAGAGGACACTTTAGTACAAGTAACATAGTTTCCCTGAACATCAGCTGGATACGACGTTCTACCAGTATAAGGGTCAATATTAATTGAGTTTATTGGAGCATTATAAGAAAATGGTGAAACAAAAGGAATAGATGTAGAATTTGGATTTAGATAATCGTAATTAGACTCATCTAAAGGAGGTGCAAATTCATACGATATAGAGTCTAATTCCGCGTCGTAAGCGTTGTGACTATAAGTAAATCCATTAAAAAGTGATAACGAGTCAAATCCATTATATGCTTCTAAAATTGTTCTAGGCTTCTCATAAAAGACAGGAGAGTTATCATAACAATTATTATTATTAGGCCAAACAACACCTGAGGAATCAGTATACGGATACATAGCAGTTCTTAATGTAAATCCATAACTATTTGGATTTAAGATATTAATGATAGAACCATTTCTACAACAATCCGACCATGTAAAATGCCATCCGTTATTATCAGGAGTTCCAAATATCTTAATTGTATCTGATCTGTACGTATGTTCTTCAACTGCTCCAATTCCATTTCCAGAACTTCCTTGATTACTGACCCCACAACTATACCTAATATTGATCCCATCTAAAGTGTTACAAGATGGTGATATGTCGCGTGATTCAATATAATTTAATGATATCTCTTGAAGTAATGGATTATTATGTACCCTAATAGTAGTTGTAGTATCTATAGGTACGCCTTGACAATCTCTGTANACAACAACATTAAAAACATAAAAGCCTGCTTTAGGACCACTCTTAATACACGTATATGTAATCTCACCACCCATTAAGTGAGTACTGTAAGTTGGTATTGTAATTGTAATCAATGTAATTATTATAAAAAATCTTTTCATATTATATATATTTTAAATGATTTGCAATCATTATATTAGACGAACTATTTTTAAACACCCTTCTCGTTTTCTAATAAATCTTTTAATATTTCAAANATCTAAAAAATTATCAAAATATTAAAATAAAAAAGGAATAATATTTCATTTTAAGAAAATAAATTCAGGAATAGCAGGATTAGACCCTCTACTCATTATAAACAACTTCCAATAAAGTTTGCCCTACCGCATTTAAGGTTTCTCTATCAATATTATTCATATCATCTTTATGAGTGTGCCAATGTTTGTTAAAATGATTTTCAGTACTAGGGTCATACTCAATAATATCAATAGTGGGTATACGAGCTAAGTAATTAACATATAAATGATCATCTGTAATTTCAGGGCAATTTTGATAGATAAAGTGTTTCCCGTATCCTAATTTATGGCCTTTTTTCCANANTTTTTNNANTANATNNNNAGCANANNNANNNGAGNNTCCTTCNNAATAAAATNTAGCGTTTTTTGCAGCTACCATATCTAATAATATTCCATAACGAGCATGATAATTTGATTTATGAGGGTTCTTACTCCAATGCTGAGAGCCCAAACACCAAGAGTCTTGCATAATAGGGTAATCCGAATTCTCTGGTTGACCATAATCTTCCGCATCAAACAGTATGATATCTACTCCAATTTTCGGATTTTTTTCACTAAACTGTCTTGCCATTTCTAATAAAACACCAACTCCACTTCCACCATCATTTGCTCCCAAAATTGGAGAGTTTTTATTTTCAGTATCATGATCAGCAATGTGGCGAGAATCCCAATGTGCAAAAAGTGCAATTCGGTTATTTTTTTCAGGGGAAAAAGAAGCAATAATATTTTTTAGAGTATGGTTTTTACCATCATATGTCGTAGCAGGAGCTTCCTGAACTAGTACATTCGGGGTGTATTGCAGAAACTTTTTTTCTAACCAAGTAGCACAATCCTTCCAAGCTATAGAGGATATTACTCTTGGACCAAAACTCACTTGTTTTTCAATAAAATAATAGGCAGAATCTGAATTAAAAGAAGGAATGTCAACTCTTACTTTTAGTTTTTTAGGNGTAGGTTTTTGTTGAGGTTCGCTTATGCAGGATTGTAAAATCATTGCAAACATAACTAGAAATATATATTTAGAATTCAACATCTTATTTTTAATTCTTTAATTCCCAACTACTTCCATCCCTACCATCTTTTACTTGTATATCAATTTTGTCTAATTCTTCTCTAATCAAATCTGCCATATCGAAATCTTTGTTATTTTTCGCATTTCCTCTTAACTTCAGAATAATCTCCATCACTTCATTTGTTAGGTTGTTTCCATTATTTTCTTTTTCGGAAACCAGTCCTAAAATTTCTCTAACAAAAGTATTCAAGATAGATTTAAGTTTATCTAAATCAGTAGAACTAAGGCTTTCTTTCCCATCTTTTGCAGAGTTAATCATTCTAACTCCATCAAATAAATGAGAGATTAAAATAGGAGTATTAAAATCATCATCCATTGCAGAATAACATTTTAATTCCAGGTCATTTACATCATAAGTCGAATTTTCAGAAGCAGAAATTTTCTCGATAGTTTCTATTGCATTCATCAGTTTTGTAAAGCCTTTTTCAGCTGCTTGCAAGGCTTCATTACTAAAATCAAGTGTACTTCTGTAATGAGCTTGAAGGATAAAAAAACGAATACACATAGGGGAATATGCTCGATCCAATTTCGAATGATTTCCAGTAAAGAATTCTTCCAAATTAATAAAATTTCCGAGAGATTTCCCCATCTTTTTCCCATCAACTGTAATCATATTATTGTGCATCCAATAATTTACCGGATTACAATTATTACACGCATTACTTTGAGCAATTTCCGCTTCATGATGTGGGAAAACCAAATCCATTCCACCACCATGAATATCGAAAGTTTTACCTAAATATTTTTCACTCATAGCCGAACATTCCATATGCCAACCCGGGAACCCTTCTCCCCAAGGTGAAGGCCATCTCATTATATGTTCAGGATTTGCATTTTTCCAAATAGCAAAATCAACTGAACTTTTCTTTTCTGATTGACCGTCGAGCTCACGAGTTCCTTCTAAAGTATCTTCTATATTTCTGCCAGACAAAATACCATACGGATATTTTTCATTGTATTTATTTACGTCTAAATATACAGAACCATTTATTTCGTAGGCAAATCCATTGTCCAGAATTTTTTTCACCATCTCAATTTGCTCAATAATATGTCCTGTAGCTCTTGGCTCAATTGAAGGAGATAAGCAATTTAAAGATTCCATCGCTTTGTGGTAACTTAAAGTATAAAATTGAACAATTTCCATTGGTTCCAATTGTTCTAATCTAGCTTTTTTATCAATTTTCGCTTCCCCTTCATCAGCATCATTTTCCAGATGACCTGCATCAGTTATATTTCTAACATATCTTACGGAATAATCAGCATGTTTTAGGTATCTGAAAACAATATCAAAAGTAATTCCAGGACGAGCATGTCCTAAATGAGGGTCTCCATAAACAGTAGGTCCACAAACGTACATCCCAACATGATTTTCTATTATAGGATTAAATCCTTCTTTCTTTCGAGTAAGTGTGTTGTATATTTGTATTTTTCTACTCATTATAAAGTAATTTTATATTGGTTTTTCAGATTTTTTATCATATCTGAAGTCAATTTTTCTAAGTCATATTCTACCTTCCAACCCCAATCTTTTTTAGCGTGACTATCGTCAACAGATGAAGGCCAAGAATCGGCAATTTTTTGCCTGAAATCAGGATTATAAGACATTTCAAAGTTAGGAATATGTTTCGAAATTTCAGCAGCAATTTCCTTTGGAGTAAAACTAATCCCTGCCAAATTATAAGAAGAACGGATTTTTACTCTCTCAAATGGAGCTTCCATTAGTTCAATTGTAGCACGGATAGCATCAGGCATATACATCATTGGTAACCGCGTATTCTCTGACAAGAAACTTTCATATTGCTTATTTTTAATAGCTTGGTGAAAGATATTAACTGCATAATCTGTTGTTCCACCTCCCGCTTTAGCTCTCCATCCAACTAAGCCAGGATACCTAATTGATCTAATGTCTACTCCAAATTTGTTAAAATAATATTCATTCCATCTTTCACCAGCTTGCTTACTAATCCCATAGACAGTATTTGGCTCCATTATAGTGTATTGTGGAGTATTTTCTTTTGGTGTTGTAGGACCAAAAACAGCAATAGAAGAAGGCCAGAATATTTTTTTGATTAGACCATCTTTAGCTAAATCTAAAACGTGTGAATGTGAACGAATATTTAATTTCCAGCCAAATTCAATATCTTTTTCGGCGGTTGCTGATAAAAGCGCAGCTAATAAATATACTTGATTAATTCTATATTTCTTTACAATTTTTCTCAATAATTGTTCATTCAAAATGTCCAATTCTTCAAATGGACCGGAATCCATTACTTCATTTGAAGAAGGACGAATATCCGCAGCAATTACATTATCATTCCCGTATATTTCTCGGAGATTTATTACAAGAGATGTACCTATCTGTCCTGAAGAACCAATTATTAAAATTCTATCGTTCATTTATATACAATAATTTGCACAAAGATAACATTAANTACTAAATTAATAATAAAAATATTAATCAATAAATTTCCTATTTTTGTATTTTTAAAANAGGAAATGGATCCAAACGCTGGGAAAAAAAATATGTTTAATAAATTAAGTAAATCACAATGCATGGATTTACTTAAACAAGAAAANTTTAATAGAGTTACCGTTTCTTTTTACAGATATATTATTTTGAGTAACCTCAATGATTTAAGAGACAACCTTTATAATAACTGGAATGAATTAGGTGTTTTGGGTAGAATCTACATAGCGAATGAGGGAATCAACGCACAACTAAGTGTACCAGAACCCAATTGGGGAAATTTTGTCAAGAATATTAATTCTTATAACTTCTTNGAAGATATCCCATTTAAAATTGCGGTGGAAGATGATGGGAAATCCTTCTTTAAACTCACTATAAAAATTAAGAATCAGATTGTGTCAGATGGATTGAAGATTGAAGATTATGATGTTACAAATGTAGGAGAACATCTTTCCGCAAAACAGTGGAATGAGGCTATTAATAAAGGAGCAATTGTAGTGGACATTAGAAATCATTATGAGAGTGAGATAGGGAAATTTAAAGGAGCTATTTGTCCAGAAGTAGAAACTTTTAAAGAGGAACTGCCTGTAGTAAGAGATTTATTGAAAGGCAAGGAAAAAGAAGATGTTTTGTTATATTGCACAGGTGGAATCAGATGCGAAAAAACCTCTGCTTATTTAAAACATCATGGGTTCAAAAATGTAAGCCAATTACATGGAGGAATTATAGATTATGTTCGCCAATTAGATAAAGATAAAAGTTTAGAAAACAAGTTTGAAGGGAAAAACTTTGTATTTGACGAGAGGAGAGGAGAGCGTATTTCAGATAATATAATTAGCACCTGTCATCAATGTGATAATCCTTGTGACACACATGTAAACTGTAAGAATGAGAATTGCAATTTATTATTTTTACAGTGTCTATCTTGCCAAGAAAAACATAAAAATTGCTGTTCAGTAGAATGTATAGAGGTTATAAACCTTTCAAAAGAAGAAAGATTAAAATTAAGAAAAGGAATAGAAAATAAAAAGATGTACCATAGTCATAGTAGGGTGACTTTGAATTTGAAAGCATTAAAATAAATAATGAAAAAAATTATAGTCCGTCTTAGTTTTTTATTTGTCAGGATGCAGTAGCATTATTTAAAGAATTTAACAACTCACCTATGGCTGCTTATAATCTTTAACAAGCAGAGATGAACTCTTTATTAGATTATTTAAAATAAACAAGAAAAATACAAAATAGAAATAGCAGTCTTAAAAAGGAACTTCTTTTCTTTACATATAATTTTTCAAAGTCTTATATTTGCTCTATATAAGAATAGTAAATAATGAAAAGAACAAAAGTTAAAAGCTTATTATCAGAAAAAGCGAAAGGACAAGAAATTTGTGTAAAAGGATGGGTCAGAACGCGTAGAGGAAGTAAAAATGTATCTTTTATTGCTTTAAATGACGGTTCAACAATTAATAATATTCAAATTGTCGCAGAGGGAGATCATTTTGATGAGGAGATTTTAAAAAAGATAACGACAGGATCGGCTATCTCTATTATTGGAATCTTAGTAGAATCTAAAGGAGGTGGACAAAATGTTGAAGTATTAGCAGCTACAATTGAAATTTTAGGAGAAGCAGATGGGGACGAATATCCCTTACAACCAAAAAAACACTCCTTAGAGTTTTTAAGAGAAAAAGCTCATTTAAGATTCAGAACTAATACTTTTTCGGCAGTTTTCAGATTAAGACACGCACTTACTTTTGCGGTACATAAGTTTTTTAATGACAAAGGATTTTCAAGTATACATTCTCCTATTATTACAGGTGTAGATGCAGAAGGAGCGGGAGAAATGTTTCAGATAACCACTTTGGACTTAGATAAAATTGGTTCAGAAGTAGATTATACAACAGATTTTTTTGGGAGTAAAACAAACCTTACGGTTTCAGGTCAGCTAGAAGCAGAATTAGCAGCTCTTGCTTTAGGTCAAGTTTATACGTTTGGGCCAACTTTCAGAGCTGAAAATTCAAATACTTCCCGACATTTATCAGAATTTTGGATGATAGAGCCAGAAGTTGCTTTTGCAGACCTAGAAGAAAATATGGATTTGGCAGAGGAATTTTTAAAATATTGCATTCAATATTGTATAACAAATTGTGCAGATGATTTAAGATTTTTAGATAATAGATTAGTTGAAGAAGAAAAGAATCTTAAGAAGGAAGAAAAACATGAAATGGGTCTCTTAGAAAGACTTCAGTTTGTAATTGAAAATAATTTTGTGAGATTAACTTATACGGAAGCTATTGATATTTTAAGAAACTCAAAACCAAATAAAAAGAAGAAATTTAATTATATTATTAAAGGATTTGGAGATGACTTACAATCGGAACACGAAAGATATTTGGTAGAAAAGAAGTTTAAAAAACCTGTAATCATTACGGATTATCCTAAAGGGATAAAAGCTTTTTATATGAAACAAAATGAAGATGGAGAAACAGTAAGAGCTATGGATATATTATTTCCTCTTATTGGAGAGATTGTGGGTGGATCGCAAAGAGAAGAAAATCTCGAAAAACTATCACAAAGAATGGAAGAAATGGAAGTTGAAAAGGAAGAACTGTGGTGGTATTTGGAAACCAGAAAATTCGGAACCTGTATTCATTCTGGTTTTGGATTAGGATTTGAAAGGTTAATAATGTTTGTTACTGGGATGAAAAATATCCGAGATGTAATTCCATTTCCAAGAACACCTCAGAATGCAGAATTCTAATTGATGACAAAACAAAGATTACAACAAAAGCAGAAATTTAATCTGACTCCACAGCAGATTCAGTTTTTAAGTTTGTTGCAAATACCGTTATCTTCATTAAACAGTA
>PAKE01000013.1 GCA_002710495.1 Flavobacteriales bacterium
TACAATTACTTTCTTATTATATAGCGGTAATGAGAGGATGCAATGTAGACCAGCCTAGAAATTTAGCGAAATCAGTTACTGTTGAGTGATTTTGTATCCGATTTTTAGATTCTAAAACTTCCTTATTCAATTTGTAAATTTTTGTGATTGATTTTTAAGTGTTACAAGGCACTTTCAATTTTCTATTCAGATTATTAGTTCTGCACTAGTTTTTTCATGCAAAAAACAAAGGCAGAAGGAATATTTCGGAAAACAAATTTAACATCTATAATTTCAAAGTATTTCTCAAAAGATTCTTTTTTAAACTTGGAATATTGAAATGTAAGAAAGAGAGTAGTATTACACATAATCGACTTTGTGTTTATTAAAATATCTTGTGTTACATCTTTTGGTAACGAAGAAAACGGAATTCCGGAAATAATGTAATCTACTTGTTTTATCCCTTCTTTGTCTAATATTTTTTTTGTGTTTGCTACACAATCTTCATGAATTTTTACGTTTTTATAATCCTTAAATTTTTCTTTGAGATCGGCAGCAAATTTTGAATTTAATTCTATTACAATTAGTTGATCAGTAGGTTTTAAATGTTTTATTATTTCTGAGGTAAAGGGGCCTGTTCCTGGACCATATTCTAGTAATACTAATCCTTCTTTCGTAAAATCTACAAAAGATAAAATTTTCTTCGTTAAGTGCCCGGAAGATGGGGTGATAGATCCAACCGTTTTTGGTTTGTTCAAAAACTGATAAATAAACTCTATTTTCTCAATTATTTTACTCATAAAATTAGTCTAAAACTTGAACTGCTTTTAAGATATACTCATCCTCTTCAGATAAAATCTTAAAATAGGTGTTTTTATCCCAAATGTTTTTTGCAATAGTTGCTTTTATGAAATTTTTTAAATCTANTTCTTCCTTTTCTCCCATAGTTAAATCAAAGTCAGATTTTTTTATTTTTACATACTTTTTAAATTCTGAATATATTAAATCTCTATCTAAAAAATTATGCCCCTTACTTTTNTCAACTCTANTCTGATACTGCAGAGAAAATTCTGNTATCCAATTATTGCTAAGAATCTGATTAAATTTTATATAATTTAATGTAATTTCAGAGAATATCATAGAATCAGGAGTTACACCTCCCCCTCCAAATACAATTCTTCCTTTTTTGGTGGTATATTTTAAAGAATCCGGAATGTCTAATGCTTTGTTTTTATTTCTAGTAAGATGTTCAAAATTGTAATCTAATTCTGAATTTCTATAAGGTTTTTGTATGCTCCTTCCGGAAGGCATGTAATATCTTTGGGTAGTAACCCTTACTGCCGATCCATCTGCTAATTTAATTTCTTCTTGCACTAATCCTTTCCCAAAAGACCTCTTACCAATAATTATTCCTCTATCTAAATCTTGTATACAACCAGATACTATTTCAGAAGCAGAAGCCGANCCTTCATCTATCAATACTGCTAGATTAATTTGTTTTAAACTTCCTTCTTTATCTGAAAAAATCTCGTCTTTTTTCCTGTATTTTCCTTCAGTATAAACAATTAATTCTCCTTCATCCAAAAATTCATTACATATATATATTGCGCTTCCTAAATATCCTCCGGGATTTCCTCTTAAGTCCAAAACTAATTTCTTCATCCCACTGCTTAAAAGTTTATTTGTTCCTTCATAAAACTCCTGATTTGTAGTAGCAGAAAATCTATTTACTTTTATATATCCAACCTCATCATCAATCATAAAAGAAGCGTCTACACTATAGGTTGGGATGTCTCCTCTCTCAATAGTATAATCTAATAGATTCTTATTCCCTTTTCTGTAGATTTTAATCTCTACCTCAGATCCTTTTTCTCCTCTTAGCTTTTCTATAACATCTTTATTTATTATCCCTACGGACGCAATGTTTTTTCCATCCACCTCAACAATTCTATCTCCTGATAAAATTCCTAATCTCTCAGATGGTCCTCCAGAAATTGAAGCAACAACTACCAAACTATCTTTAATAATATTAAATTCAATTCCAACACCACTAAAACTTCCTTGCATGTCTTCCTCTAAATATGTTTGTTCTTTTTTAGGGATATAAATGGAATGCGGATCTAACTCCTTCATAATAGATTTCAGAATTTCTTCCTCATGTTTTTCTACATCAAATCCATCTACATAGTTTTCCTCAATTAATCTGATAATTGAATCTGTTTTCCCCTCNTCCTTGTCTGTTGGTATTATATAATATTGTCCTAAATAAATTCCTACAATTAGGANTAAAGAATAAATTATTGGCTGATAATTTCTATTGTTCATGTAANGTGTCTTNATCTATTTTACACACNTCAACACCCGCTTCTATCAAAAAATNTACTCCACTTATATCCTTATATTCATTTATATACACCAATCTACTAATTCCTGCCTGATGCACTAATTTACTGCAATCTTTACAAGGAGACATAGTTAAATAAAGGGTAGCTCCACTACANTCATGAGTAGATCCTGCTGTTTTCAGAATTGCATTTGCTTCTGCATGTAGTACAAACCAATTTGTTTTACCATTTTCATCTTCACAACAATTATCGAAACCAGAAGGAGTGCCATTATATCCATCAGAAATAATCATCTTATTCTTTACAATAATTGCTCCTACTTTTTTTCTATTGCAATGAGATAGTTTTGCCCATTCCAAAGCCATTCTTATATAAGCTTTATCGTATCGTTCTTGTTTTTTTTTCTGTCATGATTAAAAATCTATAAAAGCCATTTTACCAATATATTTTCCTATAATATCAAACTCAACATTCACAATAGTGCCAACTTCAAAAGTATGAAAATTAGTGTTATTATAAGTATAAGGAATAATAGCCACAGAAAAACTATAATCTTTAGAATTTACCACTGTTAAACTAGCTCCATTTACACAAACTGATCCTTTCTCTACTGTGATATTGTCTGAAGGTTTATACTCAAAAGTAAACATCCAAGATCCATTTTCTTCTACAATATTAATACATTTTGCCTTTTGGTCAACATGACCTTGTACAATATGCCCGTCAAACCTATCTCCTAACTTCATGCTTCTTTCTAGATTTACCTTATCTTCTATTTTAAGTCCACCTAAATTACTTTTTTCAAGAGTTTCCTTAATCGCGGTTACGGTGTATACATCATCTTCTATTTTTACTACCGTTAAACAAACCCCATTATGAGATAATGACTGATCTATTTTAAGTTCATTTGTAATTTCTGACTTACAACTTATATTCAAATTACTNCCTTCATTTTTTAGGGAAACAACTGTAGATATGTTCTCTATTATTCCTGTAAACATATTAATAATCTATTTCTTGTTGAACAATATTTTCTGGTATCTGCCTAAAATCATAATTCTGATCTCTTAACTGAGGAATATAACCAGCCTCTTCAATACATTTTTGTATATCTTTAGAAGTAAATCTATGAGGCGCTCCTGCAACAGAAACTACATTTTCTTCCAACATAATAGACCCCATATCATTTGCACCTGCATGTAAACATACTTGAGCAATATTTGCACCAACAGTAAGCCAAGAAGCTTGTATATTATTTATGTTTGGTAACATAATTCTGCAAATGGCTAAAGTTCTAATATATTCATCATCCGTAACTGTATTATTTATTCCTTTTACCCTTTGTAAAAGAGTCCCATCGTCCATGTAAGGCCATGGAATAAAAGCATTAAAACCTTTAGTTCCTTCTGGTTTTTCAGACTGTACGTCTCTTATCCAGACTAAATGTTCAAATCTCTCTTCAATAGTTTCCACATGACCAAACATCATGGTTGCAGACGTTGTAATATCTAATTTATGAGCCTCTCTCATCACGTCTAACCAAACCTGACCCGAGCATTTCCCAGTACTAATAATTCTTCTAACTCTATCATTTAATATCTCCGCCCCTGCACCTGGCAAACTATCCATACCAGATTCTTTTAAAGATAATAAAGCCTCTCTGTAAGTAATTTTATCAATCTTACAAACATGAGCTATCTCTGGAGGTCCTAATGCATGTAATCTTACATTCGGATATAAAGTTTTTAATTCTTTGAATAAATTAGTGTAAAACTCTAATCCTAAATCTGGATGATGCCCACCTTGTATTAAAATCTGATCTCCACCATATTTTAGGGTTTCTTCTATTTTTTGTTTATACTGTTCTATTGAAGTAATATAAACTTCAGGATGTTTTGGAGGTCTAAAAAAATTGCAAAACTTACAATTTGCAACACATGCGTTTGTTGTATTTACATTTCTATCAATTTGCCAAGTAACTATATTTCCTGGAACAGATTGTTGCCTGAGTTCATTTGCAATCCACATTATCTCTGTAGTAGGTAGGGTTTCAAATAAAAACTGACCTTCAGTAGCTGATAAAAAATCTTTATTCAAGGCTCTTTCTATAAGCACTTGTTTATTCATAAAATTATTTAATTTTGTGGTGTCCAAAAATACATAAATATGAAGACATATATTAAAAGAAAAACAACAATTTCAGAAAAAGATAATCTGATATTAGTTTGTAATAAAAAAACTAATTTAAAATCTTATTCTCTATCGAAAAAAGAAGAAAAATTTATTAAATCGGAGCTGAAAAATACAAAAGAAATTGTAAAAATAAATCAGTATAACAGACTACTACTTATTGTTTGCCCAAAAGAAGATAAAGATTGTAATGCTCATATTGAAAATTGTAGGATTTTAGGACATAAAGTCGGTTCGCAATTGGAAGATTCACAATCGGTTCTAGTAATTGACACTGAAGGTCAACCTTTTATTACTTTATCAATTGCTGAAGGGTTAGCACTTGGAAATTATACTTTTACAAAGCATAAGACAGAGGCAAATCCCAATAAATTGGAAACGATTTTTTTGTGTAAAAACTCGTTTGGAAAAGATGTTGACGAGCTTCAAAACATTGTAGATTCTGTGTATTTAACTAGAAATTTGGTAAACGAGCCATTTTCTCATCTTACGGCAACCGATTTAGCAAATCAAGCAAAAAAAGCAGGGAAAAGTTCTGGGTTTAAAACTACTATTTTCAATAAAAAGAAAATTGAATCCTTAAAAATGGGAGGTCTTTTAGCGGTAAATAAAGGAAGTATTGACGAACCTACCTTTACAATTATGGAATGGAAACCTAAAAATGCTAAAAATAAAAAACCAATGGTTTTAGTTGGAAAAGGAATAGTTTATGATACAGGAGGATTAAGTTTAAAACCAACTGCCAACTCTATGGATTTGATGAAAACTGATATGGGTGGAGCAGGAACAGTTATAGGTGCCATGAATGCAATTTCCTCCAACAAACTTCCTGTGCATATAATAGCTTTGGTACCAGCAACAGACAACCGGCCCTCTGGAAACGCATACGCTCCTGGAGATGTAATAGTAATGCACGACAAAACAACTGTTGAGGTTTTAAATACAGATGCTGAAGGGAGATTAGTTCTTGCGGACGCTCTCTCTTACGCAAAAAAATACAATCCTGATTTGGTAATTGATTTGGCAACTTTAACTGGAGCTGCCGCTTATTCAATTGGTCATTACGGAATTGTTTCCATGCACAAAGACTCTGAAAAAGACCATTCTCAGTTAAAAGAAACGGGGGATATTGTACACGAAAGATTGGCAGAATTTCCTTTTTGGTCAGATTATGATGAATTGATAAAATCGGATGTTGCAGATATTAAAAATTTGGGGGGGCCTGCTGGAGGAGCTATAACTGCTGGAAAATTCCTTGCCCATTTTGTTGACTATCCTTGGATTCATTTAGATATTGCTGGCCCTACTTTTATAAAAGCAAAATATGGATACAGAGGAAAAGGAGCTACAGTAATGGGAGTTAGACTAATTTACAACTTTGTAAAAAACAGATATTAAGAATGATAAAACAAAGAAAGAAGATAAGGGTTGGAGTTTCTGTTGGAGATTTAAATGGAATTGGAATGGAAGTAATTATCAAAACTTTTGAAGATAAAAGAATGATGGATTTTTGCACTCCTGTTATTTTCTCTTCTGCAAAAACATCTTCATACCATAGAAAAGTTTTAGAAATAAAAAACTTTAGTTTTAATATTATTAATGATTTTAATAAAGTAAATGACAAACAAGCTAATCTGATAAATTGTTGGGAAGAAGATGTGGAAATTAATTTGGGAGAATTGAATTCTGAAATAGGAAAATATGCTTACATTTCTTTAGAAAAAGCAAAAGATGCTCTTAAAAACAATAATATTGATGTACTAGTTACCGCACCAATTAATAAATCTGCAATACAAAAAAATAAAAAAGATTTTATTGGACACACTGAGTATTTGGAACAAAACTTTAAAGGAAATTCTCTAATGATGATGATTAGCGAAAATATGAAAATTGCTTTTGTTACATCACATGTTCCTCTTTCCGAAGTTTCTGGATTACTTAATGAAGAAAAAATAGCGGAAATTTTATCTAGCCTGAATGATACATTAATTCAAGATTTTGGCATTAACAAACCAAAAATTGCTGTGATAGGACTAAACCCTCATGCTGGAGAAGATGGAATGCTCGGAAAGGAAGAAATGGATATTATTATCCCAGCAATAGTAAAATCTAAAAATCAGAATAATGTTTTGGCCTTTGGCCCGTATCCAGCAGACAGTTTTTTTACTTCTTCAAATTTAGAGAAATTTGATGCTATTCTTTCAATGTATCACGACCAAGGATTAACCCCTTTCAAAACTCTTTCGTTTTCTGAAGGAGTTAATTACACTTCTGGTCTTAATGTTGTCAGAACATCTCCTGTGCATGGAACCGCTTTTGATATTGCCGGTAAAAATATAGCTGACCCACAATCCTTTCGGGAATCTATATTTTTAGCATGTAAAATTATAAGAAAAAGAAGGGAATATTTTAATCTGAAAGATAACTCATTAAAAGTCAAAAAATCAGAACATTAACATTTGTATTGCTTTTTATTAAAAAATAGTATATTTGCCAACTATTAAAAATCGAAAAATGCTGGTTTACACAGTACGAATCTCTGGAGTAAAAGATGGAAGTCATGAAGATTGTTTTGATATTAATGGAAAGTTCTTTGAATCATTTGTTAATTATGATGTAACAAATTGTGAAATAAAGGTAATTTCTGTGTTGATGAAGGATGGAAATAAACTTAAATTAAACCTTGATCTTAAAGGTGAAATTTATAATCTATTATGCGATTTGTGTGCAAGTGAAATAACTATTCCTGTAGATAATTCTATTTCTGTTTTACTTCATGAAAATGAAGAAGAAATAGATAATACTGATGAGATAATTTACATAAAACCAAATCAGTACGAAATAGATGTTTCTCAACTCATTTATGAAGGAATTATTTTATCTATCCCCTCAAAAATAGAACATAGTGGAAAGGAAAATAACAAATGTGACAATGAAATGAAGGTATTATTAGATAAATATGCCGAAAAAACTGAAGATAGGAATGACCCAAGATGGGATAAACTAAATAAATTAAAGGATTTAATATAATAAAATGGCACATCCAAAAAGAAAGATTTCAAAAACAAGAAGGGATAAAAGAAGAACCCATTACAAAGCAAGCGAGCAAACGATTAAAATTTGCCCAGAAACTGGTGAGTCTCATTTATACCACCGTGCTTATGAACATGAAGGGAAATTATACTACAAAGGAAAACTCGTTTCAGAGTCAAAAGTATAATATCTTTTTGTAGTTTTATCATCTAAATAACTATATAATTTATAGATGAGAATCGGTATAGATATCATGGGGGGAGACTATGCTCCACAAAAAACAGTTCACGGTGCAATACTAGCAAAAAAGGACCTTCCAAAAGANACAGAAATTGTCCTATTTGGAGTAAAAGAAGATATCCTTTCTGAATTAAAATCATTTAATATCTCTATAAATACATTTGAAATTGTTGATTGCCCTGAAGTAATTGANATGGGAGAACACGCTATAAAAGGGATCAAACAAAAAACAAAATCAAGCATCTCTGTAGGATTTTATTATTTGGCAACTGGTAAAATTGATGGATTTGCTTCAGCTGGTAATACTGGAGCTATGTTTGTTGGTGGTTTTTATTCTGTAAAAGCAATTACAGGAATTATTCGACCTTGTATTTCCTCAGTATTACCTAAAGAAAATGGTGGAGTTGGAATACTTTTAGATGTTGGAGCAAATCCAGATTGTAANGCGGATGTTTTATATCAATTCGGAATATTAGGATCATTATTTGCTAAACATGTTTGCGGAATTAAATCCCCAAAAATAGGACTTCTTAATTTGGGGGAAGAAAAAACAAAGGGAAATATGTTGACAAAATCTGCCTACGAACTAATGGAAAATAGTGAAGATTACAATTTTATTGGAAATATTGAAGGCAGAGATTTATTTGAAGAGGATTCNGATGTAATTGTATGTGATGGATTTACTGGAAATATTGTACTTAAACAAGCGGAATCTTTTTATAACCTAATGANAAAAAGAGGGTATGATGATGAATATTTTAACCGATTTAATTATGAAAATTATGGTGGAACNCCGATTTTAGGTTTAAATAAAACAGTTATAATTGGGCATGGTATTTCAAACGAAATTGCTATAAAAAACATGATAACACTTACTAAAGATGTGGTAGAAGCAGATTTGTCAAAAAAAATTAAAGAAATTTTAAACTAATGGGTAAAATTACAGCAGCAATAACAGGAATTCATGGATATGTGCCTGATTATATCCTGACAAATAAGGAGTTNGAAACAATGGTTGATACCAATGATGAATGGATTACAAGNAGAACTGGAGTTAAAGAAAGGAGAATACTGAAAGGNGAAGGNAGGGGATCTTCAGATATGGGTGCAGAAGCGGTAAAAGGATTGTTAAAGAAAACAAATACTGCTGCTGAAGAAATNGATTTAATTATTTGTGCAACAGCTACNCCAGATATGTTGTTCCCTTCTACTGCGTGTATAATTGCAGATAAAGTTGGAGCAACAAATTGTTTTGCATACGATTTGATGGCTGCTTGTTCAGGATTTTTGTATTCTCTTGCAACTGCATCCAAATTTATTGAAACAGGTGNNTATAAAAAANTTATTGTTGTAGGAGCAGATAAGATGTCGTCTATTNTAGATTATACNGAAAGATCTACTTGTATTATTTTTGGAGATGGTTCTGGTGCTGTTCTTTTAGAGCCTTCTGAAGATGGATTAGGAATTCAAGATTCTATCTTAAAAAGTGACGGATCAGGAAGGAATTTTTTACATCTAAAAGCAGGTGGATCTGTAAAACCAGCGTCTCATGAAACAATAGACGCTAAAGAACATTTTATTTTTCAAGATGGTCAAACTGTTTTTAAAGCTGCTGTAAAAAGTATGGCTGATGTTTCTGAAGAAATAATGAATAGGAATAATCTTACTGCAGATGATGTGTCTTGGTTNGTTCCTCACCAAGCAAACAAGAGAATTATTGATGCAACTGCCAGAAGAATGGGAGTTGGAGAAGATAAAGTAATGCTTAATATCCAAAGATATGGAAATACCACTAACGCAACTATACCTTTATGTTTATGGGAATGGGAAAACCAACTAAATAAAGGCGATAATATTATACTTGCTGCTTTTGGAGGTGGATTTACATGGGGGTCTATATATCTTAAATGGGCATATGATTCAAATAAATAATAGTATTTTTGTAATTATAAACTATATCAAATGAAAAAGATGAATTTAGAAGACATCCAAGAATTAATAAAGTTTGTAGCAAAATCAGGAGCTACAGAGGTAGATTTAGAAATTGATAATATCAAAATATCTATTAAATCACCTGCAAAGAAAAAAAGAGGTGAAGTAGATGTCCCAAACATAATTCACCAGGCTCCTGCTCAAATTGTTACGCAAGCTCCTGTTTCAGTTCCTGCTGATACACCACATATTGAAACAGTACCTATTGAAACATCACCTGAGAAAGAAGGTGGAAATGAAGAAGATAATTCAAATTACTTTACTATAAAATCTTCAATGATTGGTACTTTCTACAGAAGTTCTTCTCCTGAAAACCCTTCATTTGTAAATGTTGGTGATACTATAAAGGAGGGTGATACTATCTGTATTATTGAAGCTATGAAACTCTTTAATGAGATTGAATCTGAAGTCTCTGGTACTATTATAAAGGTATTGGTAGATGACGCTACTCCAATTGAATTTGATCAGCCACTTTTCTTAGTTGACCCATCATAAAATAAATATTTTAATATGTTTAAAAAGATATTAATTGCAAATAGAGGAGAGATTGCACTTAGAATTATCCGTTCTTGTAAAGAAATGGGAATTAAAACTGTTGCTGTTTACTCAAAAGCGGATGCGGAAAGCTTACATGTAAGGTTTGCAGATGAAGCAGTGTGTATTGGTCCTGCTTCAAGTACAGAATCATACTTAAAAATACCTAATATTATTGCTGCCGCTGAAATCACAAATTCTGATGCTATTCATCCGGGATATGGATTTCTTGCTGAAAACTCAAATTTTTCTAAAATCTGTGAGGAAAATAAAATAAAATTTATTGGAGCTTCTCCTGCAATGATTGATGGAATGGGTGATAAAGCTTCTGCTAAAGAAACCATGAAAAAAGCAGGAGTTCCTACCATACCTGGATCAAAAGGGTTAATAAAAGATTTTGATCATTGTAAAAAGTTATCTGCTGAAATTGGATATCCGATTATGTTAAAAGCTACTGCAGGAGGGGGAGGAAAGGGAATGAGATTAGTATGGGGAAAAGAAGATTTGAAAGATTCGTGGGATTCTGCTCGTCAAGAATCGAAAGCTGCTTTTGGTAATGATGGTATGTATATGGAAAAATTTATTGAAGATCCAAGACATATTGAAATTCAAATTATTGGAGATTATAGAGGGAAAGCATCTCACTTATCTGAAAGAGACTGTTCTATACAAAGAAGACACCAAAAACTTACTGAAGAAACTCCTTCTCCATTTATGACAAATAAATTGAGAAAAGAAATGGGAGANGCTGCTATTAAAGCAGCTGAAGCNGTAAAATATGAAGGTGTTGGTACGGTAGAATTCCTAGTAGATAAAAANAGAAACTTCTATTTTATGGAAATGAATACCCGAATTCAGGTGGAGCACCCTATTACNGAGGAAGTTGTAGATTTTGACTTAATACGTGAACAAATAAAAGTTGCTGCAGGAACTGAAATTTCTGGGAAAAACTATATGCCTCAACTACATGCAATTGAGTGTAGAATAAATGCTGAAGACCCTTATAATGATTTCAGACCTTGTCCTGGTTTAATTACTTCTTTTCATGCTCCTGGTGGGCATGGAATAAGAATTGACACACATGTTTATGCTAATTATATGATACCTCCGTTTTATGATTCTATGATTGCAAAAGTTATTACNGTTGCGCAAACCAGAGAAGAAGCTATTTCTAAAATGGAAAGAGCATTAGATGAGTTTATTATTGAAGGGATAAAGACAACAATTCCTTTTCATCAAGCTCTTATGAAAAATGAAGATTTCAGAAAAGGAGTGTATACCACTAAATTTATGGATACTTTTGAGTTAAAATAAGGTCTTAAAAATTTGAAAAACATAACTAATTGATAAGGATTGTTTTTATACTACTTGAGCTTTTCTGCTAATTAGTTTGTACACTGTTTCTTTTATTGATTTTACATCAAAGCAACATTCTGCATAAAGATCTTCTTGTGTTCCATGGTTGATAAATTCATCCGGGATTCCTAAGCGAACAACCTCTGATTTGTACTTATTATCCACCATAAACTCTATTACAGCTGACCCAAATCCTCCTAGCAAGCAACCATCCTCAATAGTAATTATTTTATCAAATTTCTGAAATATGGTATGTAATAAATCTTTGTCTATTGGTTTTACAAATCTCATGTCAAAATGAGCAATATTTAACCCTTCTTTATCAAAAGAGTTTTGTGCTTCTACTACAAAATTACCTGTATTTCCAATAGATAAAATAGCTACTTCTTCGCCATCTTTTACCATTCTTCCTTTTCCTATTTCAATTTTTTCAAGTGGAGTTTCCCAATCTATCATAACTCCATTTCCTCTTGGATATCTGATAGAAAAAGGACCTTTATTTGGAAGTTGAGCTGTATACATTAAATTTCTTAATTCTTGTTCATTCATTGGGGCAGAAACAATCATATTTGGGATACATCTAAAGTAAGCTAAATCGAAAACCCCATGATGAGTAGCTCCGTCCGCACCAACAAAACCTCCTCTATCCAAACAAAAAATAACATCTAAATTTTGCAGAGCTACATCATGTATCACTTGATCGTAAGCCCTTTGCATAAAAGTAGAATAAATATTACAAAAAGGTAACAACCCTTGAGTAGCAAGTCCTGCAGAAAAAGTAACCGCATGCTGTTCTGCAATACCTACATCAAAAACTCTGTGCGGCATCACCTCCATCATTTTATTTAAGGAAGACCCCGAAAGCATAGCCGGAGTTACTCCTACTATATTATCATTTTCTTTAGCTAACTCTATTATTGTTTTTCCAAAAACATCTTGGTATTTTGGTGGGCTTTTGATAGCAGATTTAGTAATAATTTCTCCTGTTNCCTTATTAAAAATTCCTGGAGCATGCCATTTTGTAGTATCTCCATCTTCAGCTGGCTTATATCCTTTCCCTTTTTGGGTAATACAATGTAAAATCTTTGGACCAGNAATATTTCTTAAATCTTGCAGAACATCCGNAAGGTGCTCTACATCATGACCNTCAATAGGCCCAAAATATCTGAAATTTAAAGATTCAAAATAATTACTTTCTCCCAAAATAGAAGATTTAATAGCCCCTTCAACTTTTTGTGCTANTGCCTGGGCATTTGGTCCGAACTTGCTAATTTTACCTAATATTTTCCAGATTTTATTTTTGGCTCTATTATATGTTTTTGAAGTGGCAATATCGGTCAAATATTCTTTTAAGGCTCCAACTCCTGGGTCAATTGACATACAATTATCATTCAAAATAATTAATAGGTTCGTATCTTCCATTCCAGCATGATTAAGCCCCTCAAAAGCAATCCCCCCAGTCATGGATCCATCCCCAATAACCGCAATATGTTGTTTGTTTTTATCCTTCTTTAATTCAGAAGCAAGAGACATACCAAGTGCTGCAGAAATAGAAGTTGAAGCGTGTCCTACCCCAAATGTATCATAAACGCTTTCGGATCTCTTTGGAAATCCACTTAGACCATTATATATTCTATTTGTATGAAATTCATCTCTTCTGCCAGTTAGTATTTTATGCCCATAAGCTTGGTGTCCTACATCCCAAACCAACTGATCTTCAGGAGTATTAAAAACATGATGAATAGCCACCGTAAGTTCTACGACTCCCAAACTCGCTCCAAAATGTCCTCCTTTCTCAGATACAACATCAATAATAAACTGACGTAATTCTTTGGAAATTTTAGGCAAATCTTTCTTGCTTAACTTCCTTAAATCAGAAGGAGAATTGATTTTTGATAATAATGGACCAGATGTATATTTTTTCATAATTTTTATCTAGAAGCAAAGACTGGTTGCAAAGATAAGAATTAAAAATGATATTATAATTTTTTGTATAATTGTAATATGAAGANATTAATTCTAATTTTTTTATTAACCTCTCATTATTGTTTTTCTCAAAAAAATATATTCCCTATAAATACTGGCGAGAGTTGCTCGTATCGCATTCATTATGGATTTATAAATGCAGGTCATGCTATATATTCAGCAACAAAAAAAAATGGAGAAATATCAGTAATTCTTCGAGGAAGAAGTAACTCAGTAGTTGACTTATTTTTTAAAATTAGAGATCGATATGAAAGCAAGATTAATACAAAATCATTATTGCCCTCTTATTTTAAAAGAGATATTTTGGAAGGTGGAGATAAAATAAATCAAGAGTATTTTTTTAATCATAAAAATAATACCGTAAAAACACAAAAAGGAGAATATAAAATAAATGAAAAAAGTCAAGATATGCTGTCTTCATTCCTTTTTGGGAGAACACTTAATTCTAGTTTTCTGAAAAGAAAAAGTCCTTTTTTTATTAATGTTTTTATTAATGAAGAAGAGTATAATATGGAAGTGAAATACGTAGGAACTGAGGTTTTAAACACAAATATTGGGAAGCTTAGATGTATTAAATTAAAACCAAAAGTTCAGGTAGGGAGAGTGTTTAGCAGCCCGGATGATTTGAATATCTGGGTCTCTGATGACAAAAATCATATCCTCATAAAAGTAGAGATGGATATATTGGTTGGTAGTATAAAAGCCGATATAGAAACAGCAAAAAATATCAAATTTCCATTGTCAATAACTGATTAATTTTTATCTAAATNCATTTGTTTTATTCTGTATTTTGGCCAAAATATAAATTAATTCGTAATGAAAAAAAACCTATTCACCACAATTGTTTTAATTCTAATTTTTTTGGGATCTTGTTTAAAATCAGATAAAAACAACCCCAAATCAATAATAGAAAAAGATCCTGTTGTGACCCCTCTGCCTACAATTGATGAAATAATTAAGAATGGAATACCAGTCAATAGTTTGGGGTATATTATACCAGATGATAGCTTAAAATATGTTAATGGAATCAGTTATGATTTTGATTCATTTTATGTTATTAAAGGAGAAATAAAAGAAGGTGATGCAATAACTAATATATTAAAAGAATATCATGTAAGTAGTAGGGATATTTATGAATTAAAAAAATTAAAAAATATTTTTGATATAGGAAATATTCAAATTGAGAAAAAATATACCATAATTTGCTCCAAAGATTCAAATAAAGCTAAGTGTTTTGTTTATCATAAATCAAAGATAGAATATTTTGTTTGCGATTTTAGAGATACTATAAGTGTCCGTAAAGAAGAGAAAGAAAAAACAATTAAAACTAATATAATCAGCGGCACAATACAACAAGGAGGAGGTTTGTGGTATTCAATTTCAAAACAACTTGGTGAAGCGAAAGCTCCCCCATTAGTAGATATTCTAGCAAATAATATCTATGGTTGGTCTATTGACTTTTTTCAAATACAACCAAACGATTCGTTCATAGTTTATTTTGAGGAAGAATATGTAGGAAAAGAATATGTAGGAATAGGAAAAGTATTTGCAGCTTCTTTTACTCATAAAGGAAAAACAATAAACGCATTCCGTTTTCAAGAAAATGAGAGAGTTTTATTGATTATTTTGATGAAAAAGGAAATAATTTAAGAAGTGCTTTCCTTAAATCACCCATCGATTTCGCTAGAGTTAGCTCTAGTTTTGGGAACAGGAAACATCCTATTTCAGGAAAATGGAAAAAACATAAGGGTACAGACTATGCAGCGGCGACAGGAACTAAAATTATGACAACAGCAAGTGGAACTGTCACTCATGCAAGTAGAAAAGGAGGGTACGGAAACTGTGTTATTATAAAACATAATGATAAATATTCTACACTGTATGCTCACCTGTCAAAATATCAGAAGGGTGTCAGAAAAGGATCCTATGTAAAACAAGGAGATATAATTGGGTATGTTGGAAGTACCGGATACGCTACTGGTCCTCATCTTCACTATGAATTTATGGTTCACGGAAATCAGGTAAACCCATACAAACAAGAACTTCCTCCATCATTACCTCTGAAAAAAGAAAATACAGAAGCTTTTGAGAAAATAAGAGATGAATACATTAAAGTCCTTGATAATTTTGTAAAATAGCAGTATGAAAAATACTAGAGAAATATCTCTTGGGTTATTAACCCTTTTTATAAGTATTTCTTTAAACTCATTTTCACAATCACAATTTCAATTTCAGGAAAATAAAGGACAATTACCCAATTCTGTTTTCTCAAAAGTTAAAGTGCCTGGTGGTTCTATTTTTATAGAAAAAGGGAAGTTTTTATACTCCTTTTACAACAGCAAACAAGTACAAGAGAAACACGATTTAATCCGAAAGGAAGACTGGATTGACGCCCATTCTTTTTCAGCAAAATTTCTTAATTCTTTGGGAAGCTCTGAAATAAAATTATCTGAAAAGAGCAACTATTTTGAAAATTTCTATACCTCAAAAATGCAAGTAGATGATGTCCGTTTTTATAAAGAACTTGAGCAAAAAAATATTTACCAAGGGATAGACCTAAAAATATATTACTCTGAAAATAATCTGAAATATGATCTAATTATTCATCCAAATTCAAATGAGAGACAAATCAGAATAAAGTATGCCGGACAAGATAATATTTTTCTAAAAAATAAAAATTTGATTATAGAAACTTCTGTAAATACAGTTACGGAATTAGCTCCTTTCGCTTATCAAATTATTAATGACAGTGTTTTTCCNGTTGAATGTGAATTTAAATTAAAAAATAATATTTTAAGTTTTGATTTCCCAAATTCTTATGATAATACAAAGTATCTGATTATTGATCCTACTCTAATATTTTCTACTTATTCAGGTTCTAGTTCAGATAACTTTGGTTATACAGCAACATATGATCGATATGGATTCCTATATTCGGCAGGAACTGTATTTGATGATGGAAATTATTATCCAACACTAGGAGCTTATCAAATTAATCACGCCGGAGGAACAGGGTCAAACGGGGGAACAGATATTGCAATTACAAAATACGATACTACTGGAACTACTATGATTTATTCAACCTATTTGGGAGGAAGTAAATCTGAACTTCCTCATAGTATGATTGTAAATAATTTGGATGAATTATTTATTTTCGGAACAACAGGTTCGGATGATTATCCTATTACAACTGGAGCTTATGATACAACTTTTAATGGAGGGTTTCCTTTTTCTCCCTCAGGTCTTGGGGTATCTTTCCCAAATGGAAGTGATATTATAGTAAGTAGATTAAGTGCAAATGGTGGAAATCTACTCGCTTCAACTTATATTGGAGGAAGTGGAAATGACGGACTAAATACTGCTCAAAAACTTAAAATAAATTATGCAGATGAGGTAAGAGGAGAAATTGATATTGATAAAAACAACAACATTTATTTGGCAACATGCACATATTCTACAGATTTTCCTATTACAAATACTTTTCAGCAAAACAATAATGGAAATCAAGAAGGTTGTATTGTAAAAATAGACAATCATCTTAGTACAATTATTTGGAGTTCCTATTTAGGGGGAACAAATGATGACGCTATATATTCTCTAGCTTTAGATAAGAAGGATAATGTGTTTGTTACTGGAGGTACAACTTCCGATAATTTCCCGGTTTCTACTACATCATACCAAAATAGTTATTTGGATTCCATAAAGGCGGATGCATTTATTACACATATTTCATCCGATGGTAATACAATTATTAACTCTTCTTATTTTGGTTCTGATAGATATGACCAATCGTATTTTGTAGAATTAAACTCAGAAGAAGAAGTATATATTTTAGGACAAACTAAAGCTCTCGGAAATACTTTAATCCAAAATGCATCCTATTCTANTTCTGGAGCGAGTCAGTTTATTTCTGTATTATCAAATAATTTAAGTAATCTTTTACGATCGACAGTGGTCGGTACTGGAAAAGGAACTCCTGACATCTCACCTACCGCATTTTTAGTTGATGTTTGTAATAATATTTATATTTCTGGATGGGGAAGTAGTACAGGGAACGGACCTCTTTCTACATTAAATATGCCAATTACAACAAATGCTTTTCAATCAAATACTGATGGGAATGATTTCTACATTATGATTTTAGATGATGGATTAAATAATCTAATTTATGGAACCTATTTTGGAGGGTCTCAAAGTGCAGAGCATGTTGATGGAGGGACAAGTAGATTTGATAAAAAAGGAATCATTTATCAATCGGTTTGTGCAGGTTGTGGAAATCATAATGACTTCCCTATTGAGCCAAACCCAGGAGCGGTATCTGCTACAAATAATAGTACTAATTGTAATAATGGCGTTTTTAAATTTGACTTTGATTTCCCAATTATTTTAGCAGATTTTGACGCTCCTTGGGTTGGGTGTAATAATAATATCCCATTCACAAACTTAAGCTCNTCAGTACAAAACACAACTTATTTGTGGAATTTCGGAGATGGACAAACTTCCAATCAAACAAATCCTACTCATCAGTATTTAAATCCTGGTATTTATGATATTATGCTAATCGCTTCTTCTCCTGTTGCTTGTAATTTATCTGATACTATTTTTCAGCAAATTTATATTTTATCTAATNCTTCAACTAACCTTCAATCTGTTGAAGTGTGTAAAAACGAATCTGTCCAGATAGGTGTTTTGCCAATTAATGATCCGTCTATTTTGTACTTTTGGGTACCATCATCTGGTCTTAGCAGTGTTACAATCCCTAATCCCATTTCAACTGTTTCTGTATCAACTCAGTATCAGCTAATCATTTCTGACGGGAATTGTGCAGATACTCTTTTTCAGATAGTAAATGTAGATAATCTCTCTATAAATGCTAGCGAAGACACCTCTTTTTGTAAAGATCCTATTCTTCTCTCTGCTAATACAATCGGAACTGTAAACAGTATTGTTTGGAGTACAAATCCTAATTTTTCTGACACCATAAGTTCTACTAATCTTTATTTATCAAATAATATTGGAACTTATTATATTTTAGTAGAAAACGATAATTGTTCGGATATTGATAGTGTAAAGGTAAACAACGATAATATCGCTATTAATTTAAGTGGAATTACTGAAATTTGTAAGGGAGATTCTATTTTTATAAAAGTAGATGACTTAAGTTCTCTGGACCCAATTGTATTCTATAATTGGGAGTCCGAATACGAATTATTTTTNGGTTCAGATTCCTCTAGCTTTATTTCTTATCCCGATAGTTCATCCTGGTATAAAGTAACGGCAACAAATACATTGGGCTGTTATATTTCCGATTCTATTATTGTGGATGTTTATGAATATCCTATTTCCGATTCTGCTTGGGCAACTAACTCTTCTGTTTTCTTTGGAGAATCTACAATCCTAAATATTACTACCTCAGATAATGTAGAATGGAGCACAAATGACACTAGTAAAATTGTTGAAATTAATCCAAAAAACTCTTCCTGGTATAGTGTGATTGTATATAATGAATTTTGTCAGATTTCTGATTCAGTTTTTATTGAGGTAAAAGATGTGTTTTGTGACAAAAATAGAATTATTATTCCTAATGCTTTTAGCCCTAATGAGGACAATAAAAATGATTATTACAGAATTATAGATGAAAATGGAATTATTACATCTTTCAAACTAGAAATTTTTAATCGTTTAGGAGAAAAGGTGTATTCTTCTGAAAATGTAAATGAAAAATGGGATGGATATTTTAAGGGTGTTTTTCTTACTACACAAATTTGTAGCTATTATTTAGAAATAGAATGTATTGGCGAAAAAAATCTATTTGAAAAAGGAAATATAAGTTTAATCAGATGAGGAAAANAATTATACTGTTTTTTTTATTTATCGTGAAAATTATCTTTTCTCAAGATATTCATTTCTCTCAACACTCTGTAGATAGACTGTATTTNAATCCAGCAAATGTTGGTGGTATTGAAGAGAATGATAATCGTTTCTCTATGCAAAGAAAATCACAATGGAACTCCGTTTCTGTTCCATTTTCCTCATTCTCAACTTCTTTTGAACGTAAAAATATTTATAAAGATTTTAATNTGGGAATAAGTTTTGTAAATGATAAATCTGGGAGTTCAAAGTTAACTCTAAATCAGTTAAATATTGCTCTAAGTAAAAATTTCAATATTCTGAAAGTTAATTCATTTTCTGTTGGCTTATTAGCGGGATTTGGACAAAAATCTATAGATTATTCTGATCTTATTTTTGAAGAAAATGAAAATTTTATTACAAATAATTTCCTTTTTCCCGATTTGGGATTTGGTATGAATTACCAAACAAATCCTTATCAAATTCTATCTTATACCTTTGGAATTTCCTCGTATCATTTGAATAGTCCAAACAATTCTTTTAATGAAGATGAGATGTCAAAACTTCCTATTAAAAATAATATTAACTTTGGAGTAAATTATAGGTTCTCTGATAAAACTAGAGTTGTTTCAGAAGTAATTTATACAAATCAATCTAGCCAGAAAGAAATATTAATAGGGTTAAGACCTGTAATAAAATTAGATGAAATTTATCTATTTCCTTTAATGTATTGCAGAATTAATGATGCTGCAATTGTAGGATTCGGAATGGGAAAAGATAATATTCAGGCAAATATAAGTTACGATATTAATACTTCTGATTTAACACCTGCAAGTAATTACAGAAGTGGTTTTGAATTTTCTGTAATTTATATTTGGAAGAAAAAAAAGAAAGAAAAAGAAATAGAATATAAAGAAGAAAAGTGCCCAAAATATTTGTAAAAATACTTTTAGTAATAATCCCATTTATTTCTTTTTCTCAGCAAGTAGAAATAAAGCATTTGTCTACAACAATTAACACTATTGGAGCGGAATTAAATTTTGTACAAATAAACAAGAACACTGCTTTATATACTTCTTCTACTTTAGAAGAAGGNAAATATCAATCTTTAATTTTTAAAACTGAACTTAAAAATGAAGAATGGATAAAGGGTAAATACTATCATTTAGGGAGGTCCTATGCCTACGGTAATATCTCTTACCCTGGAGAAAATTACTATTTTTATTTTAATATTATAGATGAATTTGGCAATAGTAAAATTGCTTTTCAAGATCCTGAAGAATCTGTCACAAAATTTCTGAATAATAAAATTAATCTTGCAAATTCTATAAATACACAGCCTCATATGGTAAAATATAACAATAAAAGTGTATTATATTTTGTTTCCGAAAGAAAAGATGGTTTTGGAGGTTCTGATATTTGGTTTTGTGTAATAGATAAGTTTGGAAATTACGGAGAGCCAATAAATGCTGGAGAAAGAATAAATACAAAATATAATGAAATAACGCCTTTTTATAATGTTTGGTCTGGAGAAATTTTCTTCAGTTCTGATAGGGAAGAAAAAGAAAATGGAATTGATATTTATAAATCTTCTGGTAGTTTAAATCTTTGGAATATGCCAAAAAAAGTAGAGGAGTTAAATTCCAAAGAAGATGACTTATATCTTAGTTTTTATGATGAATATTCTGGTTATTTTTCTTCTAACAGAAGTCCTTCTATTTATGAAGATGAAGAAAATTGTTGTAATGATGTGTTCTCTTTTAAATACCCAAAAAAAGATAGTATAATCTTAACTTTTATCGATACCATAAAAAAACACTTGCCTATACAATTGTATTTTCATAATGATGAACCTGATCCAAGAACATCAAAAACCACAACCGAAAAAACGTATAAAGAAGCGTATAATTCATATTATATCTTAAAAGATGAATATCTAAAAATCAACCCCTCTATAGAGATAGAAGATTTTTTTGAAAAAACCTTAAAAGAAAATTATAACAAGCTAAACGCAACCTTAAATTATGTATTAAAAACANTAGTCAAAGGCAATATNGTTGAACTACATATAAAAGGATTTTCGAGTCCTCTTTATGAAAAACAATATAATACTAACCTCTCTAAAAGAAGAATTTCGTCATTCATAAATCTAATCAACTCTTTTGAAAATGGACAATTAAAAAATTATTTGGATATTCGTAAACTAAAAATTGTAGAGCTTCCTTTTGGTGAAAATCAATCTCAACATGTAAACGACAATCCAGAAGACAGAAAAAAATCTGTTTATAGCAAAGATGCTATGCTNGAACGTAAAATTGAAATTGTTGAAATTATTGAACTATAATTTACAATGAATAAACTCTGAAAAACACATCCTAGAAAAAAACCAACATATACTTGTGATTCGTTATGTGATTTCTGATCTAATCTGGAAAAAGATAATAACCCTGAAAGAAAAAAGAATAAAACAACGCAATAATATATCCCTCCAAAAATATAATTTAAAGCAATAAAACTTCCTGTAGCTCCTCCAATTCCCAGCATATGTAAACTTATTTTCCATCTAATTGTAATCAAGTATGAAACGAATAATAACATAATTGATGAAATATATATTGCTGATAAATGGAATGAAAGTTGTGCTATTGAATAAAAAATTGGAAATCCAATTATCATGATAAGTATAGAAATAAATAAAGGCCCTCTTCTTTCTTTTCTTTTACGCATTTCTAATGACTCTACTCTTCCTAATTTCATAAATAATATTGCTGAAATTAGAGGTAATACCATTGTAAATATCAAAACAATTATATATAGAGTATTTGAATAATTATGAAAAATTAGAGAAAAATAATCAACATGATTAATAGATATATACAAAACAATAATTGGCATTAAAATTGGATGTAATAAATAAGAAAGAATTTTAGAAAATTTCATTACAACTCTCTACGATATTTTGAGGTTTCTATACCTAATTCTTCCCGATATTTTGACACTGTTCTTCTAGCAATATGGTATTCATCTTCTCCTAACAAGATCGATAATTTCTCGTCAGTGAGTGGTTGTCTTTTATCTTCAGTGTCTATGATTTCTTTAAGTCTTTGTTTTATTAATTTTGTTGAAATTAGTTCTCCATTATCTTTTCGATAGGCTTCCGAAAATAGCTCTTTCAACAAAAAAGTTCCAAAGAATGTTTGAACATAT
The DNA here is from genome assembly GCA_002710495.1 of Flavobacteriales bacterium. Lineage (GTDB taxonomy): Bacteria > Bacteroidota > Bacteroidia > Flavobacteriales > BACL11. The sequence goes on from PAKE01000013.1 coordinate 22,713, forward strand.
TTACTATTACTTACTCTAGAAATAGTAGAAATATCCATATTTACAACATTTGCAATGTCTGCTAATATCATAGGTTTCAATTCTTTTTCATCTCCGAATAAAAAATATTTTTCTTGATAATCTACAATTGCATTCATTACCTTTATGAGTGTCTGTTCTCTTTGTAAAATTGCATCTTTAAACCAGTTTGCNTTTTCTAATTTTTGTTTTAAGAATTCTTTCGCTTTTTTATCACTAGTTTCCAAAATCATTTTCTGGTAATGATTACTAACTCTTAGTTCTTTACCATTTCTTTTACTAAGAGAAATTATATTTTTATCATTTACAATATTTATCAAAAAATCAGCTGTGATAAATTTTGCTGTTGTGCTTTTTGTAAAATGTGAAGCCGGAAAAGGGTTTAATTTTTCTACTAATTGGTATACTGATTTTAACTGGTTTTCTGAAATTTCTAACTCTTTTATTAATCCTTCAAAATTCTTTTTACTAAATCTATCATATTGATTCTGTAAAATGTTAATTGCAAGTTCTACTTCCTTAGTTTTTTCTTTGTTTCTTATCTGAATAATTAGGCATTCTTGTAAATTTCTAGCTCCTATTCCAAAAGGCTCTAAAGTTTGAATTGTTTTTAAGGATTTTTCAATTTCATTTTCTGAAAATTCCAAATTCAAATTAATTAGTAGGTCATCCGAAATAGAAAAAAGTTCTCTGTTTATCCAACCGTTTTCATCCAAACTATCAATCAAATATTCTGTTAAAAATAAATCATCTTCATCTAAATTAAAAATTAATAATTGCGTTTTTAGATGATTTGAAAGTGTTTCCTCTGATTCAGAAATCTGAATTTCTGAATATTCTGCATTATTATTTTGTCGGTATTTATAGGAGCTTGTATTCTCCTCTTCTATCTGGTCAATTGAAATGTCTTCCGCTTTTTCTGACTCTTCTGACTCTTCTAATGCTGGATTTTCTTCTAATTCTTCTTGTATTCTACTGTTTAATGAAGATAACGGTATTTGCAACAAACTTAAAAACTGAATCTGCTGTGGAGTCAGATTAAATTTCTGCTTTTGTTGTAATCTTTGTTTTGTCATCAATTAGAATTCTGCATTCTGAGGTGTTCTTGGAAATGGAATTACATCTCGGATATTTTTCATCCCAGTAACAAACATTATTAACCTTTCAAATCCTAATCCAAAACCAGAATGAATACAGGTTCCGAATTTTCTGGTTTCCAAATACCACCACAGTTCTTCCTTTTCAACTTCCATTTCTTCCATTCTTTGTGATAGTTTTTCGAGATTTTCTTCTCTTTGCGATCCACCCACAATCTCTCCAATAAGAGGAAATAATATATCCATAGCTCTTACTGTTTCTCCATCTTCATTTTGTTTCATATAAAAAGCTTTTATCCCTTTAGGATAATCCGTAATGATTACAGGTTTTTTAAACTTCTTTTCTACCAAATATCTTTCATGTTCCGATTGTAAGTCATCTCCAAATCCTTTAATAATATAATTAAATTTCTTCTTTTTATTTGGTTTTGAGTTTCTTAAAATATCAATAGCTTCCGTATAAGTTAATCTCACAAAATTATTTTCAATTACAAACTGAAGTCTTTCTAAGAGACCCATTTCATGTTTTTCTTCCTTCTTAAGATTCTTTTCTTCTTCAACTAATCTATTATCTAAAAATCTTAAATCGTCTGCACAATTTGTTATACAATATTGAATGCAATATTTTAAAAATTCCTCTGCCAAATCCATATTTTCTTCTAGGTCTGCAAAAGCAACTTCTGGCTCTATCATCCAAAATTCTGATAAATGTCGGGAAGTATTTGAATTTTCAGCTCTGAAAGTTGGCCCAAACGTATAAACTTGACCTAAAGCAAGAGCTGCTAATTCTGCTTCTAGCTGACCTGAAACCGTAAGGTTTGTTTTACTCCCAAAAAAATCTGTTGTATAATCTACTTCTGAACCAATTTTATCTAAGTCCAAAGTGGTTATCTGAAACATTTCTCCCGCTCCTTCTGCATCTACACCTGTAATAATAGGAGAATGTATACTTGAAAATCCTTTGTCATTAAAAAACTTATGTACCGCAAAAGTAAGTGCGTGTCTTAATCTGAAAACTGCCGAAAAAGTATTAGTTCTGAATCTTAAATGAGCTTTTTCTCTTAAAAACTCTAAGGAGTGTTTTTTTGGTTGTAAGGGATATTCGTCCCCATCTGCTTCTCCTAAAATTTCAATTGTAGCTGCTAATACTTCAACATTTTGTCCACCTCCTTTAGATTCTACTAAGATTCCAATAATAGAGATAGCCGATCCTGTCGTTATCTTTTTTAAAATCTCCTCATCAAAATGATCTCCCTCTGCGACAATTTGAATATTATTAATTGTTGAACCGTCATTTAAAGCAATAAAAGATACATTTTTACTTCCTCTACGCGTTCTGACCCATCCTTTTACACAAATTTCTTGTCCTTTCGCTTTTTCTGATAATAAGCTTTTAACTTTTGTTCTTTTCATTATTTACTATTCTTATATAGAGCAAATATAAGACTTTGAAAAATTATATGTAAAGAAAAGAAGTTCCTTTTTAAGACTGCTATTTCTATTTTGTATTTTTCTTGTTTATTTTAAATAATCTAATAAAGAGTTCATCTCTGCTTGTTAAAGATTATAAGCAGCCATAGGTGAGTTGTTAAATTCTTTAAATAATGCTACTGCATCCTGACAAATAAAAAAATAAGACGGACTATAATTTTTTTCATTATTTATTTTAATGCTTTCAAATTCAAAGTCACCTTACTATGACTATGGTACATCTTTTTATTTTCTATTCCTTTTCTTAATTTTAATCTTTCTTCTTTTGAAAGGTTTATAACCTCTATACATTCTACTGAACAGCAATTTTTATGTTTTTCTTGGCAAGATAGACACTGTAAAAATAATAAATTGCAATTCTCATTCTTACAGTTTACATGTGTGTCACAAGGATTATCACATTGATGACAGGTGCTAATTATATTATCTGAAATACGCTCTCCTCTCCTCTCGTCAAATACAAAGTTTTTCCCTTCAAACTTGTTTTCTAAACTTTTATCTTTATCTAATTGGCGAACATAATCTATAATTCCTCCATGTAATTGGCTTACATTTTTGAACCCATGATGTTTTAAATAAGCAGAGGTTTTTTCGCATCTGATTCCACCTGTGCAATATAACAAAACATCTTCTTTTTCCTTGCCTTTCAATAAATCTCTTACTACAGGCAGTTCCTCTTTAAAAGTTTCTACTTCTGGACAAATAGCTCCTTTAAATTTCCCTATCTCACTCTCATAATGATTTCTAATGTCCACTACAATTGCTCCTTTATTTATAGCCTCATTCCACTGTTTTGCGGAAAGATGTTCTCCTACATTTGTAAC
>PAKE01000014.1 GCA_002710495.1 Flavobacteriales bacterium
ATAAATATGAGTTAGGACTTATATATGTTATTGATACTTGTTCAGCACATTGCCGATTCTGTTACAGAGAAGAATTAATAGCAAGAAAAGAAATAGAAAGAGAAGATGGTTCGGTTGCTTCAAAAGCAACAGCAAAAATACCTGAACTTGTTGAATATATTTTAGAATACAACAAGATAGTAGAAGAGAATGGAGGAAAACATCCAGAAACAAATCGGGAAAAATTAAGAGAAATTTTAATGTCAGGAGGAGATCCAATGGTACTTCCTAATAAGAAATTAGCCGAGTGGTTATCAGCTTTGGCTGATGCAGGAATCGAATGTATTCGTATCGGCACTAAAGAATTAGCATTTTATCCTGATAGATTTGACCAAACATTCTTTGATATGCTTGACAACTTCAATGAACTATTTCCGGAAGTGCAATTAAGAATGATGGTTCATTTTAACCACCCGGATGAATTTCTTCAAAAAAACAAAGATGGAGAATATATTGAAAATCCCGAGGGAGGCTTAATGTGGATAGAAAGCACAAAAAGAGCTGTTAAGGAATTATCAAAACGATATTATATTACAACAATAAATCAATCTCCATTTATTAAGGGGATCAATCATGATCCTGATGCATTGAGAATAATGCAGCGTGAATTAAAAAGAAATAATATAAATAATCAGTATTTTTTCTGCGGACGTGATATTGTGGGACACAAAGCTTTTAACCTTAGTATAGAAGATTCATGGAATTTGTTAAATGAGTCTCAAAAAGGATTATCTGGAGTAGAATCAACTGCAAGACTATCTATCACTCATTATCTAGGAAAAACAGAAGTAGTTGCAGTAACTAATGAGCCAATACCGGGAGTTCCTGGCACAGAGAATGGGGTAGTAATATTTAAATTATTACGTGGAGCTTTCGACGCTCCATTAAAAGGTAAGGTAGCTATTGTCGGTAGAAATCCCCAAGCAATATGGTTTAGTGGATATGAAGATCGAGTTATTTATGATGAAGCAGGGTTATTTAGAAAATCTATGCAAGATACAAGTAGTGTTAGCTAAACAACTCATCAATAAATCTAAAACATCTGCTAAAAGAGTAAATATTAATTATAAAAGATGATCAATAAACAAGTTACTTCCTTAGTAGAATCGGTTTCTGATATATTCGATGGAGCAACAGTTATGATTGGAGGTTTTGGTGAAGCTGGTAGTCCAATTGAATTAATCCATGCACTAATTGATAATGGAGCTAAAAACTTAACAGTTATTAGTAATAACACTGGTAGCGGACATGTTGGATTAGCTGCACTTATTGAGAACAAACAAGTAAAAAAAATGATTTGTTCGTTCCCAAGAACAGTAAATTCTATGGTTTTTCCTAAACTTTACAGAGATGGAAAAATAGAGTTAGAATTAGTACCCCAAGGAACTCTTGCTGAAAGAATAAGGGCAGGGGGAGCTGGTATTCCTGCTTTTTTCACTCCCACTTCAGTAGACACTCCTCTTGCTATTGGGAAAGAAAGTAGAATAATTAATGGAATAGAAAATGTATTAGAGTACGCTATAAAAGCAGATTATTCTTTAGTGAAATGCCATAAAGCCGACAGATATGGCAATCTTATTTATCACGCAACAGCTCGTAATTTCGGACCAATAATGTGTTCCGCTGCAAATATTGCAATTGTACAGTCAAAACAAGTTGTTGAGATAGGACAATTAAACCCAGAAGAAATAATCACTCCAGGAATTTTTGTACAAAGAGTAATTAAGATTACTAATCCTGCACACGAATCGGAATTGGTGGAAAATCAAATGCGATACCCATGTTAGACGAAAAAGAAATAGGTTGGAGAAGAGAAGAAATGGCTCAAAAGGTAGCTCTCGATATTCCTGAAGGGTCTTATGTGAATTTAGGAATTGGCATTCCTGAACTAGTAGCCGACTTTGTTCCTGAAGACAGAGAAGTAATATACCAAACAGAAAACGGATTACTTGGTATGGGAAAAGCTCCTGCAAAAGAAGAGGAAGACAGAGAGCTTGTAAATGCAGGAAAAAAATGTATATCTGCAATTTCTGGAGCTAGTTATTTTCATCATGCCGATAGTTTTGCAATGATAAGAGGAGGTCATATAGATATTTGTGTACTTGGAGCAATGCAAGTTTCAAAAAATGGGGATTTAGCAAATTGGAGTACTGGCAAAAAAGACGCTATCCCTGCTGTTGGTGGAGCTATGGATTTAGTAGCGGGAGTAAAAAGAATTTTTGTAATCACACAACACACAACCAAAAAAGGACTACCAAAAATTATCAATGATTGTACATTCCCTTTAACAGGCAAAAATGTTGTAGAAAGAATTTATACAAATCTTGCTATTATTGATGTAAAAGAAGATGGTTTATTTATTAAAGAATTATCTCCAAATATTGATTTTGATTTTGTGCAAAAACACACTGAAGCCACTTTACTTCAATACGAAAAAAATAATCCTTTATTATGAATACAAAGAGTAATCAACTAGGAAAGCAAAGTGAAAAGATTTATGATAGAGCCACCAAAGTATTAACAGGTGGAGTGAGCAGGAATACTATTTTCCGTAATCCCCATCCTTTCTATGTGTCAACTGCTAATGGAAGTTACATAACAGACGTAGATGGTTGCAAAAGAATTGATTTTGCAAACAATATGGCTTCTTTAATTCATGGGCATTCTCATCCTAAAATAATAGAAGCTGTTACTGATCAATTACAAAAAGGGTCAGCATTTACTATGGGTTCTGAATTAGAAGTTAAGTATGCCGAACTACTAAATGATCGCACAAAATCTTTTGAGAAAATTAGATTTATGAACTCTGGAACAGAAGCGGTAATGACAATGATAAAAGCGTCTAGAGTTTATACAGGAAAACATAAGATTGCAAAAGCAGAGGGGACTTATCATGGCACTTACGATTATGCTGAGATTAGCCAAACTTCAAATCCTGCGAATTGGGGAACTATTGACAAGCCAAATCCTGTTCCTATTGTAGAAGAAACTCCTAAGGGAGTTTTAAATGACATGGTTATTTTCCCATATAACGATATTGAAAGAACTATTAAAATCTTAAATCAGAATGCTAATGAAATTGCTTGTGTATTAATTGATCTTGTACCACATAGAGTAGGTCTTATTCCTGCAACTAAAGAATATATTGATGCTATTTACAAATGGACAAGAGAGAATAATACAATTTTGGCTTTTGATGAGGTTGTAACTTACAGAGTGAATTATTCTGGAGCACAACAAAATTATAATGTAGAACCAGATTTAACAGCTTTAGGGAAAATTATTGGAGGAGGTTTTCCTATTGGAGCATTAGCTGGGAAATCTGAAATTATGCAAGTACTTGACCCTACAGAAAAAAAAATAAGACATCCACATTCAGGGACCTTCTCTGCCAACCCTATCTCTATGACTGCTGGTTATACAGCAATGAAGATGTTTGACAAACAAGCTGTTTTAGACCTGAATAAACTAACCAAGATAGCAATAAAACAAATAGAAGAATCAATTAGTTTATCAGGAATACCAGCTTGTGTTACAGGAGATGGATCTATGTTCAGAGTGCATTTTAATAATAATAAACCAACAACATACAGAGAAGCCTATCAAGAAAAGGAGATAAAAACGATTATTAATGAATTACTTGATTATTTATTTTTAAAAGAAAATATCATCATGATAAATACTTGTGCTTGTATGTTTGCTACTACTCTCAATCAACAGCATGTTGACAGATTATCAGAAGCATTATTAAATGGTTTCCGAATAATAAAACCAAAACTGGAAAATATTTCTTAATTAAAACTTTTTTGTAGAATAAAAAAAGCCGAGCATGCTCGGCTTTCAACAATCAATAAAAAACAAATTTTCCTCTAATCTACATTATCGTGTAGAAAAGAATTGTTTTGTTTGAGTTGAACAACATTATCATCTCCCAAAGATAATGTTTGGCTTGAAATCTCAGAATCTGAAGAGTGAGGAGTATCTTCCAAATCTATTCCATTTCTTTTAAAAGCTGGCTCATCAATTAAATTTGTTAATCCTGATGGAGTTCGTAAAATATTAGAAATGTTCTTTAATTTTTCTTCTCTTTTTCTAGAAGTAATTTCATTTTCAGGCAAATCTTGGGAATTAATACTAACTCTTTCTCTCATTAAAGGAGCTTTTTCGGTTTCTTCCATATTAAAATGAAATGAAACTTCTTCTTGATTATCTTCCTCTTTTATTTCCTCTTTTTCTGAATCCAAATCTAATATAACTTCTTCTTCAACTTCATTAGTTTGTACAGTCTCGTCATCTAAAGATAAAATCACTCTTTCCTCTTCTTTCATCTCAGTTGTTTCTTCCTCTACAGAATCAGAAACAGCAGGTTCTATTAGGTTATTTTCATCTTCTTCAGTGTTTGCTACAGTATCTTCTATTTCGGAGAAACTAACATCCATATTATCCTCAAAATCAAACATTGATTGCTGAGAGAAATCTTCTGTTAAGTTTTCTATCGTTTCATCTTTTATTTTAGAATTTGAAGAAATAGTATCTAAGGTTTCGTCTTCTCCAATGCCAACTACCACTTCTTTTTGTTCTTCTTTTGCTTCAAAACCAGTTGCAATTACTGTAACAGAAAGTTTTGAACCTAATTCAGGATCTGTACCAACACCATTAATAATATTTACATTATTACCAGCTTGTTTCTGTATAGTATCCGTAATTAATTTTAATTCATTCATTGAGATTTCATCTTCTTCAGAATCTCCCGTTACAATTTTTAGTAATACATGTTTTGAGCCAAATATATCATTATCATTTAAAAGTGGAGAATCTAATGCATTTTTTACAGCTTCCACTGCTCGATTTTCACCTTCTGCTTGCGCTTGTCCCATAATTGCAGTACCACTTTTTTGTAATACTAATCTGGCATCTGACAAATCAATATTTACAGTTAAATGTTGAGTAATTACTTCCGCAATTCCTTTAGTAGCAATATTTAATACCTCATTCGCTTTACTAAATGCTTTACTGAGTGTTAAATCACCATGAACTTCCAATAGCTTCTGATTATTAATAACTAAAAGTGTGTCCACATGTTTTCTAAGTTCTTCTAAACCAGACTTAGCATGATCATGTCTTCTGCCTCCTTCTGTTTCAAATGGCATAGTAACCACTCCAACAGTAAGAATACCTTTTTCATTAGCTGCTTTTGCAATTACAGGAGCTGCTCCAGTTCCGGTACCACCACCCATTCCAGCAGTAATAAAAAGCATATTAGTATTAGAATCCAAGAGTTCATTTATCCTATCAATACTTTCAACAGCTGCTTGCATTCCAACTTCTGGATTAGAACCGGCTCCTAAACCACTAGTTAGATTTTCTCCTAATTGTATTTTTACCGGAATTGGACTAGCTTCTAATGCTTGCGTATCTGTGTTGCAGACAGCAAAATCTACTCCTTCAATTCCATTCTCATACATGTAATTAATTGCATTTCCACCTCCACCTCCAATACCGATAACTTTTATAACAGAAGACTGGTTTTTCGGGAGATTGAAATCAATTATGTTTTCATTTTCGCTCATAATTTATTGATTTTATTTGTTAATAATTTAGTTTAATTTATTTCTTCATCAGAGAACCAGTCCTCTAACATTTGTTTTAATTTTCCTCCTATTCCTGATTTTGGAGTAATTGGAGGTTCCTCGGAAAGTTCAAGATTGTTAGAATCTGGATCTCCTCCTACAACCTTTTCCCAATCTACATTTTCAAATCCTTTCTGAACTAATCCAACACCTGTTGCGTAAATTGGGCTCTTTATTAGATCTTTCGAACCTTTTCCTAAATGTTCATTTGGCAACCCAATCCGAACCTCTTTTCCAGTTATATAAGAAAATAATTGGGGCAGATTTCTTAATTGAGAACCTCCTCCAGTTATAACAATTCCAGTCATTAATTTATCAAAATATCCGGAAGATTTTATCTGATAATTTACTAAATCTATTATTTCTTTCATTCTTGATTCTATTACAGCAGATAAGTTTTTAACCGAAACTTCTTTCGGATCTTTCGTTCTTAATCCAGGAATAGAAACTATTACATTCTCCTTTGTAGAAGATGACATAGCAGACCCAAATTTTATTTTTAGCATTTCTGCTTGTTTTTCTAAAATCTGAATTCCTTGTTTTATATCTTTAGTAATTACATTTCCTCCAAAAGGGATGACAGCAGTATGTCGAATAATTCCGTCTAAAAATATAGCAATGTCAGTTGTACCTCCACCTATATCTACCAGACAAACTCCTTCTTGTAATTCATCATTATCCAAAACTGCTTCAGCTGAGGCGAACGGTTCTAAAATTAAATCTCTTGGTTTTAATCCTGCTTTTGTTACACATCTGATTATATTTTTTACAGCAGCACTCTTAGCTGTAATAATATGGAAGTTCGCTTCTATATGTACTCCAGCCATTCCCTTAGGATCCTGAATAAAGTCTTCTCCATCAACCGTATACTCCTGTGGAATTACATGTATAACCTCTTCACCTGGAATAGTAACTAACTTAAACATATTACTATCTAATTTATCTAAATCCAAATTTGTAATTTCCTCATCAATATCATCACGAACCATCTCTCCTCTATGTTGTAGACTCTTTATATGCTGACCAGCAATACCAACATACACCTCATCAATTGTTATTCCAGATTCTTTTTCAGCATCTTCTACAGCAATTTTTATCGAATCTACTGTTTTATCAATATTAGCCACAACTCCTCTGCTAACTCCATTCGAAACAGATTTTCCTGTACCGAGTATTTCTAATTTACCATACTGATCCTTCTTACCAACTATTACAGTTATTTTTGTTGTTCCTATATCTAATCCTACTACAATTTCAGACTGATTGTCAATATTCTCTGTTGTGTTTGTGTTATCTTTCATTTTTTTATTTTTTAATACAAACTATTTGATTTTTATATTTTAGGTTTAATGCTTTAAATTCTTGATTCTGAGAATTTCCTTTCTCATAATATAATTTCAGTTTTTCAAACTTCTCTCCCACTTCTTTTATTTGTCCAAACTCTAATTGTTCTCCAATTTGTGTAAGCATCAATAATTCAGAATCTTTATTAATATCAATTTGCACAATTTGTTTCTTCAAAAACTCATCTTTTATAATGATATTAGACAAATAATATAAGTCATTCTCATTTACTAAGTTTACTTCTCCAGTAACTAATAACATTCTAGCAGTATATTCATTTGAAAGAGGCATTCGTAATCCATCTTCATCTAAATAATAACCATCTTTCCCATTCTGAACTCGTACAATTGGTTTTCTTTGAACAACTGAAACAAACACCTTACCCTGCATGTCAGAATACACATTTGCAGACTTTATTGAAGGGTGATTTGCCAATAAATTTTCAATATTCTTAAATGAAACATCATTCATCTTTATAGAATCTGGATATAAGTTATTATCTAATAAATAATCATTTATTACATCATTTGTAATAAATGCATTCTGATCCATTTCTATAGTTATATCTGTTAGCTTACAGTAATTTTCTTTATTATTTTTCCCTGCAAAATAAATCATAAATCCTAGTATTGAAATCGCTATTGCAAATCTTGTTAAATTGAATATGCCTTTCATGATAATCTCAATCTTAATGGTTCAATAATTGTACTAATATCTCCAGCACCTAGAGTTAATAATACGTCAATTTCTTTATCTGCAATCTTTTCAACTATAGAATCAAGCGCGCTTAATTCCTTTTTTTTAGATGTACATTTATTAAGTAAAATTTGAGAACTTACTCCTTCAATTTCTTTTTCACGAGCTCCATATATATCTAATAAAATTAATTCATCTGCTAGGGATAGAGCGTTTGCAAACTCATTCATAAAATCTTTAGTTCTGCTATGCAAATGCGGCTGAAAAACTACTGTGATGTTTCTTTCAGGATACATCTGTTTTACCGCATTTATACTTTCCGTTACCTCTTTTGGATGATGTGCGTAATCATCAATAAACACTAAATTATCTGATGAAATATGAGTTTCAAATCTTCTTCTTATTCCCATAAAAGTATTTATCCCATCAACAATTTTGGAAGAATCTATTTCTAGTAAATTGGCAACTGAAACGGAAGCAACTGCATTCATAACATTATACACTCCTCCCATATTTAATCTCAAATTATCAAAAGTATTACCATTACATTCTACTTGAAATTTCATGGTTTTTGTATCTGAATAAATATCAGTTCCTTTACAGTCTGAACTAACAGATAATCCATATTTTAATACCGAAATATCATCTCGATTTACAACAGACATATCAATATTTTCTTCCAAGAATAATGTCCCTCCACTTTTTATTTTATTTGTAAAATCAGAAAAAGCTGAAATCAATCTCTCTTTATTTTGATAGATATCTAGATGATCAGCATCTACAGAAGTTATTACGGCAACATCTGGGTTTAAAGTTAAAAATGATCTATCAAATTCATCTGCTTCTACAACAACTACAGATTTTTCTGTTCCAAAAATCAGGTTAGAGTTATAATTTGTGCTTACACCACCCAAAAAAGCAGTACAATCCATTCCGGAATCATGTAGAATATGAGCAATCATTGTGGAAGTAGTTGTTTTACCGTGGGTTCCTGATATGGCAATGGTAAAATGATCTTCTGTGATTTTACCCAACACTTCCGATCTTTTCATTACAATATAATTGTTTTTAACGAAATAACTTAATTCGGTATTCTCAGATGGAATTGCTGGAGTATAAATGACTAGAGTATCTTCCTTTTTCACTGAAATCTGATTAGTGTCTTCTGTGTAATGAATCTTCATTCCTTCATTCTCTAACTCAATACATAAAGAGGATTTTACTCTGTCGTATCCAAAAATATTTACATTTTTATTGTTGAAATATCTGGCAATGGCACTCATACCAATACCTCCAATTCCAACAAAATAAATATTTTTATATTCCTTCAATTTCATTACTTCACTAATTCTAATGATAAATCTGCAATCCTATCTGCTGCATCTTTTACCTCTAATTTTTTTATATTTCTACTTAATTCCTCCTGTAAATCCTTGTTTTTAGAAAGAGATTTTATATTCTCTACAAGTTTAAGCCTAGATTCCACATCTTTTACCATGAGAGCAGAATTCTTATTAACTAACGATTGTGCATTTTGTGTTTGGTGATCCTCTGCAACATTTGGAGATGGCACTAAAATAACTGGTTTTCCTATAAAACATAGTTCCGAAATTGCTATAGCACCAGCTCTTGATACTATAATATCTGCAGCTGCATACGCTAAATCCATCTCCTTTATAAACTTATAAGACTGAATACCACTTACGTTGATATTTTTTACAGATTCTTTAGCTTGATTTTCATATGAAACTCCAGTCTGCCAAATCAAATTAAGTTTATTCTTCTTAAACTCCCCCAAATTATTATTTATTGATTCATTAATCGTTTTTGCTCCCAAACTTCCACCAACTACAAGTACGGTAATTCTTCNATTATGGAGTTTGAANAANTTCTTTCCTTCTTCTCTTTTATTNGAAGAATTTAATATCTCTTTTCTAATTGGATTTCCNGTNAAAATNANTTTTTCTTTTGGGAAAAANCGTTCCATATTATCNTANGCTACACAAATCTTNTGNACACTTTTTGCAAGTAATTTGTTTGTAATCCCCGGATAAGAGTTTTGCTCCTGTATAACAGAAGGGACTCCTTTTCTACTAGCCGCATACAACAGAGGCCCTGAGGCAAAACCACCTGTCCCAATCACTAAATCTGGTTGAAATCTTCTTATTATCTTTCTTGATTTTATCAAGCTACTTATTAATTTAAAAGGAAATAATAGATTCTTCCTACTAAAACTTCTCTGAAATCCTGAGATCCATAATCCTTCAATCTTNTATCCGGAATCCGGAACTTTCTGCATTTCCATTCTATCTTCTGATCCAACAAATAATAGTTCAATATCTTCTACTTTTCTTTCTAATGATTTTGCAATCGCAATTGCAGGAAAAATATGACCTCCCGTTCCACCACCACTAACTATTACTTTAAGCTTTTTCATAATCTCTATCTTCAGTGTTTTTACTTATACTTAATATTATACCAATAGCAATACATGTGAAAATTATAGAAGTTCCTCCTTTGCTTATTAAAGGTAATGTTTGTCCTGTAACAGGAATTAANCCCACATTTACCGCCATATTTACTGCTGCCTGTAATATAAAAGCAAACGACAAGGATGCAATTGTAAGTGATCCAAAAACACTTGATATTCTTCTAGAAATAACTATCGATCTGTAGAAAAATAATAAATATAGAAACATAGGAAGTAGGCCTCCAAAAATAACACCATATTGTTCAATAGTAAGGACATAAACAAAATCTGATTCACCAGCATATACAAAATGTTGTTGTACTCCCTTTCCNGGTCCTTCTCCGAATAATCCTCCATTTTTTATTGCAATCTTCGCTTCATTTTGCTGACGATTTTCATCTTTAAGATGATTTTCTGAATTAGTAGATAAAAAAGCATCAATTCTANTAACCCAAGTAACAGAACGCGTAAATGATTTCTGAAATGATGGAATATATTTTCCTCCTAAATAAGTCATCCCAACGATACATAATCCTACACCCACAATAGATAGTAAAAATTTATAATGAATTTTTGCGAAAATCATCAGAAAAAAACCATTTAAAAAAACTAAAGCAGAGGTAGAAAAATTAGATGGATATATTAATAAACATATAAGAACTAGAGGTCCAAACAAATACCAAATAAACCCTTTCCAATCATGTAAATAATCTCTGTATTTACTTATCTGTCTGCACATCAAAACTAATATGGAAATTTTNGCTAAGTCTGAAGGTTGAAAAGACAGTCCCGCTAAAAAAATCCATCTTTTTGCTCCATTTATTTCGATACCAATAAGAAGAACTACAATTAATAAAANAACACTCATTAGAACAGCAACAACACTCAATTTTGAGAAATACTTAAACTTAAGTTTATGTACCATATACATACTTACAAGACCAATAAATATATTTCGAACATGTGAAGTAGTTGCAGACAAGCCTTCAACACTATACACAACTAAAACAGATATAGTAAGTAATGAGAATACAATGGTCCATATTGTTTTATCTCCTTCTAGTTTTATGTATTGAGAAAGGTTTGACATAATCTTATAAACTTCTGACAGATTTTTTAAATTCTGTTCCTCTATGCTCGAAATTACTGAACATATCGAAACTTGCACATGCAGGAGAAAGTAAAACAACATCTCCTTTTTCTGCTAACTGATATGAAAATCCAACCGCTTCATTCATACTGTTTGCATTTACAATATTNTCTACATGAGCTTTAAAATATTTATGAATATTATCTGTATTCTGACCAATACACACAATNGCTTTTACTTTCTCATCTACCAATTCCAGCAGTTCAGAGTAATCATTTCCTTTATCTATACCTCCTACAATCCAAATTGTGTCTTTATGCATACTTTCTAATGCAAACCAAACCGAATTTATATTTGTAGCTTTTGAATCATTAATAAATTNGATACCATGAACATTAATAACATGTTCTAATCTATGGTCTATATTTTTAAAATCTTGCAAGCTTTGGCGGATAATAAAATCCTTTACCTCTAAAACTCTAGAAGCAACAGCTGCAGCCATTGAATTATAAACATTATGTTTACCTTGTAAAGCTAAATCTTGAATTGTCATTTCGTTATTATTTAAATTAATATTTATTTTATTNTTTTTATAAAAAGCTNCTTCATTTTCAAATTCTTTATTTAAACTAAATGGAATCATTTTTGCTTTTGTATTACTCTTTTCTCTGATGTTTTTATCATCATAATTATAAATAAATACATCGTTCTCATTTTGATTATTTGTAATCCTTAATTTTGATTTTATATAATTTTCAAAACGATTCTCATACCTGTCTAAATGATCTGGAGTGATATTCAACAGTATTGCGATATCTGCTTTAAAATCTTTTATTCCATCAAGCTGAAAACTACTTAACTCCAAAACAATGTAGTCGTAATCTCTTTCAGAAATTGATTTTGAAAAACCAGTCCCAATATTTCCAGCCACCAACACATCATATCCAGCCTTTTCCAAAATATGACCAACCAAAAGTGTTGTTGTTGTTTTTCCATTACTTCCGGTAATTGCTACAATCTTTGCATTAGTAAATCTATATGCAAATTCTACTTCTGAAATAACAGAAATTCCTTTTTCCTTAATCCTTTTTATCANATCAACTGAATCAGGAATACCAGGACTTTTTACTACCTCTGAGGCAGTCATAATTTCCTCAATAGAATGTGTCCCTTCCTCCCATTTTATATCATGATTTGTAAGAACTTCTTTCTCTGAAATGATACTTTTATCAGACACAAAAACATCATAACCATTTTTCTTTGCCAGTAGAGCTGCTCCAATTCCACTAATTCCTNCTCCCAGAATTACTAACTTTTTCATTATCTTAATTTCAGAGTTACAATTGTTAGNACTGCCAACATAATTCCTANAATCCAAAATCTTGTGACAATTTTACTTTCATGATATCCTAATTTCTGATAATGATGATGAAGTGGTGACATCTTAAAAATTCTCCTTCCTTCTCCATATTTCTTCTTTGTATATTTAAACCAACCTACTTGTAATACAACCGATAAATTTTCTATAAGAAATACCCCACAGAGTATTGGAATAAGTAATTCTTTCCTGATAAGTATTGCAACAACTGCAATGATTCCACCTAAAGATAAACTTCCTGTATCTCCCATAAAAACTTGTGCTGGAAAAGAATTGTACCATAGGAAACCAACACANGCTCCAACAAATGCAGACATGAAAATTACAATTTCACCAACATTTGGAATATACATTATATTCAAATAATCGGCTGCCAGAATATTACCTGAGACATAAGCAAAAATTGCAAGTGTAGCACCAATAATTGCAGAAGTTCCCGTAGCTAATCCATCTAATCCATCAGTAAGATTTGCTCCGTTTGATACAGATGTTACAATAAAAACAACAACTATAATAAATAATAACCACCAATATTTTGCAGCAGAATCTGAAATCCAAGAAGTTAGTATCTTATAGTCAAACTCATTGTCCTTAAAAAATGGAATAGTTGTTTTTGAAGAAGGAGATGCTTCAGGGGAACTATTATTCATTGATAGAATTTCTGTAGAATTTGATTCTTTAGAAATCTGCACTTTTTCTTTTATTACAATATCGGAATGAAAAACCATAACTAATCCAACAATGATTCCAATTCCAACTTGTCCTAAAATCTTAAATCTACCCGCAAGTCCTTCTTTATCTTTTTTATAAACCTTAATATAATCATCCAGAAAACCAATTGTTCCTAACCAAATAGTAGAAACTAAAAGAATTATTACATAAATATTATCTAATTGAGCAAATAATAAAGTAGGTATAATAATTGCTGAAAGAATAATAAGTCCTCCCATTGTCGGAGTTCCTTTTTTAGCTTCCTCACCCTTTAGTCCTAATTCTCTCACCTGTTCTCCTATCTGTTTTTTTCTGATAAGATTTATTATCCTTCCTCCGAAAAGTAAGGATACTATTAAAGATGTAATTAAAGCCATTGCGGCACGGAAAGAAATATATTGAAATACCCCTGATCCTGATAAATTGTAGGTTTCATGCAGATATTCAAATAAATTATATAACATGTTATTGGTTTATGTTTAATGATTCAANTANTTCTTCCACATCATCAAAATAATGTTTCACTCCTTCTATTTCCTGATATTTTTCATGTCCCTTTCCTGCTAGAAGTACAATATCTCCCTTACTAGCAAGAGTACAAGCAGTTTTTATTGCTTGACTTCTATCGATTATTACAAGTACTTTTTTCTTTTGAACAGGATCTAATTTTACTGTCATATCAGAAATAATATCTTCTANNTTTTCTGTTCGTGGGTTATCTGCAGTAATAATTACCTGATCGGACATATTGCAAGCAATAGCAGTCATTTTTGGTCTTTTTTCTGCATCTCTATCTCCTCCACAACCAAAAACCACAATTANCTTTTCGGTATTTGTCCGTATACTGTTAATTGTAGAAAGTACATTTTCATAAGCATCAGGAGTATGCATATAATCTACAATTCCTGTAATATTTTCAGAATTTCGAATAGTATGAAATCTTCCCTCAGCAGGATTTAAAACACTAATTCTTTCTAGTACCTGATCTTTATCTATTCCTAGTTCAACAGATGTAGAATAGATTGCTAGTAAATTATAGGCATTGAATTCTCCTATTATTTTTACCCAAATTTCATGATTCTGAATATTCAGAAGCATTCCATCGAGCCTGCTTTCTAACACTTTACATTTATAGTCCGCCATACTTTTTAGGCTATATGTAATCTTTCTAGCTTTTGTGTTAGAAATCATAACATTCCNATTCTTATCATCTTTATTTGTAAGAGCAAAAGCAGAAGTCTTCAAATTGTTAAAGAATCTCTTCTTTACAGAAATGTATTCTTTGAAATCTTTATGGTAATCTATATGTTCGTGTGTAATGTTAGTNAAAATACCTCCCTCAAAAACAAGAGATGAAACTCTATTTTGATGAATCGCATGAGAACTAACCTCCATAAAACAATATTCGCAACCCGCTAAGACCATTTCTGATAATAGTTTATTGATTTGCAGACTATCTCCTGTTGTATGGGTGCTTTCTACAGATCTTTTACCAATCTTATTCTCAATTGTAGAAAGCATTCCTGTCGGATATCCTAATTCAGAGAAAAGCTGATGTAATAAAGTTACAATAGTAGTTTTCCCATTTGTTCCTGTAACTCCAACTAGCTTTATTTTAGATGATGGATTGTCATAATAATTTGATGATACAACTGACATTGAGGAAGAGGAACAATCTACCTGAACATAACAAATCTCTTTATTTATCTTTTCAGGAATTTCTTCTACAATAACAGATTTCGCTCCATCTGCAACAGATAAATCAATAAAAGNATGACCATCAAAATTAACTCCTTTTATTGCAATAAATAAATCTGAATCAGAAACTTTTCTGGAATCAAATTCTACTTTGTTTACCATTACAGATGTAATATCACCTACAACAGATTTTATGGAAACTCCAAATAATAGATCACTCAACTTTATCATGATAACCTTATCTTTATTACTTCCTGATTATCAATTCTATCTCCCTTATTTACAGATTGAAATATGACCTTTCCAGCTCCTTCAAATTCTATTTTTAAATTATAGTTTTCAAAAACAGGAATTACATCTCTCAACTGCATACCTTTCAGATTTGGCATAATTCCTTTATTTAAATCTGATTTAATTAAAGTAATTGTATTTTGATTTAACTTAATAGACTNTTCAAGTCTTTCTGAAGTTACTCTGTCAATTTTTTCATCTGAAATATATGATTGTGTAGAAAGGTATTCTAACTCAGAATCAAAAGCAAAAACTTTATCAGAAATTTCTCTAAAAACAGGAGCTGCTACCTGACCACCATAGTGATTCTCGTTAGTTGTATCAATAAATTCATGTATAACTACAATACATGAATATTTTGGTTTCTCTACAGGAAAGAAACCTGNAAAAGATGCAGTATAAGTTCTNTTATATTTAGTTTTTTCACTCCATTTCCAAAACTCATTTTTGATAGTACCTGTTTTACCTGCGATTGAATATTGCTCAGTATAAATATTCTTAGCAGTTCCATTAATAACATCTGTTGTCCAATTTGCTCTTTGATTACTTACAACTTGTTCCATGTATGGGATAATAGATTGTATTGTTCTTTCTGAACAAATCTTATTAGAAAGAACTATTGTTGGAAATGATTCAATGACACCTGTTTTATCTTTAATAGATGTAACAAATCTTGGAGAAACCATTTTACCGTTGTTTGCAATTGCGTTATAAAATGTAAGAATTTGTAGGGGGGAAATATGCATCTCGTAACCGTATGACATTGATGGCAACGTAGTTCCTGACCAGAGTTTATCTGCTGGTTTTCTTACAATCATTGAAGATCTAAATGGCAATTGTAACTCTAATGGTTCTGTAAGATGATATTTCTGAAGATTTGAATAAAATCTATCAGGTTGATTTTTATAATGCTCATGTATTACCTTTGAAATAGCAACATTTGAAGAAACGACAAAAGCATCTCCAAAAGCAATCTTTCCATAACCTCCATCTTTTGTGTCTGATATAGTGCTTCCATAAAAATTAATTTTACCATCATCTGTATCGACAGTATCTGATAATTTTAAATAACTATCATCTAGAATTGAGATGAAGGAAGCTAATTTAAATGTTGACCCTGGAACAATTGCTGAAACAATTGCATGATTCTTAGAATCATAATATAAATTATCTTTTCCTCTATGAAGATTAGCTATTGCTTTAATATCTCCCGTTTCCACTTCCATCAAAATTGCACATCCCCACTCAGCATGAGTTTCTTTTAATTTCTTCTTTAGAGCAACTTCTGCAGCGTCCTGGAATTCGATATTTATTGTTGTTATGACATCTTTCCCTGGTTGAGGTAAAACATTATAATCTGATTTTTTTGGCACTAATACTTTTCCTGAAATTTCTTGAGTCAATTGTTTCCCTGGAATGCCTTGTAAATATTGATTAAAAGCAAATTCAATCCCATTTTTTGGNATAATAGAATCATCTTCTATATAAACNCTTCCAATTGTTACTTTTGCTAAAGATCCAAATGGATAAATTCTTGCACTTTTTATTTCAGGGATGAAACCTCCTTTATTTTTACCCTGATTAAAAATTGGAAATGTTTTCATTTTGTGCAATTGCACATAAGAAACATCTCTTTTTAGCAGAAAATATCTTTCATCTTTATTATCTNGGAGATCTTTTTCATACTTTGACGCACTCCTATCTTTAAATAATTGATATAGTTGTTTAGACAAATTCTCTATTTCCTTCTCAAAAAGATCACTGTCTATAGTAACTAAATCTAGTCTGACATCATAAACAGGCATGTAAACTGACAATATTCTCCCATCTTCAGAAAGAATACTTCCTCTTTTTGCATCAAGTATTTCAAATTTCGGGTCATGTGTATATGTAATTGATGTATCAGAATATTGAACTGAAAACAACTTAAAACTAATAAATGAGAAAAGAATAAGTACCAAAATAAATGTAATAATCAAACTCCACTTTTTATTTGATTTAGTATTCATTATCTCTCGATTATTAATGGTAACTTATCTGAATCTATTAGTTCAGAATCTTTTAATTTCGCNTTAATAACTGAGCGCTTATACAATCCCGTCATTTTAATTGTTAATGACCTTGATTTCATTTGTAAATCAAATATCTTTTTTTCCGATTCTCTGATTGCTATTATTGTCTTTTCACTCTTCAATGAAATTCCGATCTGAATAATCATCAGAAGAACTACAAATAGAATAAATGTAACATTATTTGAAATCCCTCCTTTCTCAAAGAAGTTGACTTTTAATGTTTTCTTTCTTCTTTTTAACATTCTACTTTTTCCGCTATCCTTAATTTCGAGCTTCTCGATCTGTTATTTTCCTTTTGTTCTTTCTCAGAAGCCACAATAACTTTTCTATTTACTTCCCTCATTTCTTTCAAAATATTCCCGAAGAAATCTTTTTTTATCTCTCCTGAAATATTTCCTCTCTTAAAGATATTTTTTACTAATCTGTCTTCTAATGAATGATAAGATAATACCACAAAGCGGCCTTCAAAATTTAATAAATCAACACCGTCAATCAACATTTGTTTTAAGGATTCAATCTCCTGGTTCACCTCAATTCTGATAGACTGAAATACTTGCGATAAAAATTGATTTCTTCTTTTCTCAGGAACCACTCCATCTAATATTTCTAATAAATCTGTTGTGGTTACTATTTCTTTTTTTTGTCTAGCTAAAAGAATTAATTCAGCTACTTTTCTTGATATTCTGATCTCACCGTATTTAAAAAATAGATTCACCAAATCTTCTTCAGAATATTCATTTACTACTTTTCTGGCAGATAGTGATGCAGATTTGTTCATTCTCATGTCTAATTCTGCTTCAAAACGAAATGAAAAGCCTCTTTCAGCTANATCAAANTGATGTGAAGAAACTCCTAAATCTGCCAATATTCCATCTACTTTTGTAATGCCCTCCAATCTTAAAAATTTCTTAATATTTTTATAATTTGTTTGTATCAACTTGAATTTTTTATCATTTGGAATATTGTCCACAACATCATCATCTCTATCAAAAGCGAATAGTTTTCCGTCTACAAGATGTTTTAGAATCTCTCTGGAATGACTACCTCCTCCAAAGGTTACATCCACATAAATACCATTTGGTTTAATATTTAAACCTTCAATACATTCTGTTAATAATACTGCTTTATGATATGTCATCAGAATGAGATTGATTACCCATAACCTCTTCCGCTAACGAACCAAAGTTACCAAGTGATTCTTTTACTGTTTCTTCATACTGATTCTTATCCCAAATCTCAATCATATTTACTGAAGAAGCTAATACCAAATTTTTTGATATTCCAGCAAATGAAATAAGATCTTTAGAAATAAGAATTCTACCTGTAGAATCTATCTCCAATATTTTTAGTCCAGACATGTACGAACGAATAAAATCATTGTTCTTTTTTACAAATCTGTTTAACTTATTTACCTGAGAAACCATTGATTCCCATTCTTTCATAGGATATAACTCAAGGCAATTATTAAAAACACTTCTTTTCAAAACAAATCCTTCATTCACTAATGAATTAAGTTGTTTTTTTAATGATGATGGCATCATAAAACGACCTTTTGCATCCGTTTTACATTCATATGTCCCTATTAAATTCATCATTTTCTGATTTGAAATAATTTTTGGTAAAGATACAAAATTNCCCCACATTTTACCACATTATACCACTTTGTTGAAAACTTTTACCACAACAAGACATTATCTAGCTTAAAAGAATGAATAAAATCGTCTCAATTCAAATTCAAATAAATTTGTTTACTTTTGCAAGTATTAAAATCATACTTAATGATAAAAGAGGAAGGAAAATTCAAATGGATTGAAGAAGGTAAAGGAGGACATCCAATAATCCTTTTACATGGATTGATGGGAGGTTGCGATAATTTTGGGGAAATGGTTGATTTTATCTCTAAAGAGTATCATGTTTATGGTCTTGACTTAAAACTCTTTAAAGGAAGACTACTTAAGGTGTCAGTAAAAAACTTAAGCGATTATCTTTATAATTTTATGAATCAACTGGGTATAAAAAGTGCTGTTCTGATTGGTAATTCTATGGGAGGGCATATTGCGTTAATTTTTGCGAAAGAACACCCAGAAATGGTTGATGGAATGATACTTACTGGCAGTTCTGGACTTTTCGAGAATTCATTAGGATCATCTTTTCCAAGGAGAGGAGATAAAGACTATATTAGAACTAAAGCCGAAGAGGTGTTTTATGATCCTAAAGTAGCGACCAATGAACTAGTTGATAGAGTTTTTGCAATTGCAAACAATAGAATTTCTGTATTAAAACTATTAGGATATGCTAAATCCGCTATCAGACACAATATGGCAAATGATATACCAAATTTAAAACAACAAACTTGTTTAATTTGGGGATCAAACGATAAAGTAACTCCTCCTCATGTTGCTGAAGAATTCCATAAATTACTTCCTAATTCAGAACTAAATTGGATAAAGAAATGTGGACATGCTGCAATGTGGGAACACCCAAAACCATTTAGTGAGATTGTTCTGAAATGGTTAAAAGATCATAATATCTAATATTTTCTCATGAAGATTAAAAGTGCCGAATTTGTAATAAGCAATACGGACTATAAGTTCTGCCCAAAGGAGACACATCCTGAGTATGCTTTTATTGGAAGATCAAATGTTGGGAAATCTTCTTTAATAAACGCATTAGTTAANAGAAAAAATCTGGCNAAAACTTCTGGGAAACCTGGNAAAACNCAACTTATNAATCATTTTAAAATAAATNATAGTTGGTTCTTGGTGGATTTACCAGGNTACGGATATGCGTCTACATCTAAAACTAATAGGNAGATGTTTAAAGAGATGATTAATAAATATCTTTTAAATAGAAANAATCTTATTTGCCTATTTGTTTTGTTAGATATTAGNCATAACCCTCAATCTATAGACTTAGAGTTTATGGAGAAAATGGGACAAGAAAAAACACCTTTTGTAATGGTATTTACAAAATCTGATAAAATATCTCAGACACAAATAAGTGAAAACATAAACCACTATAAAACTAAAATGTTAAAACAATGGGAATATCTTCCTGAGATCTTTATCACATCTTCAGAAAATCAAAATGGAATATCTGAAATCTTGAAATTTATTGAAGAATATAATGAAGAGTTCAATCCTACTTTGATTCAATGATTTTAGTCTCCTCTGCAAAAAATTTACAATAATCTCTTAAAGCTCCTGCAAGTTTATCTTGACCTGTTGATTTTGATAAAGTGTTTGCCATAGATATTAATGTTTGATGATACATAATAAACATTTCATTCACCATCATGTTTTTTGTCCATAATGGGACTATTAAAGTTTCTTTTGTTTTTTGATCCCAAGCAGCAATCATTAATGAATTTAATAAAACATCCTCAGCCTGATTATCTGAAGAATTCATTATAATTTTTTCTGGAACATTGTTGTCGTCAAGTTCTAAATCGAAAGTTAATTTTGATTTATTCATTATGGTTTATATTTTGATTTTAATAATATCTCTTGAGAATTAGTGTTTTTTATTAAATTTAATAAACTAACACCCTCATTCTTCATATACTGATTTACAATCTGAAATCCAACCCAATATCCTAATCTACCAGGAGATTCTTCTGGCATGCCCTTTGTAAAAGGAGAGTCATTGAAAAATGAAATGTAATTAGATTCATCTAATTCATATAATATATCCAGCTTAAGAATTTCATTCCAAATATTCTGTTCATTGGTTTTACACCATTTCAAATCTTTTTCAGGAAACCTCAAAATTATATTATCTGCTTCTTCTGGTAAAAACTCATTCATTATATACATTGTTTTTCCTTTAAGAATTAACTCTTCTAGAAAAGTTTTACTGTCTTGAGTCTCTATAAATTCACTTGAAATCCAATANTCNACTGCATCAGCAATCATGAATTTTTCATCATAACGAGTTTTTAAATAATCATAAACAGTATTNAACATTGGATTGTCTTTCCCCAAATAAAAATCTAAACCAATAATTAGATTATTATTATATGAATCTATCGCGAAAGAATTAAATGCATTAATGAAAATGATATTTTCAGGTATTTCGTTTTCCGGAAAATGATATTTATAAATTCCAAAAGATGCATTTATCTTATTTGAAATCTCTTTTGTATTAGTAAAATAATTGTCAATTTTATTTTGAAGTAAAACAACTCCAGGAAAGGAGGAAAACGATAAAATATTCTTTCTTTTTATAGAGTCGTTACTATTTATCATTGCAATATGGTTAGTCAGATAATAATCTATCAATCCTGGGAATTTAGACTCAATCTGATTAAGTTGCTTGTCATAATTTTCATCATTAATTTTAGAAAAATTCTTATCAAACCTATAAATAGGAATATCCACCTCTACTTTCTCTTCTTTTACACAAGAATTAAGAACAAAAAAGATTAATAGTATTTTTATGAATTTCATTAGTGCAAATGTATAAATTTGTAAATTATAAAATGAAAGAAAAAGAAGTAATACAACATATTGTAAATTGGCTTTCCGAATATCAGAAGAAGTCAGGAGCAGATGGATTTGTTGTTGGTATATCTGGAGGTATCGACTCAGCACTTACATCAATATTAGCAGCAAAAACTAAATTACCTACCCTTTGTGTTGAAATGCCTATTCATCAGAATAGAAAACAAGTTGAAAGAGGAAGAAATCATATAAAATGGTTAAAGAAAAAATTTGAAAATGTTATAGATTCTGAAATTGAACTCACAAATGTATTCGATTCTTTCGTTGAAATTTTACCTAAATCTCATACAAAAAACAATGATCTATCCTTGGTGAATGTAAGAGCAAGATTTAGGATGACAGCACTTTACTATTATGCTCAGATGAATAATTATCTTGTAGTTGGAACTGGAAATAAAGTGGAAGATTTTGGAATTGGTTTTTTTACAAAATATGGTGATGGTGGTGTAGACATAAGTCCCATTGCTGATCTTCTGAAAACAGAAGTTTATCAACTATCAGAAAAACTTGGTGTAAATAATGATATCTTGATTGCTCCACCAACAGATGGTTTGTGGGAAGATGAGAAAACAGATGAAGAACAAATTGGAGCAAATTATCCTGAATTAGAATGGGCTATGAACTTTAATGGAGAGGAGGCCGAATTAAATAAAAGGGAGAAAGAAGTGTTAAGAATTTATATGGAATTAAACAGAAAGAACCAACATAAAATGAGGGAAATCCCAGTATGTACTATTCCAAAAATATTGCAATAAAATAATTTATATATACTAGTCCTAAATAACTTTTAAACCAAAATTATGAAAAATGTACTAAATGCTGTTAGCGCTATATTAATTATCTTATTTTTTGGATGGCAATTTAGTGGAGATTGTTGCGAAACGAAATGCGACAAATCTGACACAAAAGAATGCGACTACTCAGAATGGGGGGAATCTGGAGCAACAAAATGTAAAATCTATGAAACAAAAAAAGAATGTCCTCAAGCAGATGGATTTTATGGAGATGACACAAATGGAGGAGAAAATGAAGCTCTGTTAGATGAAGTTCTACGAAAAAATGAAGGTGAAGAAGACGAAAACTAATAAGAAAAAAAGTTTAGTTTAGTAAAGATACCATCTATTTCAAGTTGGTATTTTTTTTGTCTTATTTTTTACTAAAGAGGAAAACAATAACAATACTGAGATAAAAGAAAATATTCTACCAATTAAATCTCCAAATCTATTATAGAATGTAACTGTATCATTTAAAGAAACTTTTATATTTAATGCAATCTCCTCATCCCATTGTGTTTGCCTTATCACATCTCCATTCGGAGAAATTAATCCAGATATTCCTGTATTTGCTGAGCGAATAATTGATTTTCTTTGTTCTATTGATCTTAATCTAGCATACTGAAAATGCTGCTTATACCCAGTAGAATTTTTCCACCAACCATCATTTGTTATAACTGCAATAACATTAGAATTTCTTCCTGTAATCATATCTCCAAAAATACTCTCATAACATATTAATGGAAGTACTTTTATTTCATTGTAATGAAGTAAATCAACATTGTTATCTGTAGAAAGACTCCCTGAAGTACCTCCTAAATCTACAGTAAAATCTCCAAGCAAATCAAAAATAAAAGAATAAGGAATCTGTTCTACTCCAGGAACTAATTTTGTTTTATGATAAATAGAAGCTGAAGAATCAGAACTAAGGAAAATCGCAGTATTATAAACATTATACCATTCCTTAGTATTTAACTTTCTAGAGTTTTCTTCCTGTTTTTCTCCTAAATATTTAAAAGTTGAAGAACCAATCAAAATATTTAAATTTGGAAATTCTTTTTGTAACTCTCTAAGTTTTAAAACACTTTGAGTCTTATCAATTTTACTTTCCCAAATTTTTTCTTGTAAAGCTGTTTCTGGTCCAACTAACAAAGTTGTATTATGAGTTAATTTACTTTTTGCTAGTTTTATAAAGTCATCTAATTGTGTCTGTGCATCTCTGTTAAATTTATCTTTATAAGGATCGATATTTGGCTGTACAATTACAATCTCTTCTGAAGTAGGGTTTTGTATATCAGATTCAATTACTAAAGAAAGAAGGACAGGAACAATAATAAAAACAGATGGACGTATCCATTTTTTGTTTTTTTCTTCTGAAATCCAGAACTTAAAAATAAGAATGTTTAAAACAAGAATCCAGAGTGAACCCCCTAATATTCCAGTATATTCATACCATTGTATAATCTCTGTAATTGGAGCAAATACATTACCTAATGTAAGCCAAGGCCAAGCTAAATCCCAATTTAGGTGAAGATATTCCATGCTTATCCAAAGGAATACCAAAGAGATATATCCTTTTCTTTCTCCTAATACATTCTTAATTTTATGAAACAATACAAATACCAAGCTCATTAATAAGGCATTTATTATAAATGCAGCAAAAGAACCTGGAATTGTAGCATGCCAAATCCAGTAAGTTGTAATTATATTAAAAATAAAGAAAGTAGTAAAGGAATATATGAAAACTTTCCAAGAAGTTCTTCCTCGAGAAACTAAAATGTATTTCTCTACTAACAAAAGAGGAGTGAACGCAATAAATATTAAAGGAAAAACTCCAATTCCTGGCCATGAAAAACTTAATAATAATCCACTTAAAATAGAAAGAAATAATAATTTCTTCATATTAATTTAAAGTATATCTTAACGAAAATAAATTGGAATATAATCGAGTAGATTGATCTCCTAAATTAGTAAGTGCATAGTCAATTCGTATGTTTTCAAAATGAAATCCTAAACCAATATTTGGTTGAACTGAGATGTATTCTTCATTCTGAAAATCAGTTTCTTTACTAAAATCTCCCACTCCAAAACGAAAAGCAATTAAATCGTTAAATCGAATTTCTGTTCCAAAATGTGGATTTACACTTAATATAGAATTACTCCACAAAGTATTTCTCTCTCCATCAAAATGAACATCTAAATCTAATTCGGAATGAGCGGAAAACTTTTCATTTATATTATATTGCCTAGAGAATCCTGTCTGTATTGATGGCAAAGTAATCTCGGATGAATTTTCAGGAAGTTCATTTCCAGTTTGCAAATACACTTCCTCAAAATTTTCCATATTAAACATCCAAGAATTAAAAGTAGAAGTAGCGTCACGGCTAATAGCTCCAAATTTCCATTTTCCAAATTCTTTCTGNGTGGAAATATCAAATCCAAATCCCCATGAAGTAGCAAAATCACCAATCTGACGATATATAATTTTCATGTTTCCTCCGACATCAAAACCTTTATATACATCTTTCTTGGCATAAGAGAATAAGAAAGCATAGTCAGCAGCTGAAAAAAGTTCGATTCTATTATAATCAATATTTCCTTCATTGTCAATTAAGTTTGCAGTGTTCATAATATCATCTACTCCAAAACGTAATAACATAACACCAACAGCATCAGTTTCATTTACTTTTTTAGCATACGAAATTTGATCGAAATTTGCGATTCCTGCAAAATATGAAGCATGCATAAGTTCTATTTCGGATTCAGTCAAATCAACTAATGAAGATGGATTCCAATAAATTGAAGATGAGTTTGCAGAAGAGGCAACCACTGCCTTAGACAAACTCAAAGAACGAGCTCCTGCCCCAATTTTCAAAAACTCATTACTGTATTTTTTTTGCGAAATTGCTGAAAAAGAAAGGAGCACAAAAAAGAAAAATAGTAATTTTAATTTAAAATTCATTGTTGTATATTTGTATTTCAAAATAACATAAAAATTGGCATATTATTGTAAATTTATGAACTCAATTAAAAGAAATATTCCAAACCTTATAACTCTAGGAAACTTATTCTGCGGATTAGTTGCAATAGTTTCTTCTTTGAATAACAATTTATACTTTGCTGGAACCTTTATTTTCTTCGGAGCAATACTTGATTTCTTTGATGGCCTATCTGCTAGATTATTAAAAGTTAGTTCAGAAACAGGAAAACAGCTAGATAGCATGGCAGATATGGTGACTTTTGGAGTTGCTCCTGGCATGATTATGTTTCAAATGATTAAACTCTCAAACATTGACGAGAATGCATATATCGCTTATATTGGATTTATCATCACTATTTTTTCTGCAATCCGATTAGCAAAATTCAATATTGACACTAAACAAACTTCTTCTTTTATTGGATTACCAACTCCAGCCGCAGCAATATTTATTGCTTCTTTACCAATCATTTCAAAANACAATATTACTATTCAATTTAATGANAGTAAATTCTTAATTGTAACATCTNTTATTCTTTCTCTACTTTTATTAGCAAAACTACCTTTATTCTCACTAAAAATAAAAAAAGGAGAAGATTGGAAAAACAAAGAAAATATCATTAGAATTATATTCTTAATAAGTTGTGTAATATTATTATTCGNGTTTGAGTTTGCAGTAATTCCATTTATTGTAATTTTGTATATCTTTTTATCAATCTTAAATAATCTAATAAAATGAAATTTAGAGCCGAAATAGATATCATGCCATTAAAAGCATTATTAGACCCACAAGGAAAAGCAGTAACTGCAAGTATGGGTAATGTTGGACTTTCTGAAATAAAAAATGTGAGAATTGGGAAACATATTACTTTGGAAATTGATGCCGAAAATAAAGATATTGCAAACCAAAAAGTAACTGAATCTTGCACAAAATTACTTGCAAATCAGATTATGGAATCATTTGAATTTACTTTAGAAGAAGTGTAATTCACCTAAGCTCGAAATTTCTTCCTAGATATAATTTTCTTACCATCTCATCAGAAACAAGTTCTTCTGATGTTCCAGATTTTAAAATTTTACCATCATATAAAAGGTATGCTCTATCGGTGATAGATAATGTTTCATGAACATTGTGATCAGTAATTAAGATCCCTATATTTTTTTCTTTTAATTTGGAAACAATCTCCTGAATATCTTCTACTGCGATAGGGTCAACTCCAGCAAAAGGTTCATCTAATAAAATGAAACTCGGATCAGTTGCTAAACATCTAGCAATTTCTGTTCTTCTTCTCTCTCCTCCTGAAAGTAGTCCTCCAATATTTTTTCTTATCTTTTTTAATCCAAATTCATTTAACAAATCTTCACATTTTTGTTTCTGTTCAGATTTACTTAAATTCGTCATTTCTAAAACAGAAAGCAAATTGTCTTCAACTGTCATTTTTCGAAATATAGATGCCTCTTGAGCTAAATAACCAATACCGAACTGAGCTCTTTTATACATTGGCAAGTTTGAAATATCATCACCATCAAAAAATACTTTGCCCGAATTTGGTTTTATCAAACCAACAATCATATAAAATGAAGTTGTTTTACCAGCTCCATTCGGACCTAATAAACCTACNATCTCTCCTTTATTTACTTCAACAGAGACTCCTTTTACAACTTCTTTATCTCCATAAATTTTTATGATATTTTCAGATCTTAACTTCATTGTTTNTTTTGCTTTTTAAGTATCCTTTTTGAAATTTTAATACTGATTTCGTACAAAATAATAAGAGGTAAAGAAACTAAAATTTGACTTGTTACATCAGGAGGCGTAATAATTGCTGATAGAATTAAGGTTAGTACAAATGCATGTTTCCTGTACTTTCTCATAAAATCTGGAGTAAGTAAACCTATCTTTGTAAGGAAATATACCAGCATTGGTAGTTCGAAAATTAACCCATTTGCAAAACTAATTGTAGTAACTGTTGAAACAAATGAACTTAACCCTATGGTATTTGAAACAAGCGAACTCACCTGATAAGAACCCAAAAAGTTAATCGATAAAGGTGCAACTAAATAATATCCAAACAATACTCCAACCGAAAATAAAATAGATGTAAAAAAAACCACTCCTCTTGTAACTTTAGTTTCTTTTTGATAAAGNGCTGGTTTTATAAATCTCCAAAGNTCCCAAAANACATAAGGAAAAGATATCACTAATCCAGCAAAAAGNGAAGTAATAATGTGTGTTGAAAATTGNCCAGACATTGTAAAGTTATGNANTTTCCAGTCCTGATCTCCAAAACATAATAAATTACCCATTCCCATCCAATCAGATAAATTACAAAAGAAAACATATGTAGGGAAATCAGGATTCTTAGGAGCTAATAATATCTTGTCAAAAACAAAATCATTATAAATAAATGCCAAAACAGCAAACAATAAAATTGCAGCTACCGATCTAACTAAATGCCATCTGAGAATCTCCAGATGATCTAAAAAAGATATTTCTTTTTCTGCAGACATTTCTTATATTCCTTCTTTTAATATATCCTGAATGTGAATAATACCAATATATTTTTCGTTATCTATAACTACCAACTGACTAATATTATTTTGTTGCAAGATAGTTAAGGCAAAAGAAGCTAATGTATCTGAACTAATTGTTTTTGGAGTAGTACACATAATATCTGATGCTTTTAATGAAGAAATATCAGAGTTATTTTCTAACATCCTACGTAAATCACCATCCGTAATAATTCCTGTTAATCCTCCATCATCAATAACAGCAGTTGACCCCAACCTTTTGTTAGATATTTCTATAATTACTGAATTTATAGAGTCATCTGGAGAAACAATCGCTTTGGATTGTTCCGAAATAATATCTGAAACTTTCAGAGAAAGACGTTTCCCTATCATTCCNCCTGGATGAAAACGAGCAAAATCAGAATCAGAAAAATTCCGTAACTCTAACAAACAAACCGCCATAGCATCACCGAGTACTATCTGAGCTGTTGTAGAAGAAGTTGGAGCTAAATTATTCGGACAAGCTTCCTTCTCCACAGTGCTATCAATAAATAAATCCGATTCTTTTGCTAAATATGATTCTTTATTCCCACAAATTGAAATGATTTTATTTCCTAAGTTTTTTACAAGAGGAACTAACATTTTAATTTCTTCCGTATTTCCACTTTTCGAAATACAAATGACAACATCATTTTTTTGTATATTTCCTAAATCACCATGTAAGGCATCAGATGCGTGAAGGAAAACTGAAGGCTGCCCTGTCGAATTAAAAGTAGCCACCATTTTATTAGCAATATTCGCACTTTTTCCCACTCCAGCAACTATTAACCTTCCCTCTGAAGATAAAATAATCTGAATTGCCTGAGAAAAATCATCAGTTAATCTATTATGTAACTGAGCAATAGCATCAGTTTCTGTAGAAATAACAGACTTAGCAATTATTAAAATATTTTTCTTATTTGGCATTAAATTTATATGTATATTCGTCTTGAAATTTGATGCAAAAGTAAAATATTTAGATATATTAATATATAAAGATGAGTATTTCTTCAGAAACATTACATAAAAATCTAAAAGACATCTTTGGATTTAACAGTTTTAAAGGTAAACAAGAACAAATAATACAAAATTTACTAAAAGGGAACGATAGTATGGTAATTATGCCAACAGGTGGAGGGAAATCCATGTGTTATCAATTACCCGCACTTATTTCTGATGGTGTTGCAATTGTTATTTCTCCATTAATTGCTTTAATGAAAAACCAAGTAGACGCTATAAGAACTTT
>PAKE01000015.1 GCA_002710495.1 Flavobacteriales bacterium
TGGAGCTACTTATTCTACTAAAACAATGGGTGCTCCAGTTGGAAACAATGCTCCAGCTTTGAACACTTCTAAACGTGTACTTAACTTAAGTGCCTCTACTACTTATGTGTATGACTTTAAGATCTGGTACCAAGATGGAACAGTTGTTTCATGGCATGCAGGAGGAACGTTTACCACGGCTGCAATTTGTGAGAACGTAACTAATGTTACCGTTACACCACTTAACAACGTTCTTAAAGCTGACTTCTGTTGGACAGCTCCATCTACTCCTTATTCATTCGTAAGATTGAAGTATAGAGAAGATGTAGCAGGTTCGTCTTTCTCTAATATTGGAGGAATGGGAGTTATGTCACCAACACTTTGTAAAGAGAAAGGAGGTTTAACTCCAGGAACTAACTACAGAGTAATGTGGAGAACATGGTGTAATCCATCTGGTGGTCCTTATAGGTCTCCACAATGGGATGGACCAGTAATTTGGACTCAACCAAATTCTATCAGAGTGGATGAACTAAGCAGTATCAATTCCTTAGAGGTATATCCGAACCCAAGTAGAGATGTATTTAATGTAGAGTTTACCTCAGAAACAAAACAATCTATTGAGGTAAGACTAGTAAACTTAGTAGGGGAGATCATCTTTACAGAAAATTTAGTTGATTTTGAGGGAGAATACACTCATTCGTTTAACTTAGAACAGTACTCAAAAGGAATTTACTTATTAGAATTAGATACCGATAATGGAATAGTCAATAAAAAACTAATTCTACAATAAAAATTATTTTAGAAAGTTTTTTCTAACCAGAAAATCTAATTAATTTTTTTAAGTTTGTTTTAGTAGATGGATCAACGGTGCAAAAATCGGAGCAATTTTTAGTTTGAAAGATTGATTTACCCATGTAAATAGAGTGTAGGTTGTAATCTTGCTACCCCGACACCATTATTCTCCACAACCCTGTATGTATAGTATCTTAAATTTAGATACAATTAGAGTTGTTTCGTTTTCCAAAACATCCTTTCTTTTATATCCTGTCATTTCACATTCCATAGGGAAATATTCCATCTCACAAATTGCCAAATAAAGTTCTTTTAATTCCTCCATGTTTTCATTGGGGAATTCTAGACCCCATTCTTCCAAACTTTCTTCATCTTTAAACATATGCTGTCCCTCGCCATATATCCACCAACCATTATATCTTTTTTCTTCTGTATTTTCTACTACAATTTTAACAACACTTTCAGAAGGTATTTCTTCTTTGTCATTACTTACTTTTATTTGAATATTACAAGAAAATCCTAAAAGTAAAATCAGTAAAGAAAAAATAATTTTATATTTATTATATGCCATCTTTTGTCTATGTGTAAAAATTCATTTCATCCGTATAGATCCACGCTTTCTCAGGCATTAAGTACGAAATATCTTTTCCTTCTTTTATGGATTTTCTGATAAAGGATGAGGATATTTCCATTTGAGGAACTCCTTCTATAAGATGTATGTTTTTATGAGATCTACTAATTTCATATGCTGGCCGAGGATAAACATATGCGGAATAATCCTCCAAAATTTGCTCGTAATTTTTCCATTTATGAAAGTTTTTCAAATTATCCGAACCCATAATAATCGAATAATCATTTTCAGGGTATTTTTCTTTTAATCTAACTAAAGTGTCAATTGTATAGGATGGTTTTGGCATATCAAATTCAATATCAGAAACTTCTAAATTTGAATTATCCTCAATCTCAGCTCTAATAATTTGTAACCGGTGGTGTTGATCTAATAAACTTGTTTTTTGTTTTAAGGGGTTCTGAGGAGAAACTACAAATATCACCTTGGCCAAATCTGTAAAATTGACAAAATAAGATGCGATTACCTTATGCCCAATATGAATTGGGTTAAAGCTTCCGAAAAACAGACCAATTTTCATTTTTGAGATTTAATAAAATTAATGATTTTCTGTTTTACTTCATTACAAGCAATTTCAAAATCATCATTCAAAATTACACAATCAAATTCCTGATTTCTTGAAATTTCCTCTTCCGCTTTGTTCAATCTTTTTTCTAACATTTCTTCAGATTCTGAACCTCTGACACTTAGTCTTTCTCTGAGAACATCAATTGATGGAGGCATGATAAAAACGGATAAACACTCTTTGGGATATTGTTTTTTTATGTTCAAACCTCCAACCACATCTAAATCAAAAATTACAGTTTTGCCATCCTCCCAAATTCTTTTTACCTCGGATTTTAAAGTCCCATAATACTGATTTTCATATACTTCTTCCCACTCTAAAAACTCATTTTCTTCAATCTTTTTCTTAAATCCAGCAACACCCAAAAA
The DNA here is from genome assembly GCA_002710495.1 of Flavobacteriales bacterium. Taxonomy (GTDB): domain Bacteria; phylum Bacteroidota; class Bacteroidia; order Flavobacteriales; family BACL11. The sequence goes on from PAKE01000015.1 coordinate 2,333, forward strand.
ATGGTAATCTTTTCCATCAATTTCTTTTGTTCTTTTCTCCCGGCTACATGCGGAAACAGAAAAAAAAAGATTAGGAATCTCTTTTAACAAATGATGAACTATGGATGTTTTCCCCGCTCCAGATGGTGCTGATATAACAATAAGCTTTTCCACTACAAAATATTTAATAATTGTTCCTTGATTTTTTCTAATTCATCTTTCATTTGTACCACGATTTTTTGCATTTCTGCATCAGATGATTTTGAACCAATTGTATTTATCTCTCTCCCAATTTCCTGACTAATAAACCCTAATTTTTTTCCGTTTGGAAAATCTGTTTTCATAGTGTCTAAAAAGTAATTTAAATGTGTCGATAAACGAACCTGTTCTTCGGTAATATCTTGTTTTTCAAGATAATAAATTAGCTCTTGTTCAAATCGGTTTTCATCAATATTTTTTCTGTCAATCTCCGATAGTTTTTCAGATAAACTTTCTTTTATTTTACCAATCCTATCCTTCGCAAAAGGAGCTATATCTTTTAAAAGTGAAGATAGTTGATTTATTCTTGATTTAATATCTTCGTCTAATTTACTCCCCTCATCTATTCTGAATTGGAGTAAATTATCAATAGCAGAATTTACTCCTTTTTCTATTTCTTTCCACTCATTTTCATCAACTTCTTCTTCACCTTTTATCATAACTTCTGGCATTTTTAATAAAGATGGGATAATATCAGAAGACTTCGATTTAAATGGAGTAAAAGACCATATATTCCATTTGAAACTCAAATCCTTTTCCATTTGTAATATTTGATTATGATATTCTTTTATTACTTCTGTATTTAGCCTGTATTTAGTTTTCAAATTAGAGGACTCCCTCCAAATTGAAAGTTCAATTTTCCCTCTTTGCAATTTTTCTGAAAGTAACTTTCTAAGTAAAATTTCTTTATCTCTGTAAACTGAAGACATTTTTACATTAGCGTCAATTTGTTTAGAATTAAGAGATCTTACTTCAATAGTAAAGTTAGCGTTTATTAAGTTTAATTCGGATTTACCATATCCTGTCATTGATAAAATCATTATCCTGTTTTTTATGCAAATTTAGGAAAGTTTCTTCTTTATNTGCTTTTTAGTGACATCACTTANTAAATNCACCTNAAAAAATGATGATTATTTATTTAATTTTATCTGATAAACTTGCTTTTATCTTTCTTCAAATAAATTGGACGTAAAAATAAAATTAAATAATGTATTTATTGTTAGATTTGCTACCTTAAAATAATGAAAAATGAAATTCGGAACAAAAACTATTCATGCAGGACAAGAATCAGATCCATCAACTGGAGCAATAATGACTCCTATCTTTCAGACTTCAACCTATAAACAAGCGAGTCCTGGAGATTTTAAAGGGTACGAATACTCTAGAACAGGAAACCCAACAAGAAATGCTTTAGAACAAAATTTGGCATCTCTTGAAAATGGAAATTTTGGACTTTGTTTTGGAAGTGGATTAGCAGCTATTGATGCTATTATTAAATTATTAAAACCAGGTAATGAGGTAATTTCAACTAACGATTTATATGGAGGAACTTACCGGATTTTCAATACTGTTTTTGAACCATTCGGAATCAAATTTCATTTTGTAGGAATGGATGATACTAATAAAATTGAATCACTAATTAACAAAAATACAAAAATGCTTTGGGCAGAAACTCCAACTAACCCAATGCTTAATATTATTGATATTGAAAAATTAGGAAATATTTCAAAGAAACATAATCTTACTTTTGTAGTAGATAACACTTTTGCAACTCCGTACTTACAACGACCATTAGATATGGGAGCAGACATTGTAATGCATTCTCTTACTAAATATATGGCAGGCCATTCGGATGTAGTGATGGGAGCAGCTGTTTGTAAAGATATTAAATTATCAGAAAAATTATATGCTATTCAAAATTCTTGTGGTGCAGTTCCAGGTCCTCAAGATAGTTTTTTGGTGCTGAGAGGAATAAAAACACTTCACTTAAGAATGCAACGTCATTGCGAAAACGGGAAGGTAATTGCACATTTCCTTAAGAATCATCCAAAAGTGGGAGATGTTTATTGGCCTGGATTTGAATCTCATAACAATCATGAGATTGCTAAAAAACAGATGGATAATTTTGGAGGAATGGTTTCATTTAATTTAAAAGGGAATAAATTAGAAGATGCCATAAAAGTAGTGTCAAATACTCATTATTTTACCCTAGCTGAAAGCTTAGGTGGAGTAGAATCCTTAGTTTGCCACCCATCTTCTATGACTCATGCTGCTATACCAAAAAAAGAAAGAGAAAAAACAGGTGTTGTTGATTCCCTTATAAGATTAAGCGTAGGAGTAGAAGATATTGATGACTTAATTTCTGACCTTAAAAGAACATTTGACTTACTGTAATTTTTAGTCATTTTTTACATTTTATCTTAATTTTCTGATAAAATCAGAATGTTTTAGAAATGTGAACAATTTCAATAATAAAATCAGGTGNTTTTATGGTTATATAGCTAAAAATCAGATAGTTATAACAAAATACAATTGTCAACATTTTTTTGTTTATAATGTAGATAAAAATACTACTCCTATCACCAATAATTTACAACTAATATTTTGATAATCAGTTACATAACTTTATTTAAAATGTTTTATTTTGACTGATTAAATAAAAAAGGTAACTAATGAAGAAATCATAGAAAATATCTATTAAAACAAAATATGTCTCTATGTTTGGACTAATATTAACCAAAATTTATTTTTATTATGGACAAAGTATTTAAGTACTTTAATGACTTTTTTAAAGGTCTAGTAGGTTTAATCATGGGNTTATTAGCTCTTTCAATTGTAGCTGACTTTCTTTTTGGGCCAGGANCAATTGATGGNATTAATGTAATCGAAAACATNACNGGTGTAGTTAGTGGTTTTGCTGGTGGTGGAGTTATCGGNTTAATTGGACTTTTGATTGTTTGGAACTTAATTTCTAGTAAATAATCATCATACTATTAAGATTTAATAAAATAGCCCTTAAATTAAGGGCTATTTTATTTTCTAATCAAAACCAAACTAATGAAAGAGAAATTACAAAAATTTAGAGAATTATTNACAGAAGTTGTTGCTACCGCTCTAACTTTCTTGTGTTTAGGAATTATTGTACAACTATTAATTGACGATACAATATTAGGTTGGGATCCTGTAGGTAATATAAAAGATGCTGGAAGCGCTTTTGTAGGGATAATTGCTATTGTATTACTTTACATTCTATTTATTAGAAAGAAGTAATTAATGTGCTTCAAGCCAATTTTCACCAAAACCTATATCTACAACTAAAGGAACATCTAAAGTAATAGTTTGTTCCATCTTTTCTTTTACTATTTTTGTCAGAATTTCTTTTTCTGATTTTTTCATATCAAACACTAGTTCATCATGAACTTGTAATAACATTCTGGATTCCAAATTTTGCTTTTCCATTTCTTTCTGAACATCAATCATTGCTTTTTTTATGATATCTGCAGCCGATCCTTGAATAGGAGCGTTTATAGCATTTCTTTCTGCAAAAGCTCTAATCATTCCATTTCTCGAATTAATATCTTTCAGATATCTTCTTCTTCCTAAAATAGTTTCTACAAATTCGTTATCCCTAGCTTTATTAATACTTAAATCCATGTATTCTTTCACTTTTGGAAATTCAATAAAATAATTTTCTATTATTTCAGCAGCTTCTTTTCTTTTTATTCCTAGTCTTTGTGAAAGACCAAAAGCTGAAATACCATAAATTATTCCAAAATTGACCATTTTAGCGTGAGATCTCATTTCTCTTGTCACATCTTTTTCTTCAACCTTATACACTTTTGCAGCTGTTGCGGAATGAATATCAATACCATTATTAAAAGCGGATAGCATCGAGGTATCGGCACTGAGTGAAGCCATAATTCTTAATTCAATCTGAGAATAATCAGCCGCTAAAATCTCAAAATCAGAATTTTTTGGAATAAATGCTTTTCTCATTTTCCTGCCTTTTTCCGTACGTATAGGAATATTTTGTAAATTAGGACTTACAGAGCTAAGCCTCCCAGTTGCAGCAACTGATTGGTTAAAGGTAGTGTGAATTTTATTGGTATTTTTATCTAATAATAATGGAAGGGCTTTTACATATGTACTTAACAGCTTCTGTAGTCCTCTATACTCTAAAATATGATCAATAATTTGATGTTTTCCTTTTAGTTTGCTTAGTGTTTCTTCAGATGTAGAATATTGTCCTGTTTTTGTTTTTTTTACTTTATCTATAATTTTCATTTTTTCAAACAAAATTTCTCCCATCTGTTTTGGTGACGATAAGTTAAATTCTTCGCCAGAAATTTCATAAATATTTCTCTCCAGATTTACTATGTCTTTAGAAAGTTCTTCAGAAAAATCAGAAAGCATTTCTGTATCCAAACTAATTCCTTCTAACTCCATATCAGACAGAACTTTTAACAAAGGCATTTCAATTGATTGAAATAAATTGTAAAGTTTTAATTTCTTTAATTCCTCTGAACACACTATATAATTGTAATTGTATGTCAGTTAATTCTGAACAAAATAAGGACTGTTTTTCTTTTGAAAGTTCTGACATACTTCTTTTGTTTTTACCTTTCCCTAATACAGAATTAATATCCATAGATCTTTGCCCTAAATAATTTTCAGCAAGCAAATCAATATCATGTCTCATATCGGGCTGTAACAAATAATGAGCTATTGAAATATCAAAGAAATTTTCTATCTCTGTAATATTATATTTTTTTAAAATCTTTATCTGACTTTTAATGTCAAATCCTATTTTTCTAATATTTTGATTTAACAATATTTTTCGTGTTAAGTCAATTATTTTATCAGAAAATGGGAAATATACTGCTTGATTTTTTTCATAACTAAAAGAAACTCCAATGATTTTCTGATTAAAATCAGACAGATTATTACATAAAATTTGCAAAGAACACTCTCCTCTTTTTTCAATTTCAGAATAAATCATTTCTGTTTCAGATCCTGCGCTATAATCTTTTGAAATGACTTCTTTTTCCTTTTCTTCAGAAGAGTTTACGGAAAACATATCTAATTGCCCAGAAGATAATTCTTCATCTGCTTCTACTGTAGTTGTCTCCTCGTTTATTGTATTTGTTTTCTCTACTCCAGAAACAGACAAAACTCTTTGCAAGATAGTTTTAAATTCAAGTTCATCAAACAACTCCCTTACCTCATCTATATTGAACTTTTTAATTTTCAGCTTGTCTTCTTCAAAAGCAATGGGAACATGAGTTTCTATTGTAGCTAATTGCTTTGATAAAACACCTAATTCTTTCGCTCCTTCGACCTTCTCTCTTAATTTTCCTTTTATTTCATGAGTATTTGCTAGTAAAGCTTCCATGGAACCATATTGAGCAATAAATTTCTGAGCTGTTTTCTTCCCTACTCCAGGCAGCCCAGGAATATTATCAACCGAATCTCCCATCATACCTAAAAAGTCAATAACCTGAGAAACTTTCTGAATTTTAAATTTTTCTAAAACCTCTTTTATTCCCCAAACTTCTGTCGGGCTCCATTTATTACCAGGGCGATACATAAAAATATTTTCGGAAACAAGTTGAGCAAAATCTTTGTCTGAAGTCATCATATAAACCTGAAAATCTTCTTGTTCAGCTTTTTTGCTAGAGTACCAATTACATCATCTGCTTCATAACCATCCATATAAAGTTTCGAGATATTTAAAGAGTTTAATAATCTGTCAATATAAGGCTTTGCAACAATTATTCCTTCAGGAGTTGCTTCTCTATTAGCTTTGTATTCTTTATATTGTTCATGCCTAAAAGTAGGTTTTTTTCTATCAAAACAAACCGCAATATGAGTTGGTTTTTCCTTTCTAATTAACTCTATTAATGTATTTGTAAATCCGAATATTGCAGAGGTATCTAGACCTTTAGAATTTATTCTTGGATTATTGATAAATCCGAAATAAGCTCTAAATATTAAGGCGTAGGCGTCTAATAAAAAAATTTTCTTTTTTGGAGTCATAATTGTATGTAAAATTACTAATTTTATACTCACTTTTTACGGGAAATGAATAATAAATTATCAGATATAATAAATATACTTTTTATCCCAATTTTGTTTGTTATTGCAATTTGGTTTGTAAAAGGTTTTGAATTGATATATAGCACTCCTTTTCATGAATATGGCATTACATCGTTAGATATTAATAGGATAACTGGGATCTTCTCTTTTCCTTTTTTACATGCTGATTTTAATCATTTAATTAATAACACTTATCCCATTATAATATTAGGAGGAATTATATCCTCTGTTTACAAGGAAATTTCAAATCAGGTTTTTTTCTTTTCCTATCTCTTAAGTGGAACTATATTATGGTTTATTGGGAATCCAGAAGAAAATGTAATTGGAGCAAGTGGAATAGTTTATGCTCTAGCATCTTTTGTGCTTATTAGCGGATTTATAAAGAAACAACCCAGACTAGCAATCCTTTCTTTCTTTGTTATTTTTATGTACGGGAGTCTTTTTTGGGGGATGCTACCTATGCCAAATAAAATTTCTTGGGAGGGTCATTTATCCGGATTTATTTCGGGAATAATAATTGCAATTTACTTCAGAAATAAAGGTCCCCAAGAAAAAAAATATAATTACGAATTGGAAGAGGAACGTGAAAAAGAGAGAAAATATATTGACATCAATTATATTTACAAAAAAGAAGAATAATTATTGGTCTTATTGTTGAATTACACCATAACTTGAAGAAAACCAAACTCTTTCATGAAAATAATATAAAATCATTTTAGTTATTAGTTCAATTGAAAAAATAGAAAGAGCTACGTTAGAAGCTTCTTCGGTAGTATTAAATAGACAATAATACACTATGAATACAAGCAAAATTGTATCAACCGCTCCAACCAATCTCCAGCTGATAGTTTTTACTATGTGCCTTAATTTTTGATTATCTGATATCCAATTTAAATTGTACCATACTCTTTCGTGTAAATAATAGAATATTGTTTTTGTAATTAGCTCTAAACCAGCAATATATGTAGCAGCTTCGCCAGCTTCTTGAGAATTTTCTCCAAAAAACTGAATAAGAATCCAGCTAATTAACCAGGTATCAAGTGAACCTATAATTCTCCAAGTAATAGTTTTTGATACGTGTCTTTTCCTTTCGAGTCTCGGTTTTAATTTAATATTTTGATTTTCTATCAATTTGTGTTTACTGTTTTTAAATTTTTTATTAGTTTTAATAAATACAAATATAAACTAAAAAATGTATTTTCGCATACTTATGAAAAACATTAGGAATTTTTGCATTATAGCGCATATTGACCATGGTAAAAGCACTTTAGCTGACAGGCTGCTTGAGATTACTGGTGCGGTTACCGAAAGAGAATCTCAAGATCAACTGTTAGATAATATGGACTTGGAGAGAGAAAGAGGGATCACAATAAAAAGCCATGCTATACAAATGGAATACTCGTTAAATGGAGAAGATTATATTTTAAACTTAATTGATACACCGGGTCATGTTGATTTTTCATATGAAGTTTCTCGTTCAATTGCTGCTTGTGAAGGAGCTTTATTAATTGTAGATGCAGCGCAAGGAATTCAAGCTCAAACTATTTCAAATTTGTATTTAGCACTTGAAAATGATTTAGAGATTATTCCCATATTAAATAAAATTGATTTACCGTCTGCCGACCCAGAATTAGTAAAAGACCAAATTATAGATTTGATTGGTTGCAATGATGAAGATATAATTCCAGCTTCTGCAAAAACAGGGCTTGGGGTAAAAAAAATTCTAGAGGAAATTATAAACAGAGTTCCTTCTCCCAAAGGAGAAAAAAATAACCCTTTACAGGCTATGATCTTTGATTCAGTTTTTAATTCTTATAGAGGAATAGAAGCTTATTTTAAAGTTATAAATGGAGAAATTAAAAAAGGAGATAGGGTTAAATTTATGGCTACAGGGAAGGAATATTTTGCAGAAGAAATTGGAGCTTTGAAATTTAAACAAGAACCCAAAAACAGATTGAGTACTGGAGAGGTAGGGTACATTATTTCTGGGATAAAAGATGCAAGAGAAGTAAAAGTAGGAGACACTATTACATCTAGTGAGAATCCAGCAAATGAAGCGATTCAAGGATTTGAAGATGTAAAACCTATGGTATTTGCGGGAATCTATCCTGTTGATACAGAGGACTATGAGGAACTCCGAAAATCAATGGAAAAACTTCAGTTAAATGACGCTTCCTTAACTTTTGAACCAGAATCTTCAGTNGCNCTTGGATTTGGTTTTAGGTGTGGTTTCTTAGGAATGCTACANATGGAAATTATTCAAGAACGATTAGAGAGAGAGTTTGATATGACTGTTATTACTACTGTCCCTAATGTGTCTTATAAAGCGTATACAACGGCTGGCTCTAAAATTGAAGTGCATAACCCAACCGATTTCCCTGACCCAAGTACTTTAGATTATGTGGAAGAACCATATATCAAAGCGCAAGTCATTAGTAAATCGGAATTTGTTGGAACTATTATGAATTTATGTATTGATAAAAGAGGTGAACTTACAAATCAGGTATATCTAACTACTGACAGAGTAGAGCTTTCTTTTAACATGCCTCTGGGTGAAATTGTTTTTGATTTTTACGATAAATTAAAGTCAGTTTCTAGAGGATACGCTTCTTTTGATTATCAGCCTTCAGAATATAGGCAATCTGATTTAATAAAACTAGATGTTTTATTAAATGGAGAGCATGTTGATGCTCTTTCTGCTCTTATACACAGAACAAACGCTCAAAATTTAGGAAGAAAAATTTGTGTGAAACTGAAAGAGCTTATTCCTAGACAACAATTTGATGTTGCGGTACAATCTGCAATTGGAGCAAAAATTATTAGTAGAGAAACAATCAAAGCGCTTAGAAAAGATGTAACCGCAAAGTGTTATGGAGGGGATATTACTAGAAAGAGAAAACTGTTAGAAAAACAGAAAAAAGGAAAGAAAAGGATGAAACAAGTAGGAAATGTAGAAATTCCTCAAAAAGCATTTTTAGCAGTATTAAAATTAGATGATTAATTACTACTTTTACAATTATTAAAGATAAAAATGGGAAGAGCGTTTGAATTTAGAAAAGCCAGAAAAATGAAGCGTTGGTCAGCAATGTCCAAAGCTTTTACCAGAATTGGGAAAGATATTTCTATTGCAGTTAAAGAAGGGGGGGCGGATCCGGACACAAATTCTAGATTAAGGCAAATTATACAAAACGCAAAGTCCGCAAACATGCCAAAAGATAATGTTGAAAGAGCAATTAAAAAAGCAAGTGGTGCAGATGCAGCAGATTATGTGGAAATGAGTTTGGAGGGATACGCTCCTCACGGAATTGCTGTTTTTACAGATTGCACGACTGACAACAATAACAGAACCGTTGCAAATGTCCGATCTTATTTCAGTAAATTGGAAGGAAATTTAGGAACAAATGGTTCCTTAGAATTTATTTTTGACAGAAAAGGAGTTTTTACAATTGATCCAAATCAAATATCCATGGATTTAGAAGAATTAGAAATGGAATTAATTGATGGAGGACTTGAAGAATTAGAAGTAGATGAAGAAGCAATTACAGTATATTGCAATTTTCCAGATTTCAGCAATATGCAAAAACGCTTGGAAGAATTAGAAATTGAAATCCAAAATTCTGAATTACAAAGAATACCAAACAACATAAAAACTATTTCTTTAGAAGATGCAAAATCAGTTCTTAAACTATTAGACAAATTAGAAGAAGATGATGATGTTCAACAGGTGTTTCATAACATGAAATTAACAGAGGAAATACTAAAATCGCTGGAAGAATAAATGAATGTATTAATACTAGGTGGTGGAGGGAGAGAACATGCATTTGCATGGAAAATAGCAAAATCAAGTTTATGTAAGAAACTGCTTATTGCACCAGGTAACGCTGGTACCGAACAAATAGGAAGAAATATTGATNTCTCTATAAATGATTTTCAGAAAATAAAAGATTTGTGTTTGAAAGAAGAAATAAACATGCTTATTGTTGGCCCTGAAGATCCATTGGTAAATGGGATATATGACTTTTTTCATGAAGACGAAAAACTACAGCATATTACGATAATTGGACCATCCAAAAAAGGAGCTCAATTAGAAGGAAGTAAAGAATTCTCTAAAGAGTTCATGATGAAATATGGAATCCCGACAGCTGCTTATCAAAGTTTTACAAAAGATACTTTAGAAGANGGATATCAATTTTTAGAAACCCTATCTCCTCCATATGTTTTGAAAGCAGATGGATTAGCTGCAGGAAAAGGAGTGTTAATTCCGGAAACATTAGAAGAAGCTAAAACATCCTTAAAAGAAATGCTTGCAGACGCTAAATTTGGGGATGCAAGCAAAAAAGTAGTAATTGAAGAACACCTAAAAGGAATGGAACTTTCTGTTTTTGTATTAACTGATGGTATTTCTTATAAGATTCTGCCTTCTGCAAAAGATTACAAAAGAATTGGTGAGGGTGACACTGGACTAAATACAGGNGGAATGGGAGCTGTTTCTCCTGTCCCATTTGCCGATAGATTTTTTATTGAAAAAGTAGAAAGAGAAATTATTATTCCGACTATAAAAGGATTAGTGGAAGAAGATATTGATTATAAAGGATTTATTTTTATCGGACTAATGGTAGAAAATGGAAATCCGAAAGTAATAGAGTATAATGTAAGAATGGGAGATCCCGAAACAGAAGTAGTAATTCCGAGAATCAAATCAGATTTATTAAATCTTTTCAGAGGAATAGGAAATGGATCTTTTTCAGAAGTAGATTTTAACATTTCTGAAGAGGTAGCTGCCACAGTTATGTTGGTTTCTGGTGGTTATCCGGGAAGTTACGAAAAAGGGGGGGGAATGACTGGATTTAATGAAGTTAAAGACAGCGTTGTATTCCACGCAGGAACGAAAAGTAGTGATGATAAAATTCTGACTAATGGAGGCAGGGTTCTTGCAATTACTTCCTTCGGGAAAAATATAGATGAAGCCTTAAATAAATCCTTCAAAAATGCTGAAAAAATTAATTTTGAAGGAAAATATTATAGAAAAGATATTGGGTTTGATTTATAATAAGGCATGTTCTTCACCTCTTTTTCTGTNNCCAATCATTTTAAGGGTCCATAGAACCAAAAAGGTGAAAATAATAAGCATGTAAAAATAGTTAATGTAGTCACCAAATAATGGCATTATTTCAAAAATTGACTCAAAGAAATCTCCAATTGCATAAAATATTTTGTTCATATTTTTTATATTAATTGAGGTGCAAAACTAAAATAATTTTAAGAATAAATGATTCTAAAACACTTAAAAAATAGTCATTCATACTTAATAGTTGCTTTAATGCTATTTAGCTTGTTTTTCTTCATGCCATCTTATTTCTTTTTAGAATCAAAAAACTCTGATAATATTTCCCCCTTTTTTTCGGTTTTCATCGTATCATTATCCTTTTTACTCACCACTCTTTTTGCTACATCATTAAATAATCTTATTTATGAAAAAGATGTAATTAAAAAACCAAACTTTGTTTTATCTTTTGTCTTTTTACTCCTAAATACTCCATTTGTAATAAATTACAAAATGATGATTTTTTTATTTTTTTTATTATTCTTTCTAAATAATTTACTTAAACTATATAAACAAAAACAACCATACTCAATTGTGTTTAATGCGGGCACTATTTTATCACTATTATCTTTATATATACCGCATACTCTAGTTTTGTTCCCTCTCATTATTTTAGCTACATTAGTTTTCAGAAATATTGATTGGAGGGTTATTTCTATCTCCTTACTTTCTCTTCTTGTTCCTTATTTTTTTGTTTGGACTTATCAATTATTCTTCCATCAAAAATTATTATTCCCTACATTTAACTTTAATTATATTTTAATAAATTTTAATTTTAGTTCTTATCCTCTTCATCATCAAATATGGTTTTCTGTATTAGCTATAGTGTTTTTGTTTTCTGTTTTCGAGCTTTTCAGATGGATGTATAAGAAAAGTATTAGAAGCCGAGAGTCTTTCACTATTATTATATTTTTTCTTCTGATAAGTGTTCTTATCTTTCTTTTCACAGAGAACACAGAATCAGTATTTTTAGCATTTATTCCATTAAGTATTATTATCGCCAACTTTTTTGTTTATTATAAGAAAAGTCGTTTGTCAGAATTTATATTTATATTGTTCTTTTTTAGTTCTGTTTTTTGTCGACTATCAATGATTAATATGTAATTTTGCACAACAAAATTTATTAAATATGAAATTTGGAGTTGTTGTTTTCCCAGGATCGAATTGCGATATGGACATGGTTTATGTTATTGAAACTATTATGAAACAAGAGGTTGTAAAGTTATGGCATAAAGATACCGATTTGCAAAATTGTGATTTTATAATCCTCCCTGGAGGTTTTTCTTACGGAGATTACTTAAGATCTGGATCAATTGCAAACTACTCTCCGATTATGGGTAAGGTTGTAGAACATTCAAATAAGGGAGGATATGTAATGGGTATTTGCAACGGATTTCAGATTTTATGTGAATCAGGTCTTTTGCCTGGGGCATTATTGCATAATACTAATCATAAATTTATTTGTAAAAATATTCATCTGAAGCCAATTTCAAAAAATACATTAGTTACTAATCAATATTCTGACGAGGCAATTAAAATTCCTATTGCACATGGAGAGGGAAGATTTTATGCAGATGAAAAAACATTAAATAAATTAATAGAAAATGACCAAATATTGTTTAAATATTCTGATGAAAAGGGAAACATTACAAAAGAAACGAATCCAAATGGTTCTATATTAAATATTGCGGGAATCTGTAATAATAACAGAAATGTATTTGGTATGATGCCTCATCCAGAACGAGCTGCAGATACAGAATTAAATAATACCGATGGAAAAACATTATTTGACAGTGTTTTAAATGAAGTTTTATCATAGTTTGTTAAAAACTTTATTTTGCAATTTTTTTTTACACATTGTTTTATAAATTCATTTTCCTGAATTTCAACAACTTATAATTATTAGTAATTTTTGAAAATATTTATACTAATCTAGTATAAAATATTTATAAGTTTTTGTTAAGAAAAATGTTAGTAATTGATAATACAGGCGTGTAAAATGAGTAATAATATTTTTAAAATTGTAGACACAAAAGTAACAGGAATTTAATTTCTAAAAATTATCCATTTGCTTATCTGAGACTATAATCAAAGAAGCTTATGCAGGATTACGTATATAGAACTTGTTAAATTACTGTCTACTTATTGATCAATAAAATAAATTATAATTATGCATATTGAAGAAATTTTTAAAAGAAATCACAAGAAGAAGAGATTTAAAATTGAAAAAATCAGTGAAGCGGTATTAAAAGCTATGAAATCTGTTAAAGAAGGCGGGGAGGGGGACGCCGAAAAAATTTCTAAACAAGTCTGTGATGTTTTATTAGAGAGAAAAGAAAAGATTCCCTACTATGTTCCTAATGTAGAGGAAATACAAGACTTGGTAGAAAAAACACTTATGAAAAGTGAGTTTTTAGAAGTTGCAAAAGCATATATACTTTATAGAAACATTCAAACCAAAAAACGAGAAAGAAATATATTTGAGAAAAGAATTTCTCTAAAGCCTTATGAATATCCTCAACTGTATGAATATGTCCCTGCAATTAGACACTCATACTGGATTCACTCTGAATTTAACTTTACGAGCGATATACAGGACTTTAAAACCCATCTTTCTGAGACAGAAAAAAGCGCGATTAAAAATGCCATGCTAGCGATTTCTCAAATTGAAGTTGCGGTAAAAAGTTTTTGGGGAGATATGTATCATAAAATACCCAAGCCCGAAGTTGGAGCTGTAGGAGCTACTTTTGCGGAAAGTGAGGTAAGACATACTGACGCGTATTCACATTTGTTAGAAATCTTAGGACTAAACAATGAGTTTAAAAACTTAAAAAAGAATCCTGTCATAATGAAAAGAGTTAGGTACCTAGATTCCTCATTAAACAGTGCAAAAAGTGAAAGTAAAAAAGATTATGCTGAATCAGTTTTGCTATTTTCTCTGTTTATTGAACACGTCTCTTTGTTTTCACAATTTTTAATAATAATGGCGTTTAACAAACATAAAAACATGTTAAAGGGGATCTCTAATGTAGTAGAAGCTACTTCAAAAGAAGAGCAGATACATGGAGACTTTGGTATTGAATTAATAAACATAATAAAGTCTGAAAACCCTGAATGGTTTAACGCAGATTATGTAAACAGAATTAAAAACATGTGCATAGACGCTTATGCAGCCGAGAGCGCGATCATAGATTGGATTTTTGAAAAGGGAGAGCTAGATTTTTTACCAAAAAAACAAGTTAAAGAATTTATTAAAGATCGTTTTAATCGGTCTTTAACAAGCATAGGGGTAGGCCAAGTCTTTGAAACAGATTCAAATTTGTTAAGTGGAACGGAATGGTTTAATGATGAAATTATTGGCACTAAGCATGGAGACTTTTTTGTTAAAAGGTCAATCAACTACAGTAAAAGAACACAAAGTATAACAGCGCAAGACTTATTTTAAAAACATGAATGAAACAAAGAAAGATTTATCACTAAAAAAGAAATTAGATAATAGCCCAATATCTATAAATAAAAACATAGAGAGAAAAGAAGAAAACTCTTATAGTAGTTCTCAAGATAAGAATGAAAGTTTTCAATGGCTAACAGAACACAGCAGAAAATTCCTGTCAGCAGGCTATATTCCAAAAGGAGGGTCTCCCGAAAAAAGAATAAGAGAAATTGGAAATCGAGCGGAAGAAATATTAGGGATTAATGGTTTTAGTGACAAGTTTTATAAGTATATGGAGCTCGGATATTATTCATTATCATCTCCTGTTTGGTCTAATTTTGGAAAGAAAAGAGGGCTTCCTATTAGTTGTTTTGGATCGAATATTTCTGACGACATGGGGAATATTTTGTATACTCAATCTGAAGTTGGGATGATGTCAAAGTTAGGAGGAGGGACCTCCGGTTATTTTGGCCATATTAGGCCTCGTGGAGCGGGAGTAAAAAACAACGGAGAAGCTTCTGGAGCCGTTCATATTATGAAGTTATTTGAAACAATGGTTGACGTGGTAAGTCAAGGCTCCGTCCGCAGAGGAAGATTTTCTCCATATCTGCCAATTGAACATAAGGACATATCCGAATTCTTAGATATTGGAACTGAAGGAAATCCGATACAAGAGCTAACTCATGGTGTTACAGTTACAAACAGCTGGATGCAAGAAATGATAGATGGGGATATGGAAAAACGTAGTATATGGGCAAAAGTTTTACAAAGAAGAGGTGAAATTGGATATCCATATATCTTTTTTAAAGACAACGCAAATAATGGAGCTCCGGAAGTTTATCAAAAAAATAATCACAGCATTAATGCAAGTAACTTGTGTACTGAAATTATGCTCCCTACAAATGATCGTTGGTCTTTTGTGTGCTGTCTATCTTCAATTAATGTGTTACATTATGATAAATGGAAAGATACTGACGCTGTCGAAACAATGATCTATTTTTTAGACGCTGTAATTACAGAATTTGTGGAAAAACTAAATGTTTATAAGGATTCTATGGATCTAGACGACAAACAAACATTTTTATTTATGGAAAGAGCTTATAACTTTGCTAAGGAACACAGAGCTCTTGGGCTTGGAGTGCTAGGATGGCATTCATTATTACAGTCTAAAATGCTCGCCTTTAATAGCCAAGAAGCTTACTACCTTAATACTGAAATATTCAAGACCATAAAAAACAAATCCTATAAAGCGTCAGCGAATCTAGCACAGGAGTTTGGAGAGCCAAAAGCACTAAAAGGATTAGGCCGAAGAAACACTACTCTAAACGCTGTTGCACCAACCACATCCTCTGCTTTTATACTTGGTCAAGTTTCACAAGGGATAGAGCCAATTTGGTCTAATGTTTACGTTAAAGACATTGCTAAAACTAAAACAACAATTAAAAACCCCTTCTTAATCAAGTTATTAGAAATTAAAGGCCAAAACAATAAAGATGTTTGGGACAGTATTAGAGATAGAGATGGGTCAGTACAGCATTTAGACTTTTTGTCAAAAGAAGAGAAAAATGTATTTAAAACATATTGCGAAATTGATCAGATGGATATAATATACCAGGCTGCAAATAGACAAAACTATATTGATCAAGGACAGTCTCTTAATCTGATGATTCACCCAAATACGCCAGCAAAAGAAATTAACAAAATTTATATTAAAGCTTGGGAGCTAGGATTAAAGTCTCTTTATTACCAGCACAGTATGAACGCAGCCCAACAGTTTAAACAGAAGAAAGAATGCGCTAGCTGCGAAGCATGACAAAAGCAGGAAAAAATATATAGCTTCCTTATTTTAGATTTGATTAATCGTATGTTTTTGGGGATGAAATACTGTATAATATTTGTTTTATCATTATTATGGATTGGGTGCGCAAACATTGTTCCTCCCTCTGGAGGACCACAAGATAAAGAAATGCCAACTCTAATTAGCTCTTTATCGAAATTTAATGAAGATTATTCTGAAAAAAACATCATTTTTGAATTTAATGAAAAAATTCAGGAACATCTTTTTGTGGGAAATTTTTATTGCTCCCCTCCCTTAAAAGAAGTCTCACATAAGGTTAATGGAAAAGAGATATACATTACAATTACAGACACCCTTTCCAATGATTTAAAATATATTATTAGTTTGAATAATTGTATAAAAGATATTACAGAGGGTAATGTATTAGAAGAATTAGAATATATTATCCCACCAAAAGATACTACACTTAATTTTTATTATCTAAACGCAAAAATTGAAAACGCATTAACAAAAGAAAATGAAAATAATCATTGGGTTTTGTTGTATAATAGTGATGTCCCAGACTCTTTAATTTTTAAAATTACTCCGAATTATGTAAGCAAAACCAATAAAAGTGGTTTTGCAAATTTTAATAACTTAATAAAAGGAAGTTATAAAATAACAAGCCTTTCTGGAGACGATTATATTTACCATGAAGATGATATTATTTCTTTTTCTGATCAATTAATAAGAGCTGGAACAGATACTACAATCGACCTATTTACTTTTGATCCAATATATAAAATTGATTCTATAGAAATTATAAAAGACACAACTATTACTACGGGTGGCAGCCTAACCTTAAAATCTGATTTTAGTGGAAATACAATTGTACAACTACTAAAAGGAAGCAAAGTTTATATTCAAGAAAAATTTGAAAGTAATACAGATTTTACTTTGAAAAATATCCCCACAGGAGAATATACTTTAAGAGCTTGGGGGGATAAAAATGGAAATACTTTATGGGATAGTGGAAGCTGGATAGAAAAAAGACAAACGGAAAAAATGCGTTATTATTCTGAGAAAATAACTGTCCGTGAAAATTGGAATTTAGAATTAGAGTGGTTTATTGAAGAGTAAAATCATCTCTATCTTGCAAGAAATTCATTTGTCTTCTTTTTAATTTCAAATCATCTAAGCTTAAAGAAATTTGTAGAACTGCTTCTGTATTGTCTGTTGCAGAAATTATCTCTTTGCCAAAGGAATCAAACACTTTACTGTGTCCGTTAAAAAGAGCTCCGTTTCCGTCCTCTCCTACTCTATTTACTCCAATAGTATAACATTGATTTTCTATGGAACGAGCCTTTAATAGGGAACCCCAAGCATCAATTCGTTTTACAGGCCAGTTTGCTAAATAAATAAGTATATCATAATCGACATTATTACGACAAAAAACCGGAAAACGCAAATCATAACAAATAAGTGGACATATTTTCCATCCCTGTTCATCTATAATTAATCTTTCTTGTCCTTTTGAAATATATCTTTGCTCATTTATCAGTGAAAATAAATGATATTTATCATAAGTTAGCGTTTCACCGCTTACAGAAACCCAAACTAATCGATTAAAAACTTTATGGTTTTCAACTATCATTAATGTTCCTGCAACAGAACAATTATTTTGTTTAGACAATTCCTTCATCCAATTTACCGTTTTCCCATTCATAGATTCAGATAAAGAAGTGTCCGCAGGACAAAACCCTGTATTAAACATTTCGGGTAGCAATATAATATCTGTTTTCTGAATTTTTTCTAGCAAATCATTAAGATGACTGAAATTTTTCTCTTTTCCCTTCCAAAAAATGTTAGATTGGACTAACGTAATATTTAAATTATTATTCACTACAAACTAAATGGTTATTGGGTCAATAAAAAGCACTAAATATCTGAATGGAAAACTTAAAATATTTGACATCTTTTGTTATGAATAAATAAAATATATTCTGATTATTGCGTTATGTTTTTAAGGTGCTTTTTAAAAACTCTCTGTTCATCATAGATATATTTTCCAATGATATGCCTTTGGGGCACTCAACCTCACAAGCTCCTGTATTACTACAATTTCCAAAACCTTCTTCATCCATTTGCTTTACCATGTTTGACACCCTTTGACTCGCCTCTACCTTTCCTTGAGGTAACAATGCAAATTGAGAAACCTTAGCGGACAAAAATA
The DNA here is from genome assembly GCA_002710495.1 of Flavobacteriales bacterium. Taxonomy (GTDB): domain Bacteria; phylum Bacteroidota; class Bacteroidia; order Flavobacteriales; family BACL11. The sequence continues at coordinate 20,994 of PAKE01000015.1, forward strand.
ACATTGCTGATGAATTTTTACAAGTAGCAACACAAGCCGCGCATCCAATACATGTAGCTGCGTCAAATGACTTGTCCGCATCTTCTTTTGGAATTGGCGTAAGGTTAGCGTCTTGTGTATTACCTGACGTATTTACAGAAATATACCCTCCAGCTTGCTGGATTCTATCAAAAGCACTTCTGTCAACAACTAAATCCTTTATTACAGGCAAAGATTTTGCTCTCCACGGTTCAATATAAATTGTGTCTCCATCATTAAATTTTCGCATATGTAGCTGACATGTTGTTACTCTCTTTTCTGGGCCATGAGCCTCTCCATTAATATATAAAGAACACATACCACATATACCTTCTCTACAATCATGATCAAAAGCTACTGGCTCTTCTAAATTGTTTACAAGATCGTTATTTAAAATATCAAGCATTTCTAAAAATGAGGAGTCTTTTGAAATGTTTTTTACAGTATAAGTTTTCATCACACCTTCAGAGTCTCGTTGTTTTTGCCTCCAAATCTTTAATATTAAATCCATTATTTATAGCTTCTTTGTTTAACTTCAATATTTTTAAACTCTAACTTTTCTCTATGCAAAACTGCATTTGAAGGATCTTCCTTATATTCCCATGCGGATACATAAGAATAATTTTCATCATCTCGTTTAGCTTCTCCTTTCTGAGGACCTTCTTTCTCTACAGACTCCTCTCGATAATGGCCTCCACAACTTTCATTTCTCTGCAATGCGTCTATAGCGAACAACTCTCCTAATTCTAAAAAATCTAAAACTCTAGAAGCCTTCACTAACTCTGGATTCATTGAATTTTGGTTTCCTGGAATAAATAAATCATCCCAAAATTGTTTTCTTAAATCTTGTATTTCTTTTATTGCTTTATTCAATCCCTCTTCATTTCTTGACATTCCAACATACTCCCACATAATTTTGCCAAGTTTAATATGAAAATAGTCAGCGGGCTTACTACCATTAATATTTATAAGTCTTTGTAGTTGTGCTTCAACTTTCAATTTAGCCTCTTTAAATTCAACTGTATCTGTGGAAATTTTACCTGTTCTAATCTCACTTGACAAATAATCTCCAATTGTGTAAGGTAGCACAAAATATCCATCTGCAAGCCCCTGCATTAAAGCAGAAGCTCCTAATCTATTAGCTCCATGGTCTGAAAAATTAGCCTCTCCAATACAATAGCATCCAGGGATAGTTGTCATCAAATTATAATCAACCCAAACACCTCCCATAGTGTAGTGAACCGCTGGGTAAATCATCATTGGTGTTTTGTATGGGTTTTCGTCAACTATTTTTTCATACATCTGAAATAAGTTACCGTACTTATCCTCAACAACCTTTTCTCCAAGAGAAATAATCTTCTCTTCCGATGGATTCTTAATTCCTAATAATAAAGCCTTTTGTTTTCCATATCTTTTTATTGAGGTTGAATAATCTAAATAAACAGCTTCTCCTGTAGAATTAACTCCAAAACCTGCATCTATCCGCTCTTTTGCTGCGCGTGATGCAACATCTCTAGGAACTAAATTTCCAAAAGCGGGATATCTTCTTTCCAAATAATAATCACGATTTTTCTCAATTATTTCAGTTGGTTTCAATTCTCCTCTTCGAATTGCTTCAACATCGTCCCTGTTTTTTGGCACCCAAATACGACCATCGTTTCTTAAAGATTCTGACATTAAGGTCAATTTTGATTGATGATCACCGCTTCTTGGAATACAAGTCGGATGAATTTGCGTAAAACATGGATTAGCAAAAAAAGCTCCTTTTTTATGTATTTTCCAGCCAGCCGTAACGTTTGACCCCATAGCATTTGTAGAAAGATAAAAAACATTTCCGTAGCCCCCCGAAGCAATAACAACAGCGTGAGAAGAATGTTTAGTGATTTCTCCTGTCTCTAGATTTCTAGCTATAATCCCACGAGCTTTTCCGTCAACAACAACCAAATCTAACATTTCATGCCTATTAAACATTTCAATTTTACCCTTAGCTATTTGTCGGTTCATTGCAGAATATGCACCTAACAAAAGTTGTTGTCCTGTTTGTCCTTTAGCATAAAAAGTTCTTGAAACAAGCACTCCTCCAAAAGACCTGTTATCTAAAAGACCTCCATATTCTCTTGCAAATGGCACTCCTTGTGCAACACACTGATCAATAATATTTCCTGAAACTTCAGCCAATCTGTGAACATTAGCTTCTCTAGATCTATAATCTCCACCTTTAATTGTGTCGTAGAAAAGTCGGTAGATTGAATCTCCATCATTTTGATAATTCTTGGCAGCGTTTATACCTCCTTGGGCCGCTATTGAATGAGCTCTTCTTGGTGAATCCTGATAACAAAACGCTTTAACATTGTAACCTAGTTCTGCCAAAGAGGCTGCGGCAGACCCTCCCGCTAATCCAGTTCCAACTACAATGACATCAATATTTCTTTTATTAGCGGGATTAACTAATTTGATTTTATTTTTATGATTAGTCCATTTTTTTTCGATAGGTCCATCTGGCACTTTTGAATCTAAAATTAAATTGCTTTTTTCTTTCTTTGTAATCCTTTCTTCATTTATAGAAAAATCTTGTACTAATAATTTTTTTCTAATATTAAACAATTTTTTATTTTTAGCAATATAGTCAGGGTCTGTCTTTAATATTGGCAATCTTTCAGGATATTTATGCCAATCTTTATTCCAATCAACCAGCCTACATTTAATCCCACAACTTTGATTCTTTATTTTTTTCTTTTTAAGATTTTCATCAAAATACTCATACCTAATACATATCTCTACCATTGAATCTGATGTGTATTCAGACTTTGGTTTTCTGTAATTTATTGCAAATGTTAATTTCTTCATATTTTTAGTGTGAAAATGGATGTAAAATATTATTTAAATAGTGGAAAACAGCAACAAGCACAAAACCCGCTGGAACAGCGACTGCATAAAAATAGCTCAATTTTTTAATAATCGGAGTGGATTTCTTTGTCCTAAATCCCACAGATTGAAATGAAGATTGAAATCCATGTAATAAATGAAGAGACAAAAACAAGAATGAAAAAACATAAAGTAAAACTCTCCATAAATCATTAAATTTTATACGAATGTCATCGTAATATCTATAATGACCATTATGCATACCAGACATATCTCCATTGATATACTTTATTGTTAATTCAGGTATCCAAAAGTCAATAAAATGCAAACAAAGAAAAGAGAATATCATTAATCCTGTAATTATCATATTTCGACTCACCCAACTAGAATTTATATTTTTGTTAGAAAAATATTTTAGTGAAGCTTTCTTATTTTGATAATCTAAAATAATACCCATTAATAAATGAAAAAGAAATCCAAAAATTAAAATTGGTTGCAAGAAAAACTGAACTAGCGGGTTGGTCCCCATAAAATGAGAGATAGAGTTAAATGTATTGCCATTATCTGGAATTAAGGAGGTTAAATTAATAACTAAATGTTGCATCAAGAAAACCATTAAAAAAAACCCAGACAAAGCCATTAAGACTTTTCTTCCAATTGTATAATATAGATAAAAATTTATCATAATTTTTAAGCAAAGATAATAAAATAACACAATACAGGTGAAATATAATAATTATTTTAACACTAAGAAATTATATGTATTAAATATGAGTTAATTAATTTTAGGGATGTTTTTTAAAAAAATTTATACTACACTTTGTTTTCTAACACAAACTCATTTATAAAATATTATTATTAATAACACAATTAAAGAAAATAATTATTACTCAAATAAACTTGTTCGTTCTTGATGAACAAAGAACAGGATAAATCCTATATCTTTGTAAAAAAAAACATGAGACACGATATAATTAACAAAAATTTATTTGTAAAAAATAGAAGGTTGTTTCAAAAAAAACTGAAACAAAATACAATAGCAATATTTAACTCAAATGATATAATGCCAACTAACGCAGATGGAACCATGCCATTTAAACAGAATAACGATTTGTTTTGGCTGTCTGGAGTTGATCAGGAAGAAAGTGTATTATTAGTGTGCCCTAACAATAAAGAAAAAGAGATTCTTTTTTTGAAAGAAACAAGCGAACTAATTGCAATTTGGGAGGGAGCAAAACTTACAAAAAAAGAAGCTTTAAACACTTCTGGGATTTCTGCAGTTTATTGGCTTTCAGAAATGGAGGAGAAGTTAGAAGAACTTATTTCAAAATGTGATGGAATTTATTTAAATAAAAACATTCATAGTCGCGCTGCTTCTAAAGTACAAACAAGAGATGATCGGTTTAGAAATATGATTTCAGAAAAATATAATAAAGAAATTTTAGAAGTTGCTCCTATAATGCATGAGTTAAGAGCAATAAAATCAGATACGGAAATTTCTCTGCTGCAAAACGCCTGTAATATTACTGAAAAAGGGCTTAGAAGAATTCTTCCGTTTATTAATCCTGGCGTAATGGAATATGAAATTGAAGCAGAATTAATGCACGAATTCTTAAGAAACAGATCTACTGGATTTGCTTACCAACCAATTATTGGCTCTGGTAGAGACTCTTGTGTTTTACATTATATTGAAAATAATAAACAATGTAAAGATGGGGATATTTTACTAATGGACTTTGGTGCAGAATATGCTAATTACGCTTCTGATTTGACAAGGACTGTTCCAATAAATGGTATGTTCTCTAATAGGCAGAAAGCGGTTTACAATTCTGTTCTTCATGTAATGAAAGAAGCTACAAAAATGCTTGTTCCAGGAACAATGTTTAAAGAATACAACAAAGAGGTTGGGGAGGTCATGGAGTCAGAATTAATAAAATTAGGTTTACTTGACAGGCATGATGTTCTAAAACAAGATCCTAAAAATCCTTTATTCAAAAAATACTTTATGCATGGTACATCACATTATTTAGGATTGGATGTTCATGATGTAGGTAATTTTGACTGGCCTATGAAAGAAGGAATGGTATTTACCTGCGAACCAGGAATTTATATTTTAGAAGAGGAATTGGGTATTAGACTAGAAAATGATATTTTAGTAACTGCAGATGGTCCAGATGATTTAATGAAAAACATTCCTATTGAATCTGATGAAATAGAAGATCTGATGAATTCTTAAATATATCCATTCAGAACTCTATTTTTTTATAGGATCCCATCCTTGCGCGGTAATTGGATGAGATGTATTGTCTTTTGTTACAAAGTTGTTGCCTTCTGATTTATCGGTTACATATCCAATAACTGTAAAATCTATATCTTTCTTTATTTTCTCATAGTGTTCTTGAGAAATTGTAAACAAAAGTTCATAGTCTTCTCCTCCATTAAGTGCACAAAAAACAGGATTCAGCTTCATCTCTTTTGCAAGATTCATTGTTGTATGATCAATCGGTAGTTTGTCTTCATAAATCGTAATCCCCACTTCAGATTGTTTTGATAAATGCAAAACTTCTGAAGTAAGTCCGTCAGAAACATCAATCATGGATGTTGGAACTATTTTTAGCTCGTCTAATACATCAATTAGTTTTGTGCACGCTTCTGCTTTAAGTTGCCTCTCTAAAGCGTAGTCATTTCCTTGTAAGTCTGGTTGAACCCCAGGGTTTTCTAAAAATATTTCTTTCTCTCTTTTTAATATCTGAAGCCCTAAATATGCGGCTCCTAAATCTCCAGTACAAACTACTAAATCATGAATGTTTGCTCCTTTTCTGTAGCAAACTTTCTCTTTTTCTACCTCTCCAACTACAGATATAGAAATTATTAATCCGCTAGTAGATGAGGTTGTGTCGCCTCCAACTAAATCAACATTATATTTTTCGCAAGCTAAATAAATTCCTGAATATAGTTCTTCTATTGCTTCTATTGGAAATCTGTTCGAAAAAGCAATACTCACAGTTATTTGAGTCGCCTTCCCATTCATAGCGCAAATGTCTGAAACATTTACTGCAACCGCTTTATAACCTAAGTGTTTCAGTGGTGTATAAGATAGGTCAAAATGAATGTTTTCAACTAACATATCTGTACTTAATAACTGTAGTTTATCTCCGGAAAAATCTAATACAGCAGCATCGTCTCCAACTCCCTTTAAACTACCTTTATTTTTACATTTATATGATTTTGTAATGTGGTCTATCAAACCAAATTCACCAAGCTCTGATACATCGGTGTTTTGTAATTTATTATCTTCAAATATACTCATGAAGGCAAAGGTATATATTTTAATTTATTTTAATTAAGAACAATTTGTTTTTGTAACTTTGCATAAAATTAGATTAGTTCTGAAAAGATGATAAATATAAGTAATCCCGCAAGAGATAGATTATTACATTTACTTGGTAAAGATAAAAAGGGACATCCCTTTGTTAGGGTGGGTGTTGAAAGTGGTGGATGTTCTGGATTAAGTTATAATTTAGACTTTGATAAAACAAAAAATGAAGATGATGAGCTAATTGATAATAATGGCATTAAACTTTTAATTAATAAAAAGAGCTTTTTATACCTAGTTGGTACTACTTTGGAGTTTTCAGATGGACTAAACGGAAAAGGCTTTGTATTTAACAACCCTAACGCAAGCCGAACCTGTGGTTGTGGGGAAAGTTTTTCTCTGTAATATTTTATAAAAATGAGTGATAAGAAAAAGCGGTCGGAAGACGAGTTATTAGAAAAAGTAACATCAACTGAATATAAATATGGGTTTACTACCGATATTGAATCGGACACCATTCCAAAAGGACTTTCAGAAGAGGTGGTTCGTATTATTTCTGCCAAGAAAAATGAACCTAGTTGGATGTTGGAATATCGATTAAATGCATATAAAGCATGGCTTGAAATGGAAGAGCCAAACTGGGCAAATGTTAACTATAAAAAACCCGATTATCAAGATGTAATTTACTATTCTGCTCCAAAACAAAAACCTGTTTTAGATAGCTTGGATGATTTAGATCCAGAAATGAAAAATACCTTTGATAAACTAGGTATTTCTCTTGAGGAGCAAAAGAAATTAGCCAATGTTGCAGTGGATATTGTAATGGATTCTGTTTCAGTAGCTACTTCTTTTAAAGAAACTTTATCAGAAAAAGGAATTATTTTCTGCTCTATTTCAGATGCAATACAAGAACATCCTAAATTAGTGAAAAAATACTTAGGCAGCGTTGTTCCAACTAGAGATAATTTCTTTTCAGCTCTGAATTCAGCTGTCTTTTCTGATGGTTCTTTTTGTTATATCCCAAAAGGAGTGAAATGTCCTATGGAGCTTTCAACTTACTTTAGAATAAATGAAGCAGGAACAGGTCAATTTGAACGAACACTTTTAATTGCGGACGAAGGAAGTCAAGTGAGTTATTTAGAAGGTTGTACCGCTCCTATGAGAGATGAAAATCAGTTGCATGCTGCAGTAGTAGAATTAGTCGCAATGGATGATGCAGATATAAAATATTCAACTGTTCAAAATTGGTATCCTGGAAATGATGAAGGTGTTGGTGGGGTCTTTAATTTTGTAACTAAAAGAGGGATTTGTTATAAAAATGCGAAAATTTCTTGGACACAAGTAGAAACAGGATCTGCTGTAACCTGGAAATATCCTTCTTGTATTTTAAAAGGAGATAATTCTATTGGAGAATTTTTCTCAGTAGCGGTAACCAATAATTTTCAACAAGCCGATACCGGCACAAAAATGATTCACTTGGGGAAAAATACAAAGAGTACTATTATTGCAAAAGGAATATCTGCTGGAAAAAGTAACGGTAATTATAGGGGATTGGTTCGTATTTCAAAAGGAGCTACAAACTCCCGAAATTTTTCTCAATGCGATTCCTTATTAATGGGAGATAAATGTGGCTCGCACACGTTCCCATATATTGAAGTAAAAAACAATTCTTCCAAAATAGAACATGAAGCGACTACTTCTAAAATAGGGGAAGATCAACTATTTTATTGTAACCAAAGAGGAATAGGAACAGAACAAGCAATTGCCTTAATTGTAAATGGCTATTGTAAAGATGTTCTGAATCAATTACCAATGGAGTTTGCAGTAGAAGCACAAAAATTATTAGAAATCAGCCTTGAAGGATCAGTAGGTTAAAAATTAAAAATGTTAAAAATTAAAAATTTAAAAGCAGGAATTGAGGATAATCAAATCCTAAAAGGAATAAACTTAGAAGTAAATGCAGGAGAAGTACACGCTATTATGGGTCCAAATGGCTCTGGCAAAAGTACACTAGCTTCTGTTATTGCAGGAAAAGAAGAATATGAGGTAGTTGAGGGAAATATTGATTTTGAAGATGACGATATTTTGGAATTATCCCCTGAAGAAAGGGCGCAAAAAGGAGTTTTTCTATCCTTTCAATATCCTGTTGAAATTCCAGGTATTTCAGTTTCAAACTTTATTAAAACATCAATTTCAGAGCAAAGAAAAGCGACTGGAATGAAGCCAATGTCTACTAAAGATTTATTGAAAATGATGCGAGATAAAATGGAGTTGTTAAATATTAAAAGTGGATACCTCTCGAGAAACATGAATGAAGGTTTCTCAGGAGGAGAAAAGAAAAGAAATGAAGTTTTCCAAATGGCAATGTTAAACCCTAAATTATCTATTTTGGACGAAACTGATTCTGGATTGGATATTGACGCTCTTAGAATTGTTGCAAATGGTGTAAACAAACTAAAAAACAAAAATAATGCAACAATAGTAATTACACATTACCAAAGGTTGTTGGATTACATTGTTCCAGATTTTGTACATGTTTTACATAACGGAAGAATCATAAAATCTGGGGGGAAAGAATTAGCTTTAGAGTTAGAAGAAAAAGGATATGATTGGATAACTAAAGAAGCGGATAAAAAGTGGGATTAATTGAAAATTTAAAATCGTATTCTGAAGAGATTCAGATATCTGATGATAAGAAAGATCTTCTTGACTCTTTCCTGTCAAACGGATTTCCAACAACTAAAGATGAAGAGTGGAAATACACTTCCTTAAAAAAGGTAATTGCTAATGAATATAATATTGAAAATAAAGGACAAGTTGTTGATGATTCAGTAATCGAAAAATATTCTCTCGGATTTGAGAACCAAATTATCTTGTCAGATGGGAAACTCATAAATATTCCAACAATAAAAGGTGTGAGTATAAGTGGTTTTTCTGAATTTGAAAGTAATACAAATGATAGTATACTAAATCTTAACAAATCCCTTTCTCAAAATGGATTTACTGTTTCGATAGATAAAAACACAGTGGTAGAAAGCCCAATTGAAATCCTATTCATATCAACTACTGAAAGTAATTTTTCTCAATATAGAAATCGAATCTCTATTGCGGAAAATGCAGAAGTTAAATTTGTAGAAAGAATACAAAATCTTAACAATTCGTCTTCTTTTGTCAATAATTTTACTCGAATAAATTGTGATAAGAATACAAAAATAGAATACAATAAAATACAAAATAATACTTCTGAATCACAACTAATTGACACTGTAAATGTATATCAAGAACAAGATTCAACTTGTGATATTAATACACTTCTTTTTGGAGGTTCGTTCACGAGAAATAATCTAAATTTTGAACAAAATGGATTCAATTGCGAAAGTAATATGAATGGAGTTTCGGTGTTAGATAATAATCAGCTAGCGGATAATCATACTTTTGTAGACCATAAGAGTGCCCATTGCAGAAGTAATGAAATGTATAAGGGTATTTATTTGGATAATTCTAGGGGAGTTTTTAATGGTAAGATTATGGTGCGTCCTGACGCACAAAAGATTGACGCTTTCCAATCAAATAACAATCTGTTACTTAGCGAAAATTCTAGCATTGACAGTAAGCCACAATTGGAAATTTATGCTGATGATGTAAAATGTAGCCATGGTTGTACTATAGGACAGTTAGACGCTGATGCTCTTTTCTACATGAGAAGTAGAGGAATTGGTGTTGAAGAAGCAAAAGCAGTATTGACATATGCATTTGCTTCTGAAGCAATTGAAAATATATCAGTTGATCAGGTGAGGTTGTTATCCAAAAAACTACTTGCTCAAAAACTAAATGTTGAATTAGATTTTAGTGTATAAATGCTGGATGTTAGTAAAATACGATCACAATTTCCTATATTAAGCCGAAGGGTAAACGGGCAGAATTTAGTGTATTTTGATAATGGAGCAACTACTCAGAAACCACAAATAGTAATTGATGCGGAAAGTAAATATTATGCAAATCAAAACTCAAATGTTCATAGAGGTGTTCACTTTCTAAGCGGGCTGGCTACAGATAAATTTGAAGAATCACGAAGTACGATTCAAAATTTTATTGGAGCAAAACATAAGCATGAAATAATCTTTACTAAAGGGACAACCGATTCAATTAATCTAGTTGCGAACGGATTCAAAACCTTTTTAAATAAGGGGGATGAAATTATTATTTCGGAACAGGAACATCACTCCAATATTGTGCCATGGCAAATCTGTTGCGAACAAAGTGGATCAAACTTAAAGGTAATTCCTATTTTGGATAACGGAGAAATGGATATGGATTTTTTTTACAATCTCCTTTCTGAAAACACAAAATTAGTAGCTGTTTCTCATATTTCAAATGCACTAGGAACAATAAATAATATTGAAAAAATAATTGAAAAATCTCATTCAGTTGGAGCAAAAGTGTTAATTGATGGAGCTCAAGCTGCCTCTCATATTTCCTTAAATATGCAAAAATTAGATGCTGATTTCTATTGCTTTTCTGCCCATAAAATGTTCGGCCCAACTGGAGTTGGTATATTATATGGTAAGGAGGATATCTTAAACTCATTACCTCCATATCAAAGTGGTGGGGAAATGATAAAAGAAGTTAGTTTTAGCGGCACCACTTATGCTGACTTACCTCATAAATTTGAAGCTGGTACTCCAAATATTTCTGGAGTAGTTGCTTTTAAATCTGCAATTGATTTTATATCTAATTTAGAGGTTAATAAGATTGCAAAATATGAAGCAGAACTCTTGCAATATGCAACATCTGAACTCCTAAAAATTGAAGGGGTAAGAATTTACGGAACTTCTAAAAAGAAATCTGCTATTATATCTTTTAATCTTGAAGGGTTGCATCCTTATGATATTGGTATGATTGTAGATAAAATGGGAATTGCCATCAGAACTGGACAACATTGTGCGCAGCCAATTATGGAGAGATTTAATATCCCTGGAACGGTAAGAATTTCGTTAGCGGTTTATAATACAAAAGAGGAAATTGATCTTTGTATAAATGCTATTAAAAAAGCAAAAATAATGCTGTCGTAATGCATACCATTATAGAAATACAAAAAGAAATAATAGACGATTTTGCAATGTTTGACGATTGGATTCAGAAATACGAACACCTTATTGATTTAGGAAAGGAATTATCTCCAATTGACCAGAAATACAAAATATCAGAAAATTTGATAAAAGGATGTCAGAGTAGAGTTTGGCTACACGCAGAATATGTTGAAGGAAAAATTATTTACACAGCAGATAGTGACGCAGTCATGACAAAAGGAATTGTTGCTATATTAATAAATGTTCTTTCGGGGCAAAATCCATCAGAAATTGCAACTGCAAAACTAGGCTTTATAAACGAAATAGGATTGAAAGAGCAGCTTTCCCCTACTCGAGCAAACGGATTAGTTTCTATGATAAAACAAATGAAATTATATGCAATAGCATTTAGTAAACAACAATGAAAAAAGAAGAAAAAATAGAAAAAATTGGCGAACAAATTATTGAAATAATTTGTGAAATTTACGATCCAGAAATACCTGTCAATATATATGCTCTTGGGTTAATATATGATGTTGAAGTAAGTGAGGATTATGATGTAAAAATTACCATGACTTTAACCTCCCCAAATTGCCCTGTAGCAGAAACCTTACCTGTAGAAGTTGAAGAAAAGTGTAANGTTGTTCCTAATGTAAAAGATGTGAAAGTAGAAATTGTTTTTGAACCAATCTGGACAAAAGATATGATGAGTGAAGAAGCTAGATTAGAACTTGGAATGCTGTGAAAATGAGTGAAGAAATTATAAATAGAGTTTCAAATAGTCAATTAATTACAATTGACTTAACAGATTATGCGCCTAAATTTTCAGTAAAAGAATTGGATATTAAAGATTTTCTTTTTCAAGGAATTGTACTAAAAGAAAAAGAGTTCAGGCTAAGTTTAAAAGNATTTGATTTCTCTAATTACACCAACAAAACTGTTGCTCTCAATTGTAGTGCCGATGCAATTGTACCAATGTGGGCTTTTATGATAGTTACGTCTTATTTAAATTCCGTTAATGCAGACATACATTTTGGCGGAAAAGAGGATGTCTTTCAGCAAATATTCACTGCTAATATTGATACTATTGATATCACAGAATTTGAAAACAAAAAAGTGATTGTAAAAGGATGTGGGAATATTCCTCTAAGTGAAAGTTTGTATATTGCTATTACACAAAAATTGCAAAATAGTGTAAGTAGTTTAATGTTTGGGGAGGCTTGTTCGGCTGTTCCTGTATTAAAAAACAAAAAATGAATCCAAAAATTTTAGAAGTAAATAAAAATATACAATCCTATAAAGAGGAAATTGTAAATCACCCATTATACAACCAATTGAATACCATTGAGGATGTACAGAAACTCATGGAAATTCATGTGTATGCTGTTTGGGATTTCATGTCCTTATTAAAAGGATTACAAATTGAATTGACTTGTACTAAAATTCCCTGGAAACCCATTGGAGAAAATAAAACAAGAAGATTAATAAACTCTATTGTTCTGGAAGAGGAAAGCGATGTCGATTCAGAAGGAAATCCTTCTTCACACTATGAAATGTACTTAGATGCTATGAAAGAATGTGGAGCTAATACATCTGAAATTGAAAGTTTTGTAAATAGCGTTTCAGGTATAAACCTACCTAAAATAAATACAGCTGTTGACTTATTTTTAGCAACTACTTTTGATGTTTTAAATAGTGGGGAGGCTCATAAAATTGCAGCAGCCTTTACTTTTGGGCGTGAAGATTTAATACCAGATATGTTTACTGCTATTGTAAATGATTTGAGTAAAGAACATAAACTTGATAAGTTTGTTTACTATCTAGAAAGACACATAGAATTAGATGGAGGAGAGCATGGTCCTTTGGCGTTGGAACTCATTAGTAATTTATGTGGAGAGGACGAGCAAAAATGGGAAGAAGTAGAAGAAACTGCTATTGCCTGTTTAGTCGCCCGTAAAGAATTGTGGGATCTAGTTTTAAAAGAACTTAATTAATCTACTTTGCTTCTTCAAAAGTTTTAATAGAGTGTTCTACTGCTTGATTAATTTGATTTAATTCTGCTGAGGTAAAATCACGGTAAGTTCCTACAGGAACGTCCAATTTGATATTCATTATCCTTACTCTTTTTAGTTTTTTTACATCATATTCCAGGTGCTCACACATCCTGCGGATTTGTCGGTTTAACCCTTGGGTTAAGATGATCTTGAACGTGTTTTTCCCGGTCTGTTTTACTTTACATTTTCTGCTAATAGTGTCCAAAACAGGAACTCCATTACTCATTTCTTCTATGAATTCCTTGGTTACTGGCTTGTGTACAGTTACTTCATATTCCTTTTCATGATTGTTACGAGCACGCAAAATCTTATTTACAATATCTCCATCATTGGTAAGAAAGATAAGTCCTTCTGAAGGTTTATCTAACCTACCAATTGGAAAAATTCGTGTTGGGTAATTTATAAAATCGATAATATTATCTCTTTCTCTTACTTGGTCGGTAGTACAAACAACTCCAACTGGTTTATTAAAAGCCAGATAAACCATCTTTTTCTTTTTAGCTCTGTGTACTACTTTTCCATTTACACTTACCTGATCTTCTTCTGAAACTTTAGTGCCCATTAATGGCACTTCTCCATTTATTTTTACCCTTCCTTGCTCTATTAATTTATCTGCCGCTCTTCTGGAGCAAAAACCAATTTCAGATAAAAATTTATTAATACGAGTAAGTTTTTTGTCTTCCATTATTTCAGTTTTGAAGCGATAAAAGAGGTAGTCCAAGCGGCTTGAAAGTTAAATCCTCCTGTAACTCCATCTATATCTAAAATTTCTCCTGCAAAGTAAAGGTTTTTAACGTGTTTGCTCTCCATAGTTTTTATATTAATGCTTTCTAAACTAATACCTCCACAAGTTACAAACTCTTCCTTAAAAGTAGTTTTTCCTTTTACATGATAGGTGTCGTTACAAATTATCTGAATCAATTTATTCAATTGTTTTTTTCCTAATTCTCCCCAAGGTTTTTCTTCCACTAACTCAGATCGTTCTAACAAATAACTCCACAATCTTTTAGGAAAATTAAAGGGTCGTATTTTAAATAGTTTCTTCTTCGTATTTTCTTTAATAACAGATTGAAAATATTCCCTTAACTCTTCAAAGTTACTCTCTCCACACCAAGAAATATTTATATTAAAATCATATTCCTTATCAGAAAGAATTCTAGCTCCAAAAGAGGAAAGTTTTAAAACAGCAGGACCGCTCATTCCCCAATGAGTAATTAAAAGAGCTCCTTTGTGTTTAAGTTTTGTGCTCTGAATACTTACTGATGCTTCTGGAACTGAAAGTCCCATTAACTGTGTTATTTTCTCATTCGGAATATTAAAAGTAAATAGAGAGGGAACGGGATTTTCTATTTTATGTCCTAAACTTTTTATCCAATTAAATCCTTCTGATTGTGGAGATCCACCTGTACAAACAATCACTTTATCAAAAAGTAGGTTGTGCCCGTTTACTTCCAAATTTATTTTCTCCTCTTCCTGTTTTATAGAATTAACCCCAGATTTTAATTGAATTTTTATTCCTAATCTTTCTGTTTCTGATATAAATAAATCGTAAATAGTTTGTGAAGTATTTGATTTCGGAAACATCCTTCCATCTTCTTCTGAAACAATTTTTACCCCTCTACTTTCAAACCAATTTATCGTATCTTGATTACAAAAAGTGTTAAATAATTTTTTGAGTTGTTTTTCTCCTCTGGGATAAGATTTTGAAAATCTAGAAGTAGAAGTTTCAGAATTGGTAACATTACACCTTCCTCCTCCAGAAACCAATACTTTAGAAAGAAGTTTACTTGTTTTTTCAAAAAGAACTACCTCTGAATTTGGGAAATGTTCTTTTATATTTATTGATGCAAAAAATGCAGCTGCTCCACCACCAATTATTGCGGTTTTCATTTTAGAGTTTATTTTCTATAAACGTCATCCAATGTTTTACCTGAATTATTTACCCATTGATTCCAACCATTTGTGTTTCTGCCTAAAATAATTGCTCCATCTGTACTGCAAGAAGAAAATAAATAATCTTCTGTGAAGATGTGAAAATCACCTTCAGGTAATAGAATATTATCTTCAATTAAATTTTGTTTTTGTTTTATCATACTCAAACTAAATGAGGGGGCATTTTCCGTTGTTACTTGCGACCCCTTAAATACAACAAATCCTTCATTAGTAATATTACCTTCAGCACCATCTGGTAAAAAAATTTGTATTGTTTTTCCTCTACCCATAATCTAACTTATTTTAACCCCTTTACTTTCTAGGTGTCTTTTAATATCTTCTAGTTTTCCTTCTGGAATTGCGTCAATTAGTTTTTTGGTATATTCTGTTTCAGGATCACTATAAATTTGATCTGCATCACCCATTTCTTCAATTTTTCCATGTTGCATAACCAACATTCTATCACTCATATATTTTACTACAGAAAGATCATGAGAGATAAAGATATAAGTCAATCCAAACTCTTCTTTTAATTCATTAAGAAGGTTTAAAACTTGAGCTTGTACCGAAACGTCTAATGCTGAAACCGATTCATCACAAATAATAAATTTAGGGTTTACTGCAAGTGCTCTTGCAATACCAATTCTTTGTCTTTGTCCTCCAGAAAATTCATGAGGATATCGGTAAAAATGAGATGGATCTAGATTTACTCGTGTAAGTAAGTCTTCTACTCTCTTTTTTCTTTGCTCATCATTTTCTAAAATTCCATGAACCTGCATGGGTTCCATAATAGCGTTTCCAATAGTCATTCTTGGGTTAAGAGATGAATAAGGGTCTTGGAAAATTATTTGAACTTCTTTTCGGAATTCTCTAAGTTCTTTTGCGTCCATTTTTGCAATATCCTTCCCTTTATAAATCATCTCTCCTTCAGTAGGCTCTTCTAACCTGATAATAGTTCTTCCTATTGTAGTTTTACCACAACCAGACTCTCCTACAAGTCCTAAGGTTTCTCCTGGATATACATCAAAATTAACATTATCTACCGCTTTTACATGAGAGCTAATTCCTCCGAAAAATCCGTTTCTGATAGGGAAATATGTTTTTAAATTTTTAATCTTCAGAATAGGTTCTTTTGCGAATAATTCTTTTTGTTTTAATGCTCTTTCAGAGTTTGGTACAGTTAAATCCTTTGTGAATTCTTCTACTGTAATATTATTTTCAATCATTTTTCCGTCTTCATCTTCCTTCATAAAATCAGAAACAGTAGGTAAAAATTTATATCTTTTATTTAGTGGGGGGCGGCAAGCAAGAAGTCCTTTTGTATAGGGGTGTTGAGGGTTTGAAAAAATATCCCATACATTTCCTTGTTCTACAATATTACCTTTGTACATCACTACAACTTTGTCGGCAAGCTCTGCAATTACACCCAAATCATGTGTAATAAATAGAATCCCCATATCTCTTTCTGTTTGTAGTTTTTGCATTAGTTGTAAAATGGTCTTTTGTACTGTAACATCCAGAGCTGTAGTTGGTTCGTCTGCAATAAGTACAGATGGCTGACAGCTCATTGCCATAGCAATCATAACCCTTTGTTTTTGTCCTCCTGAAATTTGATGGGGATATGTGCTAAAAATTCTTTCCGGATCTGGAAGTTGTACTTCTTCAAAAAGTTTTATAGTAAGATCTTTTGCCTCATGTTTATTCATATTCTGGTGTAACATAATCGCTTCCACTACTTGATTTCCACAAGTAAAAACCGGATTCAATGAAGTCATGGGCTCTTGGAAAATCATGGCAATATCATTACCTCTATGTTTTCTTATTTCCTCCTCAGAAATTTTTAATAAGTCCACAGATTCTCCGTCATCTTTATGAAAGATAATCTCCCCTCCGGAAATTTCTCCTGGAGGAGAAGGAATCAAACGCATAGCTGAAAGGGAGGTAACTGATTTCCCAGATCCTGATTCTCCAACAATCCCTATAGTTTCTCCTTTGGTAAGTGTAAAGCTTATTCCATTTACAGCTCTTACTACCGTGCCTTCTGTTTTAAATTCGGTAACTAAATTTTTGAATTCTAATAATGTGCCCGCCATTTTATCTTTTTTTCTTTTGAGCGTATAAAAATAGTTTTTCTTTATCAGTTATACAAATTCTATGTTTTCTTCTTTAATTAGGTCTTTCCCTTTATATTTTAAAAGGAGTTGAGCTACAGTAAGAGTGTCTTTCTGACAATATATTTTTATCCGTTCTAAATCTTTTTCTTCATAGTATACTCTAGCAACCTGACTTCCATCAATATCATCTTTTGGAGTTGGAATATCA
The DNA here is from genome assembly GCA_002710495.1 of Flavobacteriales bacterium. Lineage (GTDB taxonomy): Bacteria > Bacteroidota > Bacteroidia > Flavobacteriales > BACL11. The sequence continues at coordinate 38,570 of PAKE01000015.1, forward strand.
AAAAGCGCTGCCAATAGTTTTATGGAAGTAAAGTTTTTATAATCACCAAAACGCCAAAGTTCCATTGTGTCTAAATGTTTTATGTCCCATGGTTTTTTACCAGCAATGTCTAAAAGTTTTGGAAGTTTTAGTCCGTTTATTAGTGTTCTTCTTGCAATAAAAGGAAAATCGAACTCCCTACCATTATGGGCACATAAAACAGATAAATCATCATTAAATTTCTTTTTTAAAAGATGGTTAAATTCCTTTAAAATAGTTTTTTCATTATCCCCATAAAACGACTTTATTCTGAAATGAGATTCTCCTTTTTCTGTAAACAAATAACCAACTGAAATACAGATAATTTTTGCAAATTCTGCCATAACGCCAGCTTTCTTTTTATAATATTCAGATGGTGTAAACTCTTCTTTTCTTTGCCAAGCTGTTTTCTCCTCCCAAAGCTTTTGGAATATTGGAGATAGTTCCTCAAAATTGTATTCACATGGAACTGTTTCTATATCTAAAAAAAGAACTTTATTTAAACTTAGGGTTTCTAGCATTTAATCATACATTTCTAGTGCTGCGTCTATAAATTGGTAGAAGTCTTCATAATGACCATCTTCTAAACTTTTTCCATATTTTCTTCCTAATCTTACTATAATCATATCTTTATCTGGAATACAAATAACATATTGCCCCCACAAACCTCTTGCATAATAAATATCTAAATCCTTATAGTTTGTAATCCAAAACTGATATCCGTAATTTAAGTTTTTGTTTCCATCTTTATCTAGTAAATCTGCAGCAGAGGTCGCTTGTAAAGCATAGCTAGAATCAATAATTTGTATTCCGTTCCAATTACCATTATTCATATATAACTTCCCGATTCTAGCAAAATCTCTAGCGTTTGAATTGATGCAACAAAAAGCTTTTTCATCCCCTTCTTTTTTATCTGTATTCCAAAGTGCTGGATGTTTTGCTCCCATTGGAATCCAAAGTTTTTCAGATGCATATTCATTAATAGATTTTCCTGTTACACTCTCTAAAATAAAGGCTAATAATTGAGTGTTACAACTATAGTATTTAAATACTTTTCCAGGCGGCTCAATCACTTTTAAATTCATAACTAATTTTTTCAGGTTGTTTCCATAATACGCTTCTGCAATTTTTCCTAGAGGATTATAATAACTTTCGTTCCAGTTAAGTCCAGAACTCATAGTTAACAAGTTTTTTATTGTGAGATTTTTTTCTGTTTTTCCACAATATTCTGGTAAAAAATCACATACTTTATCATCTATATTTATTATATTATCTTTAATTGCAACTCCTGTTAAGGTAGAAATATGACTTTTTGACATAGAAAAAGAATTAGAAGCGCTATCTTCTGAATATCCATGCCAATACTCTTCATATTTAATACTATCATTTATTATTACCAAAAAAGCAAACGTTTCTAGTTCTTTATTGATCGGTTTTATAAACTCTGGTAAATTTGCTTTATTGTAGCCTTTTGCTATTATCCACTCTTGATGTGTTCCTGCCTCAATTGTATTTGCTGGAAAATGAATAAAATCATGAATGTATGAAGAGGTGTGTCCTTTTAAATAAGTAATTGAAATTGCTTTGTATATCCAACTTTTCCCACTAATCAGAATTAATAAATTAATTGCTATAAAAATGAATAATAAATATTTTAATATTTTTTTCATTTTAAATTATTTCTAGTTCAAATAAACTCACTAAATGGGTTTTTAATTTATTTTTTACTTCTCTCATATCCATTTCTTTTCCCAACTCTTTTTGTAAGGATGTTACTTTTTTATCTATAATACCACAAGGGACAATATTTCCAAAATAAGAAAGATCTGAATTTACATTAAAGGCGAATCCGTGCATACTAACCCACCTGCTGTTTTTCACTCCCAAAGCGCAAATTTTTCTTGCATTTGGAGTTCCTACATCAAACCAAACCCCCGTTTCTCCTTCCGACCTTTCTGCGCTTAAACCATAGTCCGATAAGGTTAGTATTACCGCTTCTTCCAAGAATCTTAAGTATTTATGAATGTCTGTAAAAAAGTTTTCTAAATCTAGTATCGGATATCCTACAATTTGTCCTGGTCCATGATAAGTAATATCTCCTCCTCTGTTAATTTTATGAAAAGTTGCTCCCCTACTTTTAAGATATTCTTCATTTACTAATAAATTCTTTTCGTCTCCACTCTTCCCTAGTGTGTAAACATGTGGATGTTCACAAAAAAGTAAATAATTATTTGTCGGATTGATTGTGTTTTCCTTCCTGTTTTTTGATTTTACTTTCAGAATCCCTGAAAAGAGATCTTCCTGATAATCCCAACATTTTTTATAATCAATCAGTCCTAAATCTTCAAATTTTACTTTTTTATTCATTAAACCTTTGATAACTCTCCTTTCAAAAAATTAATTACATCAATTTCAATTGCATCAACATTATTCATTTCAGACAAATACCAACTTACCCAATCTCCTAAATTAATATGATACAGAGTGTTTTCTATTTGAGAGTCTCCTTTACTCCAAACTTCTGTAATATTATTCGTGAATTTCGAAATTACTTTTCTGTTTATGTCCATTCTGATTTGATTTCTATCAAAATCTGATTTATTGCGGAAATATACTACCGCTAAATCATCAACATTTGTTCTCCATCCTAATAATTCGTTATGATTCATTTCAGGAACAACATGATGCCAACACAACATTTTACTGTTTTCATTTATTTGCTGACGAAAACGTACCGCTACTCCTTCAAATCCTTGAGCAACATAAATGACGGGGGTTTTTTGGTACATTTTTTTTGCTAATTTTATCGCTTTATTTTGAATATCTTCTTTTTCAGAATTTAGTAGTGAAATGGAATTTGTAAAATCTGATTTAAATGAATGGTCAATTATTCTGTAATGATTCAACACAAAAAAAAGTTCAGTAAAAGCGTATCCGAACATTGCTCTTGGTGGGTGTTCTGCAGGGATAATTATATGATTATAACTATTTTCTTCTGCAATAGTTTTTAATTTCCCTCCGGAAGTAATTATACAAATTTCTGTATTTCTGTTTTGGCATTTTTCCAAAGCATATATAGTTTCCTCAGTATTTCCAGAATAAGATGAAGCGATTACTAAAGTGTTTTCATCAACAAAATTTGGAATACTATAATCTTTAGTTGCTAAAATTGGAATATTTGCTTTTGAAGAAATAATATCATTTATAATAGTTCCTCCAATTCCAGAACCTCCTAATCCGCAAATTAAAATATTATTAAATTTTTTATCTGATTTTTTTAAGTTTGACGCATCTCCAATTTCCATTGCTTCTGTTAAATGATTTGTAAAATCATTAATATAATCGTTCATTTTCATCTTTTCCGGTTTTATTTTAATTTAAGGAAGCACAAATTACAAAATATTAGGATAAAAGAATTCTTATCTTTGCAAAAAATTTACAAATGGACAGAGAACTTTCCGAACAAGAAATAGTAAGAAGAGAAAGCTTACAAAAACTGATAGATCTAGGTATAAATCCATACCCTGCAGATACGTTTGATGTAAATAACACATCTAAAAATATAAAAAAGAGTTATGTTGATGGTGATAAAACCGAAGTAATAATAGCTGGAAGATTGATGAGTAGAAGAGTTATGGGTAAGGCGTCTTTTGCTGAAATACAAGATAGTGATGGAAGAATTCAAATTTATGTAAATAGAGATGAAGTCTGTGAAGGAGAGGATAAGACTATGTATAATACTGTATTTAAAAAACTTTTGGATATTGGTGATATTATTGGAATAAAAGGAACTGTTTTCACTACAAAAGTTGGTGAAATTTCAATAAAGGTTAAAAATCTAACCGTTCTTACAAAGACTTTAAGGCCACTACCTCTGCCAAAAACAGATGTAGATGGGTCGGTTCATGATGCGTTTACAGATCCTGAAAAAAGATATAGACAAAGATACGTAGATTTGGTGGTCAACCCTGATGTGAAAGATGTGTTTATCAAGAGAACGCAACTTACAAATTCAATGAGATCTTTCTTAAATGAAAAAGGATATTTAGAAGTAGAAACTCCAATTTTACAACCTCTTTATGGTGGTGCTGCGGCAAGGCCATTTAAAACACATCATAATACTTTAGATATGGAATTGTATCTAAGAATTGCAAACGAACTATATTTAAAACGATTAGTTGTTGGTGGATTTGATGGGGTTTATGAGTTTTCTAAAGATTTTAGAAATGAAGGAATGAGTAGATTTCATAATCCTGAATTTACACAAATGGAGCTTTATGTTGCTTATAAAGATTATTCTTGGATGATGGATTTAGTAGAAGAAATGGTAGAGAAAATTGCTATGGATTTACATGGTACAACTGAAGTAAAAGTGGGTGAAAATATCATCAATTTTCAAAGACCTTGGAAAAGATATACAATGTATGAAGCAATTGAGCATTTTACAGGTATTGATATCTCAGAAATGAGTGAAGAAATAATGTCTGAAACCGCTAAGGAATTAGGAGTTAAGGTTGATAAAAGTATGGGTAGAGGAAAGTTAATTGATGAAATTTTTGGTGAAAAATGTGAAAGAGAATTAATTCAACCAACATTTATAACTGATTACCCTGTGGAGATGTCTCCGTTAGCTAAAAAACACAGAAAACACGACGGTTTAGTGGAGCGTTTTGAAGCTATTTGCAATGGGAAAGAAATTTGCAATGCATTTTCTGAACTTAATGACCCAATCGACCAAAGAGCAAGATTTGAAGAGCAATTAGAACTTGGGAAAAGGGGGGATGAAGAAGCGATGGTTCTTGATGAAGATTTCTTAAGAGCTGTTGAATATGGAATGCCTCCAACTGCTGGTTTGGGAATTGGAATTGATCGATTAAGTATGATTATGACAAACTCTAACTCTATTCAGGATGTGCTTTTCTTCCCACAAATGAAATCTGAAAATAAAAATGATTAATCTTTAATAGTTTAGATAACTTGAAAATCTATTAGTACGATTTAATAAAAAAACCATCCAAATGGACAATCAGTTTAAAAAAGAATTAGAAAAAACTAATAAATTTGTTAGTTTGGTTTACGATAAAATGAATTTATTTCCAAATCCTAATAAGGAAATTAATGATATTACTGCTCAAGGACTTACGTCTAATAAAGTAAAGCACGGATCAAGATATTGTCCATGTTTTGTTGTGATTGGAGAAACCAAGGAAGAGAAAAAAAAATTAAACGATAGAGTGTGTCCATGTAAACCCGCTTTAGAAAAAGAGATTCCAGAAGATGGTATATGTCATTGTGGTATATTTTGCACTTCTAGTTATATAGATAATTATGTTAAAGCAGATCTCTCTATGGTTGAACATAAGTTAAATTTAAATTCTGAAAATCTAAATCCTTTATTTAAAAAAGATGAAATAAATTCAGTAGAGTTAGTTGATTTGTTAGATGGTAGAAATAGTAGATTAATAAATTTTATTTTAATTGATGTAAGGGAAATAATTGAAAATGATACTAAAATGATAATTGGAATGGATTATCTGATTCCTACATCTGATTTAGGTAATGGTTTAGATAGTATCTCTGATAAAAAGGAGGAAAATATAGTGGTTCATTGTCATTCTGGATCTCGTTCTGCTAAGGTTCAGGAAATTATGAAAAGCATAGGGTTTAAAACAGTTGTAAATTTAAGTGGTGGAATCGTTTCCTATGGAGGTGAAACAAAATAAAAAAAATATAGGAGTCGTTGGTGGAGGTAGTTGGGCCACAGCTATTGTGAAAATGCTTTGCGAAAATGTTAACTCTATAAATTGGTGGATGAGAAATAAAGACTCTATCAGTCATATTGAAACTTACGGACACAACCCAGATTACATCTCAGATGCAGAACTAAAAAAGGAAAAATTAAATATAAGTTGCGATATAAATAGTGTAATTGAAAATTCTGATTTAATTGTTCTTGCTGTTCCTTCTGCATTTCTAAAATCTACTTTAAATAATTTAAATGTTTCTCTAAAAGAAAAAATTATTGTTTCTGCAATTAAAGGGATTGTTCCTGAAAACAATACTATTGTTGGAGAATTTATTCATAATCAATATGAGGTTCCTTATAAAAATATTGGAGTGCTAACTGGTCCTTGTCATGCGGAAGAAGTTGCCCTAGAGAGGCTTTCTTATTTAACAGTTGCCTGTAGTGATATAGAAAAAGCAGAGTTTTTTGCAAATTCTATTTCGGGAAGATATATTAAAACTAATGTTTCAGATGATATTTATGGAACAGAGTATTCGTCTGTTCTGAAAAATGTAGTAGCTCTAGCTTCTGGAATCTGTCATGGTTTAGGTTATGGAGATAATTTTCAGGCAGTATTAATTTCTAATGCAATTAGAGAAATAAAACTCTTTGTTGATAGGGTTCATCCGATTAATAGAGATATAAAAGAATCTGCTTATTTGGGAGATTTATTAGTAACCGCTTATTCTCAATTTAGTAGAAATAGAACTTTTGGAGAAATGATTGGAAGGGGGTATAGTGTAAACTCTGCTCAACTACAATTAAAAATGATTGCAGAAGGATATTATGCAGTAAAATGTATTTCGGAAATAAATGAAAAACTAAATGTAGAGATGCCAATTACTCAGGCGGTTTATAATATTTTATATAACAGAAAATCTGTCCGAAAAGAAATAGCTGATTTAACTGAAAAATTAAATTAAAGTTTCATCTCTGGAATTTTTCCCTCAATAATTAAATCTGCTTCCGTTAAATTTTTTATTTCTTCAACAGAAACTCCCGGAGCTCTTTCTAAAAGTTTAAATCCTTTATCTGTAACTTCCAAAACAGCAAGGTTTGTAACTACTTTTTTTACGCAATTAACCCCTGTAATTGGGAGGGTACAGGTTTTCAGAATCTTACTTTCTCCTTTTCGATTGGAGTGCATCATAGCTACAATAATGTTTTCTGCTGAAGCTACTAAATCCATAGCTCCTCCCATTCCTTTTACCATTTTCCCTGGTATTTTCCAATTAGCAATATCTCCATTTTCGGATACTTCCATAGCTCCCAAAACGGTAAGCTGGACATGTTTTCCTCTTATCATTGCAAAAGATGTAGAAGAATCAAATAAGGCCGCTCCTGGAAGTGTAGTGATAGTTTGCTTGCCTGCGTTAATCATATCTGGATCTTCCTCTCCTTCAAAAGGAAATGGACCCATTCCCAAAACTCCATTTTCAGATTGAAACTCAATATCAATTCCTGTTGGTATAAAATTCGCTACAAGTGTTGGTATTCCAATTCCTAAATTCACATACATATTGTGTTTTAATTCTTGGGAAATTCTCTGTGCTATTTGGTTTTTATCTAAAGCCATTATTCTCTTTTTCTGAAGGTTCTTTGTTCAATTCTCTTCTCATAATTTTCTCCTTGTAATATTCTTTGTACAAAAATTCCTGGAGTATGTATTTGATTAGGGTCTAATTCTCCCACAGGAACTAATTCCTCTACCTCAGCAACGGTAATTGTTCCTGCCATTGCCATTAGAGGATTAAAATTTCTAGCCGTTCCTTTAAAAATTAGATTTCCAGCATTGTCTCCCCTCCAGGCTTTTACAAAAGCAAAATCAGCTGTAAGTGCGGACTCTAAAATATGAGGTTTTCCATTATATTCTCTTATCTCTTTACCTTCAGCAACTTCAGTTCCGTATCCAGCTGGAGTAAAAAACGCTGGAATTCCAGCTCCTCCAGCTCTACACCTTTCTGCTAAACTACCTTGTGGAATTAGGTCTACTTTTAGTTCTCCACTTAGCATTTGTCTTTCAAACTCTTCGTTTTCCCCCACATAAGAAGATATCATTTTTTTTATTTGTTTTCTTTTAAGTAATAATCCTAACCCAAAATCATCAATCCCAGCATTGTTTGAAATACAGGTAAGTCCAAATAAATCTATTTTTGAAAGTCTTGAAATGACGTTTTCTGGAATTCCTGAAAGTCCAAATCCCCCAAACATAAAAGTCATGTTACTTTCTACTCCTTTTAACGCTTCATCAATATTGTTTACAACTTTATTTATCATAATTAAAAATCTTCATTTATATCTTCATCAAATATTATAGCTTCTATCTCATCGCAGTTCATCTTTTCTTCAATATAATTTTTTATATCAATATCATATTCAAATATATCTTGTTCTGTTACATTAGTTATTGTTACGTCATCATAAATTTTCCTCATAAATTTTCCAAAAATTGGTAAAGCTGTATGAGACCCATAGCCTTTTTTGTTTGTGAAATGAGCTGCTCTGTCTTCGCATCCAACCCAAACTGCTGTTACTAAATTTGGAGTAATCCCTACAAACCAACCATCAGAATAATTTTGTGTAGTACCGGTTTTTCCTCCTATTTCTGCTTTTATTTTGTACGGATAATATTCACTTCTAAGTGACACCCCTGTTCCTCTTGTGCCTATTTTTTTTCCTTTTTTATCTCCTATTAAATGTTGTTTTTCACTTCTTACTCCTTGAACCACTCCTTTTAGTAATTCAACCATTATTGCAGCTGTTTGGTCACTTAAAACTTTTTTTGTCTCTATGGTGAACTCTTCTAAAACATTACCATCTTTATCTGTAATTTTTGTTATAAATAGTGGTTCTGTATAATTTCCATTATTTACAAAAGTAGAGTAGGCCGCTGTTATTTCTTTTACCGACATATCAAATGTTCCTAAACAAATTGAAGGTGAAGCTTGTAAATTTGATGTAACTCCCATTTTTTGAGCTATATCAATAACTGCTTGAGGTCCATATTCATGCATTATTGAAGAGGTCATAATATTTAGAGAGTTTGCTAATCCAAATTTTAAAGACAGTTTTAATTCATCGAAATCATCTGAGGAGTTTTTAGGTATCCAGTCTTCTTGTAGGTTCCACTCGTCTTTATTAAAAATAACTGGAGAATTAAGGATCTTGTCACATGGTTCCATTCCTTCTTGAATAGCTAATGAATATAAAAACGGTTTGAAGGTTGATCCTACCTGTCTTTTACCTTGTAAAACATGATCGTACTGAAAATATTTGTGATTAATTCCTCCGACATACGCTTTTACATGTCCTGTATTAGGGTCCATGCTCATCACCCCTGTATGTAAAAAGAATTTATTATAAATAACAGAATCTCTTGGAGATATCAAAGTATCTATTTCTCCTTTCCAAGAAAAAAGATATGTATTTACTTTTGTATTAAAAATATTCTCTATTTCAGAATCTGATTTTCCTTGATTTTTTAATTTTCTATATCTTTCTGATCTTTTTACCGCTTGGTTTATTAATCCATCTATTTGTTGTTTGCTAAAATCTCTAGGATATGGGGTTTTACTGTTTTTATAAACTTTATTAAATTCTCTTTGTAAGACCTTCAGGTGGTTTTTTACAGCTTGTTCCGCGTGTTTTTGTATTCTTAGATCAATAGTTGTATAAACTTTTAGTCCGTCAGTATAAAGATTATAATATTCTCCATTTGGTTTTTTGTGTGTTGAACACCATTTCTTTAACATTTCTCTAAGTTGTTCTCTGAAGTATGTGGATGACCCTTCGTTGTGTCCAGTTTTTTGAAAATCTAATCCTAATGGTAGTGCTTTTAGTGAGTCAAATTCTGTTCTTGATAACTTTTTATTCTTCATCATTTGAGATAAAACTACATTTCTTCTGTTTTGAGTGCCTTCAGGGTTTCTTATTGGATTATATAATGATGGGTTTTTTAACATTCCAACCAGCATTGCGGATTGATTTGTTGTTATTTTTTCTACTTTAGTATTAAAGTAAATTTTTGATGCAGAAGAAATTCCTACCGCTTGATTTATCCAATCAAACCTATTAAGATACATTTCAATAATCTCGCTTTTGGAATATCTTTTTTCAAGTTCTATTGCAACTACCCATTCTTTTAATTTTTGTTTTATCCTCTCAAATCCAGAAGAAGGTTGTTTTGTAAATAACATTTTTGAAAGTTGTTGAGTAATTGTGCTTGCTCCTCCAGAACCTGTATTTCCTGATAACGCACCATAAGTAGCTCTAAACAAAGAACGAATGTCAATTCCTGAGTGTTGTCTAAATCTAATGTCCTCTGTAGAAATTAAAGCGTCAATCAAAACAGGAGAAATGTCTAAATAATGAACATTTGATCTGTTTTCTTCAAAATATTCTCCTAGAATTACTCCGTCTGATGAATATACAATAGTAGATAGTTTGTTTGTGGGGTTTTCTAAATCCGAAAAATAGATCATCTCAGAATCTCTCTTGCCGTCTATTGGAAATTCCTTTATAGTATTAATTTTTACTAAATACATTAGGGTAATAAATGCAAAAAAAGGACTTAAGCAAATAATCCAAATTAATATAATTTTTTTAATCCTCATTTTCTGTTGTTAAATAAAATGAAATATCTGAAATGCCATCTAATTTTTCTAATTCTGTAGAGACGTTATCTCTCATGGCTAATTCTAAAGAAAAGGAGTGTAGTCCGTTTTGGTACGTTTTTGGTGATAATATTGTAGTTGAAAATTCTTTAATGTCGCTTTTACCCCTACCTATCCATTTACCATTATCCTCTGCTAATAATAATTCAATTGTGTTGGTAGAAATAATGTTTTCTTTGTAAGAGTGATGTAGAAAAAATATAATGTTTTGATACTTATAAGAAGTATTGTGTCGGATTGAAATATTAGACATTCTAACTTGTGTAGAGTCTTTTGTCGTTATGTCAAATTTTATAATTTGTTGTGAGTTCCATTTAGAACCAAGGAAAGAATGGTGGTGTGTTTTTTCACCCTTACATGAAAAAAAAAAGATTAAAATAATTGGGTATATGAAAATGTTTTTTTTCATTCTTTGTTGTTTCCTTTCTGGTATTTATTTTTTTTCTTATAGTTATTCTTGTTTTTGAATTTATTTTTTGATTTTATTTTTTTGATATCTTGTTTTTTATCAAACCTATTAATATTATCTTGGCCAACAACCGTACTATAATCTACTTTTGAAACTTCTTTTTCTACTACAAATTCTTCTAATGACCTTGGAAGTTTTTGTTTTTTATTATCTTCTATTATTTGAAGTACTTGTTTTAATGAAAGTTCAAAGATTCCTGGTTCGTTAGACTTATAAACGTATTGTAGTTTTTTCTTAAATACGTCAATCTTTATTTGTTTAGCTTCTCCTTTTTTGGTTTTCAAAATTTGTTTTTGTTTTGGGAAATATTTTAAGCTGTCTAAATAAGAATCAAGCTCAAAATTTAAACAACATTTTAACTTTCCACATTGTCCTGAAATTTTTTGGGGATTTATGGATAGTTGTTGATATCTAGCTGAGGATGTTGAAACTGCTGGGAAATCAACCATCCAAGTGGTGCAACACAATTCTCTACCACAACTTCCAATACCGCCAACCATTGCGGCTTCTTGTCTAACTCCAATTTGCTTCATCTCAACTCTAATCCCAAAGGTTCTAGAATATTCTTTTATTAACTCTCTAAAATCTACTCGTTTTTCAGCTGTATAATAAAAAACAGCTTTTGATTTATCTCCCTGAAACTCTACATCAACTAGCTTCATTTCAAGTTTATGGTTGTTAATTATTTCTTTTGCTTTTTTAAGAGTTGGTTGTTCTAAATCAATCGCTGATTCGTATTTTGATAAATCTGTATCTTTTGCGAGTCGATATATTTTTTTTAGTGGGTTGGTTTTTATGTTTATTTTTTTTCTTTTTATTTGATAATAAACAATTTCTCCAATCAATGTAATTTTACCAATATCATGACCCGAATTTCCTTCAACAGCAACAAAATCTCCTTCAGAAATACTTAGATTATCTTTATTCTCAAAATATTCCTTTCTGTTCATTTTAAACTGAATCTCCACTAAATTTTTATTAGAATTGCTTTTTGCGTCTTCTACATTTGCAAGCCAGTTAAAAACTGAACTTGCTGCTGACCCCCTTTTTTCAGAAACCTTACATGTACTACATCCTCCTCCTGTTCCGCATCCCATGATTATTAATTTTATTCTACAAATTTACGATTTACTTTTAACAGTATCGTTAATTGTAGTGAAAGTTCGTAAAATATGATTTTTGAGTTAGCATTTCGTTCTATATTTTTTATAGACTCTTCAATTTTTTCACTTATTTCTGAAATATTTCCTTCATGAATAAATGGGTAGAATTTTGATAAAAACTTTTTTTCGTTTTCTGTAATATTTAGTGTGTTTCGATTAGAAAAATGAATAATTAAACAATTTCTAACCATTTTTAATGAATATTTTAAAAAAGTGGATTGATTTCTTCTTCCTTTTTTAGTTCTTTCATTTACCCATTTTACAATTTCCTGAATATTTACCAAATAACATAATCTCATCCACATTTGGAAATCATCAAAATTATCATCAGTAATTATGTCAGATTCTAAAACATGAATAGCGTCTCCCAAATTACCATCAGAATAAATAAGGGATTTTTCTAATTTTATAACTCCTTTTTCTGGGAATTTATTTTGTAGTATTTCTGTTTTTTCTTTAGAGGAGTAGTTTTTTATTTTTAGAATTTGTAATCTTGAAAGTATTGTTTTTAATAGTATTTCAGAGTTTTCTGAAACCAATATAAATATCGTTTTTTGTGGTGGTTCTTCTAACAATTTTAAAAGTTTGTTGGATGTAACAGTTTGCATCTTTTCTGGAATCCAAATTATCACAACTCTGTATTCTGATTCGTAATGTTTTAGTGATAGTTTTTTATGTAAATTATCTGATTCTTGTGTGTAAATGTATCCTGTTTTTCCTGTTTTGTTTTCAGAAGAAAAAACATCAAACCAATTGTGTAAATTTAAATAGGGGTTATTTAAAGCTTCTTGTCTAAATTCTTTTGCAAAATTATCGCTTACAGCTTTTTTGATTCCGTTAATTAATAAAACTGGGAAAACTAAATGTAGGTCTGGGTGAATTAACTTATTGTGCTTCATGCAAGATTGGCATTCACCACAAGAATCTGAAGGTGTTTTATTTGTGCAATTTATGTATTGAGCAAAAGCAAAAGCAAAAGCTAATTTTGGTCCACCTGATTTACCTAAAAATAATTGCGAATGACTTAGTCGGTTATTTTCTACCGAATTAATTAGTTGGGTTTTTAACTCCGTATTTCCTATGATGTCTTTAAATTTCATAAATATGTATCCGTCAAAATTACTATTTTTTAGGAATTTGTTCGATTGATTTTTTACTTTGTTTATTTTTGCAAAGTGAAAAACTTATTAAATCAAAATTTTGAAGGAAAAAGAGTTCTTGTTAGAGTAGATTTTAATGTTCCTTTAGATGAAGATTTTAATGTTACAGATGATAGTAGAATAAAAGCTGCTTTACCTACTTTAAATAAATTAATTCNGGATAAAGCAAAGATTATTTTAATGTCTCATTTAGGAAGGCCNAGGGGTGTTGAATCAAAATTTTCATTATCTCATATTNTTGATTNCTTACAGTCTATTTTAGAGGTAAATNTNTCTTTTTCTGAAAATTGTATTGGTGAAAAAGTAATGAGNTCTATAAAGGATTTGAAAAATGGAGAGGTTTTACTTTTAGAAAATTTAAGATTTCATAACGAAGAAAAATCTGGGGATTATAATTTTGCTAAACAACTTTCTAGTCTTGGTGATGTATATGTAAATGATGCTTTTGGCGCTGCACACAGATCTCATGCTTCTACATCTATTATTGCTCAGTTTTTTCCTAAGGAAAAATATTTTGGACTACTCTTAAAAAATGAAGTTGAGAATTTAGAAAAAGCTCTAAACTCTCCTAAAAAACCATTTACAGCAATAATTGGTGGGTCTAAAATTTCTGGTAAGATTGATGTAATAACTTCTTTGTTAGATAAGGTAGATAATTTAATTATTGGTGGTGGGATGGCGTATACTTTTGTAAAAGCAATGGGTGGAAATATTGGTAATTCNTTATTAGAGCTTGATAAAATTGATTTAGCGAAATCAATTATTAATAAAGTGAAAAATAAAGATGTAAAATTACTTTTACCAATAGATTCGGTGAACGCAAGTGTTTTTAGTAATGACTCTAGTATCTGTTTTTCTGAAATTATAGATGTTCAGGATGGATACATGGGTTTAGATATTGGAGAAGAAAGCGNTCGTCTTTTTTCAGAAGTAATTGAAAGATCTAAAACAATAATATGGAATGGGCCAATGGGGGTTTTTGAGATGAGTAATTTTGAAAACGGGACTAAAAAAATAGGAGAGTCTATTTGTAAGTCAACAAAAAATGGAGCTTTTTCTTTAGTTGGCGGTGGAGATTCGGTAGCTGCTATTAAGAAATTTGAAATGGAAAATCAGGTAAGTTATATTTCAACTGGTGGTGGAGCAATGTTAGAATATTTAGAAGGAAAGGATCTTCCGGGTGTAAAAGCTATTATTAGTTAGGGTTTAATTCTTGTTTTAGCTCCGTTGGTCTTATTATTAAGAATATTTTGATATTCCGGATAATTCTTAGTTTTTTCTTTTACTATCGGAATAATTATTGGAATTATATTCTCAACTAAAGGGTAAAGTTTAGATTCTTCTTTCTGTTTTTTTGGTATTGTTATATTAAACCTTTGTTCTANATGATTAATTTCAAGCAAGATAAACGCAATTATCAAAATCGCTTTTATGCTTCCAAAGAACAGTCCTGAAATTTTATTAATTAAATTAAGTTGTATTATTTTCACAAATTTATGAATTATAATACCCGCTAATTTTAAGGAGAGGTAAATAGTTGTAAAAACTAATGAAAAGGAAATAATAGCATTATATTCTTCTGTTTTTGGAAAGTTGTAATTTAGTTGTTGTTCAACANAAACTGAAAAATAACTAGCAACATATATTCCAGCTATAAGAGATATTAATGATATCAGTTCTTTTATTAAACCGTTAACAAAACCNTTAAAAGCTGCAATGAGAACTAAAATTATAATAATTATATCTATAAAATTCATGTTGTAAAGATAGTATTTTAATACTTTAGCAATATGGAAGATATAGAAAAAAAATGGAGTGATTTAATTGTGTTGTTACAAGATGATTTTGACGAAGAGCTGAATTTAAAATCTATTTTGTTTTTGATTGGGGTACAAGAATTAGGGCAGGGAATAAGAGAGTTTGATAAAGAGGAGAAAACTTATTTATTACATATTGCTACATGTAAATTACTTTGTCCTTTCGGATATTACAGGTTTAAAAATATAGATGAAGATGGTTGGCCACATTATGAATCGTTAAAAGATTTAGAAAAGTTAAANCCTAGCTCCCAAGAAACGCTTATGAAAAAATCAATAATAAATTACTTTAAGTAATTATGGTGTTACTACAGCTTCTATTGTTACTTGTTCTATTTTTCCTGTTAATAGCCTGATAATACCATTTCCTTCATAGGTGTCGTTCCCAGAAGTTTTACTTACGGTTATATCTAAAATAGCTTCGTACTTATAAATAAATTCCGCTCTTCCGCTTGCGTCTGTTTCTTTTGTTTGTGTTAAATTCTCAATAGGATCGGTTCCTGGATCTGTGTTTGTCTGATCCAAAACTACTGTTACTCCACTCATTGGATCTCCGTTTGAGTTTACTACTTTAATTATTCCTATTGTGTCTTTTTCTTTTTCGCAAGATGTAAAAACTGTGGAAACAAAAAAAACTGCTAATAATATTGATGATATTTTAAGGATTGTCTTTTTCATGATTTATTAAAAATATTGTTTTACTTTGTAATCTGAATAATAAAGCAAATATAAGTAATTATTTAAGATGTTAGAAAAAGTAAACAAACTAGTTGAAAAAGTAAATAGATTTACCCCTAATTCTGAAGAAGAGTTAAACAATTTTAGAATTGAGTATTTAGGGAAAAAAGGATTGTTAAATGGTTTGTTTTCTGCTTTTAAGGAGGTTCCTTCAGATCAGAAAAAAGATTTTGGAGCTGCCATAAATAATTTAAAGGTTTTAGTTCAAAATAAAATAGAGGATTATAAAGATGGTTTTGAAACAGAAGAGACGGAAGAATCAATTGATTTAAGCCGTCCTGTAGCTTTGGATAATTTAGGGAGTAGACATCCTATTTCGATAATCAGAAATGAAATTGTTGAGATTTTTAACCGTATTGGATTTACTATTTCGGAAGGTCCTGAAATTGAAGATGATTGGCATAATTTTTCTGCATTAAATTTACCTAAAGAGCATCCTGCTAGGGATATGCAGGATACTTTTTTTATACAAACTAATCCAGATGTCCTTTTAAGAACACATACCTCTTCTGTTCAAGTGAGGTACATGAATGAAAACAAACCACCTATTAGAACTTTGTCACCTGGTAGGGTATATCGAAATGAGGCTGTTTCTGCTCGTGCTCATTGTATTTTCCACCAAGTGGAGGGGTTATATATTGACGAAAATGTAAGCTTTGCTGATTTGAAACAATGTCTTCTTTATTTTGCAAAAGAGATGTTTGGAGAAAAAACTAAAATACGATTACGGCCTTCTTATTTCCCATTTACCGAACCTTCTGCTGAAGTAGATGTAAGTTGTAATATTTGCAGTGAAAAAGGTTGTAATGTGTGTAAAAACACTGGTTATTTGGAAATTTTAGGGTGTGGTATGGTAGATCCGAATGTGTTGGAAAACTGTGGTATCGACTCTAAAAAATATAGTGGATTTGCTTTTGGTATGGGAATTGAAAGAATTGCAATGTTGAAATATGGAGTAAATGACTTGCGCTTGTTTTTTGAAAATGATGTGCGTTTTTTAAAACAATTTAAGAAAAGTATTTAAGTTAAAATGGAAATTATTTTAGTTTTTTATCTGTGTTTTCGCGTCTCTATAAACTTTCTTTTCTAGTTTTGGGTTGGGGATATCCTGATGCTTGTTTTACACTTTTCCTAAGATGGTAATAGCTGCAACATAGGTGCTTCTCATCTACTAAACAATCTTTTTAAATTCAATTTCACTATTCCCANCTAACCATTTTAAAAAATTTCAAAATAAAAGGGGNATAAAATATCTTTATCTTTTTTACATAGCTCAACATATTTTTTAAATTCTTCGTTTTGTTCTGGGGCCTGATAATCTTTGTATTCTGGGTCCATTTTACCTAAAACTCCAATCGTAAGTGTTTAGGTTTTCTACTGAGTGTCGTAATAAGTCAATTGCTCCTCTAACATCCTTTTTGTGTACCATTTCAATTACCTGATGAATATGCCTTGTTGGAATAGAAACCGCCCCAGCAATACTTCCTCCTGGGTTCATTCTTTGTATTCCCGCTGTATCTGTTCCCCCTGCTGGTAAAATCTCCAATTGTGTTTTTAATTTTTTCTTTTTAGCAATTTCCTTCATGTATTTTACCATTCTATAATCACAAACTGTAGAAGAGTCCATTACTTTAATACACGCTCCTTCTCCAAGAGCTGAAACCTGCTCTTGTTTAGTGCTTCCTGGTGTATCCCAAGCAATGGTGGTGTCTAATCCAAATCCAAAATCAGGATTTATATCCATTGAGGATACATTTGCTCCTCTAATTCCAATTTCCTCTTGTACAGTAAATACTCCATATACATCATATGTTGGTTTCTTTTTCATCTCACGGAACATCTCAATTAAAATGAAAACCGAAACTCTATTATCTAGTGATTTACAATTCAAACAATCTCCCATTTCAATCAACTCTCTTTCTCTTGTTATGGTGTCTCCAACTGAAATTATTTTATCTAGTTCTTTTTTTGATCTTCCGGTATCTATAAAGTAATCTTTAATTGTAGGAACTTTTGCTCTGTCTGCCGCATTCATTAAATGAATTGGCTTANNTCCCATTACNCCNATTACNTCTTTTTTNCCGTGAATTATCACTCTTTGTGCGGTNAGTGTTTTNGGGTCNAANCCTCCAAGNGTATGAAAATATATAAATCCATTNTCNTCAATNTGNGTNACAATAAANCCAATCTCATCCATATGAGCNGCNATCATNACTTTTTTATTCTNTCTTNCCNTTTTTNATTGCAACAACATTTCCCATGTTGTCAATTTTTATTTCNTCTACTAAAGATTTTACTTCTCTAAGCACAATTTCTCTTACTCTTTGTTCGTGTCCAGGTGCTCCCGCTACCTCACAAATCTCTGCTAATAGTTTTGTATTGATCATTTTACCTTACTTAATTTCATCATATTTGTCATGCCTCTTTCTTCAGCTGGCATACTAGCTATATTTATTACTTTATCTCCTCTTTTTACGTATTTGTGTTTTTTAAGGATGCTTTTAGTTTCTAAAACCGTATCGTCTGATGTTTTTCCTCCTTCATAATAAAAAGCTTTTACCCCCCAAACCAAACTAAGTGTGTTTAGTATGGTATGATGATTTGTAAATGCATAAATATATGCTTTTGGCCTATAACTAGATGTTTTTATGGTGTTGTATCCTGAGTAGGTTGCGGTAATTATAGCTTGCGCGTTTACATTGTCGGCAATTTGACAAGCGTTTGCGCAAATTGCATTAGAAATATACCTTTCGTTTAATACAATTTCTCTTTCTGGATCGTTTTTAGAAATATTATGTCTGCTTTTTTCTACATCTTTAATAACTTTTCTCATAGTGTCAATAACTCTGAGTGGGTGTATTCCAACTGAGGTTTCTCCACTAAGCATCATTGCGTCTGCCCCGTCAATTACTGAGTTTGCAACATCATTTACCTCTGCTCTGGTGGCGGAAATATTATCCGTCATACTTTCTAACATTTGAGTAGCTATTACTACTGGTTTTGATTGTTTAATGCATTTTTGGACAATCATTTTCTGGAAAACAGGGACTTTGTGTAGTGGTACCTCAACTCCTAAATCTCCCCTTGCTACCATAATCGCGTCTGTTTCCAAAATAATATTATCAATATCGTTTATTGCTTCTGGTTTTTCAATTTTCGTAATTATTAGTGCTTGAGATTTTTTGTGTCTTTTTATTATGTTTTTAAGTTTTTTTACGTCTTCTGCTGACCTTACAAACGAAAGCCCAATCCATTCTATTTTTTGTTCTAGAAGGAAGGATAAGTCTTCGTTGTCTTTTTTTGTTAAGCATGGTAATGAAATATCTGTATTTGGTAGGTTTACCCCCTTGTTTGATTTTAATAATCCTCCAAATATTACTTTTAGTTTTACTCTGTTTTTTCCATTACTGCTTTCTACTAATAAAGATAGTTTTCCGTCATCCAAAAGGACTCTGTCTCCTTTTTTTACGTCTTTTGCAAAGTTTTTGTAACTAATAAAAATATCATTTGGTTGCTTTTTAGTTGTGTTAAAATAAATATAGGATCCTTTTTTTATTTTGATTGGCTTTTCAAAATTTCCTACCCTGATTTTTGGTCCTTGTAAATCTGCTAAAATTGCGGTGTGTGCATGAATCTGTTTGTTGACTTCTTTTATGTTATCGATAATCTCTTTCGCCTCTGAATGAGACACATGAGAGAAGTTAATTCTACACACATTTACACCTCTTTGTATTATTTTCCCTAACATCTCTTTTGAAGATGTAGAGGGTCCTATTGTAGCTATTATTTTTGTTTTATTAATCATTTATAATAAATGGTGTTATTGTTTTAATTTTTGACAAATTTAGTTCAAAAACTAATAGTATGTCTTCAATTTGGCTTAATCTTTCAATTGTTTTTTGTGTATTATAGATCTCTCCTTGTACTATCATAAAATAATTTACACTTTTATTGTTTGGGTCTAAGTATCCTGTATTTGAAACATTTGATATAATATTATATGTGATTTCTGAGTTTTTATTTGTGTAGGAAAATCTCTCAAATTCTTGGTTGCCGCTTATTGTGTGGTTTTTATTTTTCACAAAACTTGTGTGTAGTTTTTTGTTTATCTCCCAACAAAGTTTATATAGTTTAATATGAGAGTTTATTCCTAGTATCAGGAAGTCTAATTCAAAGTCTTCGTTAAACCTTAATGTTTTCATCTACCGCTAACTTACAATTTTATATGCAATTTCTGAAGATTTTTGCTCAGCAGATTTTATGGTTTTTCCCCAAGCTTCTGATATGTTTTTTTTGTTAATAATTAGTTGGACCTGATATTCTTTTTTATGATCTGGTCCTTTTTGGTTGATATTTACGAATTTTACTTGTTTATTGTTTTTTTGAGACCATTCTAAAATTTTACTTTTATAATCGATTTCAGACTTGTCCGATTTTGTGTTTTTTATAATATGGGTTGCCGTAAATTCTTTTGTGTTGTTGTATCCTAAATCCAAATAAAGTGCTCCAATAATTGCTTCCAAAATATTCCCGTAAATATTTGGTGTAATTGTCTGTAGTTTATGTTGTATATGTTCTTTTGGTAAAATTTCTTTTCCTATCTTGTTTAAGTTTTTTCTNCCAACGATTACAGATCTTTTTTTTGATAAATACCCCTCATCTTTTTGTGTGTAATTAAGAAAAAGATGTTCGCTAATAATAGAATTTAGTATTGAATCTCCTAAAAACTCTAATCTTTCATAATTGTCCAAACTGTTTTTAGAGNTATGTGTAAATGCTGTTTTGTATAACCTGGTGTTTTTTATTTTTATGCTAAACTCCTTTTTAAAAAAAACAAAAANCCCCTCTTTGTTTTTTTTTAAAGAAGGGATGGTTTTTATGAGTTTTTTTATAAAAATTATTCTGTGTATTTTTTAACAAGTATTGAGGCGTTATGCCCTCCAAAACCAAACGTATTGCTTAAAGCGTAGTTTACTACTCTTTCTTCTGCTTTGTTTAATGTTAAATTTAGACCCTCGTCAATTTCCGGGTCTTTTGTTTCGTGGTTAATCGTTGGAGGAATAATATTGTTTTTTACCGCCATTATACAAGCTATCGTTTCGATTACTCCTGCGGCTCCTAATAAATGTCCTGTCATTGATTTTGTAGAACTAATGTTTAAATTATAAGCGTGTTGTCCAAATAAGTGTTTAATTGCTTTTGTTTCCGCAATATCTCCGAGTGGTGTTGATGTTCCGTGAACATTTATATAATCTACTTCTGATGTTGTAATTCCAGCTTCTTCAACAGCTAGTTTCATTACGTTTTTCGCTCCTAAGCCTTCTGGGTGGGGGGCTGTTATGTGATGAGAGTCAGCTGTAAGTCCGCTGCCAACAACTTCAGCGTATATTTTAGCCCCTCTTTTTTTTGCGTGTTTATATTCTTCTAGTATTAAAGCTCCCGATCCTTCTCCCATAACAAACCCATCTCTGTTTTTGTCAAATGGCCTAGATGCGGTTTTTGGATCGTTATTTCTGGTAGAAAGAGCCATCATAGCGTTAAACCCCCCTATTCCTGGTTCAAAAACACAAGCTTCTGAACCTCCAGCAATAAAAATGTCCGCTTTGTTCCATTTAATGTAATTAAAAGCGTCAATAAGAGCGTTTGTTGAAGAAGCGCATGCTGAAACAGTTGTAAAGTTTGGTCCTCTAAAATTATATTTTATAGAGATGTGTCCCGCTGGAATATCTGAAATTAGTTTTGGTATAAAAAATGGGTTAAATCTTGGTGTTCCATTTCCTGTTCCGTAATTTACAGATTCGGTGAAAAAAGTTTGCATCCCCCCTATTCCAGACCCCCAAATTACCCCAGATCTATCTGGGTTTATTTCTTTTGTGTTTAATAAAGAGTCGTCTATCGCCTGTTTAGCAACAACTAAAGCGTATTGACTAAAAAGATCTAACTTTCTCGCTTCTTTTCTTTCTAGAAAATCAGTAGCTACAAAATCTTTGACCTCACAAGCAAATTGAGTTTTAAAGTTCTCGGCATTAAAATGGGTGATTGGACCCGCTCCACTAACCCCTTTAATTAAGTTGCCCCAATAGTCTTGTAGGTTGTTTCCAATCGGCGTTAAAGCTCCGATTCCAGTAACAACTACTCTTCTATTATTCATTTTTAAGTTTATGAAGTCTCAATAAAAGAAATGGCGTCGCCTACTGTTGTTATTTTTTCTGCTTTATCGTCTGGAATCTGAATGTCAAATTCTTTTTCGAACTCCATAATAAGTTCTACTGTGTCTAATGAGTCTGCGCCTAAATCATCTGTGAAGCTTGCTGTTGTTGTTACTTCTGATTCGTCAACACCTAATTTGTCAACAATAATTGCCTTTACTTTTGTAGTTACGTCTGACATTTTAATCTTTTTTAATTAATAATATGCAAATAACTAAATTAATTACATAACTCACAAGTTTTATAATTTTCTATTTTAACATTTGTTTGTTTATTATTATAAATCCGTATTTTTGTGTGATGAAAAAAATTGCGGTTTTTGCTTCAGGAAATGGTACGAATGCGGAAAATATTTGTAATTATTTTATAAACAACAAGAATGTTGATGTTGTTTTGCTTGCGACAAATAAAAAGACCGCTTTTGTTGTGGAAAGAGTCAAAAAATTTAACATCCCTGTTTTTTATTTTACTAAAGATGAGTTAAACAACTCTAGTGTTGTTCAGAAAAAACTTTTAGAGTATTTGGTAGATTTAATTGTTTTGTCTGGGTTTTTATTAAAGGTTCCTGAAAATATTATTTCTTTATTTCCTAATAAAATAATAAATATACACCCTTCTTTACTTCCT
>PAKE01000003.1 GCA_002710495.1 Flavobacteriales bacterium
AGAAGTTCCTGCTGAGGAAGTAAAAGAAGAAGTTCCTGCTGAGGAAGTAAAAGAAGAAGTTCCTGCTGAGGAAGTAAAAGAAGAAATTAATAAAAACGATTCTGAAGATTTGTCTGAAGAAAATAAAGCAGAATAAAAGTTTCTTATGATAAAATAAATTTAAGGATAAAACATATATTGTTTTATCCTTTTTTTATAAATTTATAGCAAATATGAAATACAAAAGAAAACAAACAGCAATTCTATTACTTGAAGATGGGACTATCTTCCATGGTAAAGCTGCAGGAGCTCTTGGAACTGCAACAGGAGAATTGTGTTTTAATACAGGAATGACTGGATATCAAGAAGTGTTTACTGATCCTTCTTATTCTGGTCAATTAATGATTACAACAAATGCTCATATTGGAAATTATGGTACTAATCCAAATGAGATAGAATCTGATGACATGAAGATTACGGGCTTAATCTGTAAAAACTTTAATAAAGGTTTTTCAAGAGCAGATGCTAATATGGAATTAAATGACTATTTTATAAATCAAGATAAAGTTGTTATTTCGGATGTAGATACTCGTTCTTTAGTAAAATATATAAGAGATAAAGGAGCTATGAATGCAATTATTTCTTCCGAAACTTTAGATATAGAAGAATTAAAATCTAAATTGTCAGAAGTTCCATCTATGGAGGGATTAGAATTATCTTCTTCTGTATCAACAAAAGAGTCTTATTGTGTAGGAGATGAAGATGCAGGAATCCGAGTAGCAGTTCTGGATTTAGGAGTTAAAAGAAATATTTTAAAATGTTTAACTGATAGAGGATGTTTTCTGAAAGTTTTTCCAATGAATACTTCATATGAGAAGATGAATGATTGGAATCCTAATGGTTTCTTTTTATCAAATGGTCCAGGAGATCCATCAGCAATGCCCGGAGTTATTGAGCAAGTAAAGCAGATTACTTCAGATGGTAAGCCAGTTTTTGGTATCTGTTTAGGGCATCAAGCAATTGCTCTCTCTGAAGGTATTTCTACTTATAAGATGCATAATGGACATAGAGGAATTAATCATCCGGTAATTAATTTGTCAACTCAAAAAGCAGAAGTTACTTCCCAGAACCATGGTTTTGGAGTTTCAAAAGAGGATATTGAGAAAAATGAGAATGTAGAAGTAACACATTTAAATTTGAATGATGATACTATTGAAGGAATTAAAATAAAAAACAAGAATTGTTTTTCAGTTCAGTATCATCCAGAATCTTCACCAGGACCACATGATTCTAGGTATCTATTTGATGATTTTATAGATAATATAAAAAATAACTAATGGGAAGAGTAGTAAAAATTCATGCACGTCAAATTTTAGATTCAAGAGGGAATCCAACTGTTGAAGCGGATGTCTATACAGAAAATGGTATTATGGGAAGAGCGGCTGTACCTTCTGGAGCTTCAACTGGCAAATATGAAGCAGTGGAATTAAGAGATGGAGATAAAGGAATTTATTTAGGTAAAGGAGTCTTAAAAGCAATTCAGAATATTAAAACTGATATAAATGAAGAATTAAATGGAGTTGATGTTTCTGATCAATCTACTATTGACCAGAAAATGATTGATTTGGATGGAACATCAAACAAAGCAAATTTAGGAGCAAACGCAATGCTTGCAGTTTCATTAGCAACTGCAAAAGCTGCAGCTCTGGAAAGTGAACAATCTCTTTTTAATTATGTAGGAGGTGTAAATGCAAAGGAACTACCTATTCCTATGATGAATATTTTGAATGGAGGTTCTCATGCTGATAATAGTATTGATTTTCAGGAGTTTATGGTAATGCCTATTGGAGCTACTTCATTTTCAGAAGGATTAAAAATGGGAACTGAAGTTTTTCATCATTTGAAAGAAGAATTGAAATCTCAAGGTCATTCTACAAATGTAGGAGATGAAGGAGGTTTTGCTCCAAATTTAGGTTCTAATGAAGAAGCAATTGAGATAGTACTTAAATCAATTGAATCTGCAGGATACAGAGCAGGAGAAGATATGTATATCGCAATGGATGCAGCAGCATCCGAATTTTATAATGCAAAAGAAAATGTTTATCATTTTCATCAGTCTACAGGAGATAAATTAACTCCCTCAGAAATGGTTGATTACTGGGCAGATTGGACTAAAAAATATCCGATTCTTTCAATAGAAGATGGTTTAGATGAAGATGATTGGGATGCATGGAAAAATCTCACATTAAAGATAGGAGATAAAGTTCAGTTAGTTGGTGATGATTTGTTTGTTACTAATGTTGAAAGATTAAAAAGAGGCATTGAAAATAGTACAGCAAACTCTATTTTAATAAAAGTAAATCAGATAGGTACTTTAACTGAAACAATAAATGCTGTTAAAATGGCACAGAAGAATTCTTATACTTCTGTAATGAGTCATAGATCAGGAGAAACGGAAGATACAACAATTGCAGATTTGGCTGTTGCACTAAATTGCGGACAAATAAAAACGGGTTCTGCTTCTAGGTCAGATAGGATGGCAAAATACAATCAACTACTCAGAATTGAAGAGATGTTAGGAGAAGAAGCTATTTATACCGGAAAAGCATTCAAATTTGTTTAATAAATTCATATGAATTTATTACATTTACAGACGATAAAAAAAGATAATTATGGTAAATAAAGCTGAGTTGCATTATGATGGAGAAGTTTATGAGTTACCAGTAATAACTGGTTCTGAAAATGAAAATGCACTCGACATTAGTAAACTTAGAGGACAATCAGGTCTTATTACATTAGATAGAGGATTTAAAAATACTGGTTCTTGTGAGAGTAGTATTACATTTTTAAATGGAGAGAAAGGAATATTAAGATATAGAGGATATTCTATTGAGGAATTAGCAGAGAAATCTACATTCTTAGAAGTTTCATTTTTACTTATTTATGGTGAACTACCTACAAAAGATGAATTAAAATTTTTTGTAAATGAGATAGCAACTCATTCTTTAGTTCATGAAGATGTTAAATCAATTTTAGATGGTTTTCCATCTAAATCCCACCCTATGGGAGTTTTATCCTCATTAGTTTCTTCATTAACTGCTTTTTATCCAAAATCATTAGATCCTAATAGATCTAAAGAAGAGATAGACGGAACCATAATTAGAGCAATTGCAAAGCTTCCAACTCTTGCTGCATGGAGTTTTAAAAATAGAATGCGTCAGCCAATAATGTATCCTAAAAATAGTTTGAGTTACACAGCGAACTTTATACAGATGATGTTTGGACTTCCAACAATGGAAACTGAAGTAAATCCTATTATTTCAAAGGCATTAGATAAATTATTAATTTTACATGCTGACCATGAACAAAATTGTTCTACTGCTACCGTCAGAATTGTAGGTTCTTCACATGCTAGCTTATATGCTTCTGTATCATCTGGAATTGCAGCACTTTGGGGTCCATTGCATGGAGGAGCAAACCAAGCAGTAATTGAAATGCTTGAAGATATTAAAGATGACGGAGGTGATGTAGATAAATATGTTGCCAAAGCAAAAGATAAATCAGATCCATTTCGTCTAATGGGATTTGGACATAGAGTTTATAAAAGCTTTGATCCAAGGGCAACGATTATTAAAAAAGCAGCTGATGATGTATTAGATGAACTTGGTATTGAAGATCCTGTATTAGATATTGCTAAGAAATTAGAAAAAGTTGCTCTTAATGATGAATACTTTAAAGAAAGAGGATTATATCCTAATGTAGATTTCTACTCTGGCATTATTTATAGGGCGTTAGGTATTCCAACTGATATGTTTACGGTAATGTTTGCTTTAGGAAGACTTCCTGGTTGGATTGCACAATGGAAAGAGATGAGAGAAAATCACGAGCCAATTGGAAGACCAAGACAGGTTTTTACTGGATCATCTGCCAGACAATATGTTTCTATAGAAAACAGATAAAATAAATTAAAATTCAGAAAGAAGGAAGTCAATCGGCTTCTATTTTTAATTTTGAGATATGAGTTATAAATCCTTAAAACAATGTATTACTGATTTAGATAGAAAAGGAGAAATTAAAATAATTTCTGATGAAGTAGATCCTGATTTGGATATGGCATCTCTTCATTTAAATGAATTTGAGAAAGGAGGAAAATCAATATTTTTCAAAAATATTAAAGGAAGTAAGTACAAAGCTGTTTCAAATTTATTCGGAACATTAGATAGAAGTAAATTTATGTTTCGTGATAGTTTAGAAATTGTAAAACAACTTATTGAACTTAAAACAAATCCTATTTCTGCTTTAAAATACCCTTTCAAATCATTGTTTACAGCTTTATATGGTGTTTATTCTATTCCTAAAAAAGTAAGTTTTCCAAGAAGTTTTAACGAAGTAAAAATTGAAGATTTACCTCAAATAAAATGTTGGAAAAAAGATGGGGGATCTTTTATTACTTTACCTCAAGTATATTCAGAAGATCCTGAAAACCCTGGTATTTTGAATTCTAATTTAGGAATGTATCGTATTCAATTATCTGGAAATGATTATATTCAAAATGAAGAAATCGGATTACATTATCAGATACATAGAGGTATTGGGATTCATCAGAAAAAAGCAAATAAGATGGGAAAACCTTTAAAGGTTTCTGTTTTTGTAGGGGGTCCTCCTGCGCATACCTTTTCTGCAGTTATGCCTTTACCAGAAGGTATGTCTGAACTTTCATTTGCTGGAATTCTAGGCAAAAGAAGATTTAGATATGCAAAGAAAGATGGTTATACAATTTCGACAGATGCTGATTTTATTATTTGCGGTGAAATTCATGCAAATGAAACAAAGCCAGAGGGCCCTTTTGGAGATCATTTAGGATATTATAGTTTGACGCATGACTTTCCATTAATGAAGATAAAGAAGGTTTATGCAAAGGAAAATGCAATTTGGCCTTTTACAGTTGTTGGTCGACCACCACAAGAGGATTCTCAGTTTGGATCTTTGATTCATGAGATAACTGGCAGTGCTATTGAAAAAGAAATTCCCGGATTAAAAGCTGTCAATGCAGTAGATGCTTCAGGAGTTCATCCTCTATTATTAGCTGTGGGCAGTGAGCGCTACACCCCTTATAATCCAATCAGAAAACCACAAGAATTATTAACCATTGCTAATCATATTTTAGGTACAGGGCAAATGAGTTTAGCAAAATATTTATTTATTTGTGATGAAGAGAATTCTCTCAATGTGAATGATGAGAAGGAATATTTTACACACTTTTTAGAGAGAGTAGATTGGAAAAGAGATTTGCATTTTCAGACAAAAACTACTATTGATACTTTGGATTATAGTGGAGATAGTTTAAATGAAGGATCGAAAGTGGTAATCGCTGCTGCAGGTGAAATAAAACGAACTTTATTTGAGAAAATAGATAAAATTAATTTACCAGATAATTTTTCAAATCCTAAATTAGTGAGTAAAGGAAATTTAGTTATTGAGGGTAAAGGAGAGATTGATATACTTATTTCCTCTCTAGAAAATCAGAATTTAGATGGGATAGGACTTATTACTTTAGTAGATGATTCTTCTTTTGTTTGTGAGGATTTTCCTAATTGGTTGTGGGTTACTTTTACTCGTTCAAATCCTGCAAACGATATTTATGGATTAAATGCAGAAAATCAAAATAAACATTTTTCTTGCTCTATTCCAATAATTGATGCCAGAATTAAGAAACATCATGCACCTATTTTGGAGAGGTAGGTTTCTGTTTCTTAAAATTCCTCCACTTCTTATTCTTCTTATTTTTTGACAGTATTTTATATTCAGGAGCTTTTGAAAAACCTTTTGGTAATTCTAATTTTGGAACTTCCTTTTCAATTAGTTTTTCAATATCCTTAAAGTTTTTTACTTGTTTAGGATTGATAAATGTAATTGCCTCTCCAGTTCTGTCAGCACGAGCAGTTCTACCAATTCTGTGTACATAATCTTCTTCATCATGTGGTACCTCATAGTTGATTACTATTTCTATTCCTTTTATATCAATTCCTCTAGATAATATATCTGTAGCTACTAAAATTTTAATTTTCTTACTTTTAAAATCTCTGATGGTTTGTTCTCTTTGATCTTGATCTAATCCTGAATGCATTTCTGAAGCTTTCATTCCAGCTTTATTAAGTATTGTTTTGATTTCTCTTACACTTTTTATACTTGATGCGAAAATTAAGACATGACTCAGATCCTTTCCTTTTGCCCTTAAGACTTCTCTTACCAAGTTTACCTTCTGACTTTCATGACACATGTATGCAGATTGCGTAATACCTTCTGCAGGTTTTGAGATTGCTAAACTTATGCTCTCAGGATTCTTAAGTAATTTATTAGCAAGTTCCCTGATTTTTGGAGGCATAGTTGCCGAAAATAAAAGGGTTTGTCTGTTTGTTGGAAGAGTATTTGAAATCTTCATGATGTCATCATAAAATCCCATATCAAGCATTCGATCTGCTTCATCCAAGATAAGATGTTTTACTGAAGATGTATCAAAATAATCAAAATCTAAATGAGCTAGTAATCTTCCAGGTGTACAAATAATAATATCAGATCCTTTTTTAAGAGCTTGTTTTTGATTGTCAAATTCAACTCCTGTACCACCTCCATAAATTGGATAGGAAGACGCATTGGTGAAATAAGAGAAGCCTTCAATCTGCATGTCAATTTGTTTTGCCAATTCTCTGGTAGGAGCAATAATTATAGTGTTAACCTTATTGTTTTGAGTTTCTTTAGTGAGTATATCTAAGATAGGTAAAACAAAAGCTGCTGTTTTTCCTGTCCCAGTTTGTGCGCAGGCAATTAAGTCTTTATTATTTTGAATGATTGGTATTGCTTGTTCTTGAATAGGGGTGGCTTTTTCAAACCCCATCATATCTAAGCCCTCCTGAAGTTCGTTCCCGAAATTAAATTCTGTAAATTTCATTCGCTAAAGGTACTAAAAACAATATCTATTTTCCTCAATTAGTTTATCTGCAATATTTCTTCTTAATTTTTTTGGATTAATAGTGTATCCTTTTGTAAATCTTTTCAATCCCATTAATAACATTCTTTGTTCATCTCCTTCTGTAAAAGATAGAATTACTTCTTCCCCACATCTTTGACAATTCTTTATTGAGGAGTACAAGAATAATTTACTCATCACAATTTGATGTTGTGCTTTTTCTTCTCCATCTTTAAGAGCTAATTTCTCAGCTCTTAGAATTGCAGATTCTGCAGTATAGACATCAATAACCATATCTGCCAAATTCATCAGAACTTCTTGCTCTTTTTCTATTTCCATTGCAAAATGCTGTGCTGCTTTTCCTGCAGTCATCAAAATTGTTTTTTTAAGTTTTTTGATGTGTTCTTTCTCTACTTCAAAAAGTATGCTTTCATCTGGTTTTTCAAAAGATGGGATGCTCATTAAATCAGAAGCGACTTTCATGGCAGGTGTCATAATATCTAATTCTCCTTTCATAGCTTTTTTAAGTATCATTCCCACCAATAACATTCTGTTAATTTCATTTGTTCCTTCATATATTCTTGCTATTCTTGCATCACGGTATGCGGCTTCCATAGGAGCATCAGCAGAATACCCCATGCCTCCATATATTTGAATTCCTTCATCCGAACAATATTGAATAGTTTCTGATCCTAGAACTTTTACAATAGAACATTCAATAGCGTATTCCTCTATTCCTTTAAGATGAGCTTCTTGATGATCAACACCTTCGCTTTCTAGTCTTTCTATATTTTTTTCAATTTCATTTCCAGCCCTATAAGTTGCTGATTCAATAGCATAAGTTCTAACAGCCATATCAGCTAGTTTGTGCTTTATAGATCCAAATTTTGAAATAGGGACACCAAATTGAATACGCTCATTAGAATAAATGGTTGAAAGTCCAATTACTCTTCTGCAAGCGTCTAATATTGCTGCCGATAGCTTAATTCTCCCAACATTAAGTGCGTTCATAGCAATCTTAAATCCATTTCCTCTACCTCCTAACATGCTTTCTACAGGAACTTTTACATCATTAAAGAATACTTGACGAGTAGAAGAGGAGTTTAATCCTAATTTATATTCTTCTTCTCCCATAGTAATACCTTTCATCCCTTTTTCTAATATAAATCCAGTGATATTTTTATCATCTTCTATACGACCAAATACAATAAATACATCTGCAAATCCTGCATTTGAAATCCACATTTTTTGACCTTTAATAAGATAGTTTTTGCCGTCTTTTGTTAATACGGCTTTTGTTTTTCCTGAGTTGGCATCAGAACCAGCACCTGGTTCTGTTAAACAATAACATCCCATCCATTCTCCTGTGGATAATTTTGGCAAATATTTTTTTCTTTGCGCATCATCACCATATAATAAAATTGGTAAAGTACCAATTCCAGTATGAGCACCAAATGCAGTTGAGAAAGAACCATTCGCCCCAGAAATTTTATCGCAAATAAGTACAGAAGTATTAAAGGGCATACCCATTCCACCATATTCCGCAGGAACACTTATTCCCAACAATCCTAACTCTCCTGCTTTTTTCATGCAGTCTTCAGTAAGTTGATAATCTTTTTTTTCAAATTGCTCTCTATGTGGATCTAACTCTTTTTCTACAAATTCTTTAGTTGCAGATGCCATCATTAATTGATCTTCACCAAATTCTTCTGGAATAAAAACATCTTTTGCTTCTTGATCTTTAATTAAAAACTCTCCTCCTTTTATCATAATATTATTTTTTAAAGGTTTTCTATAGTATTTGAAAAACTCCCGCTGCACCTTGACCTGCACCTACACACATGGTAACCATTCCGTATTTCTGATTTCTTCTTTTCATTTCGTTTATCAACTGAACTGTTAATTTTCCACCAGTACAACCTAGTGGATGTCCTAATGCAATTGCTCCACCATTTACATTTACAATATCTGGGTTTAGTCCTAATTCACGGATAACCGCTAATGATTGTGACGCAAATGCTTCATTTAGTTCAATTTGTTCAATGTCTTTTAGTTTTAATCCTGCTTTCTTTAGTGCCATTGGCACTGCTTCTACAGGTCCTATTCCCATATGTTTTGGTTCAACACCTGCTACTGAATAACTCAATAGTTTTGCAATCGGTCTTACTCCAAGTTCATTTACTATTTTCTCTGACATTAATAAAACAAAGGCTGCCCCATCAGAAGTTTGAGATGCATTTGCTGCAGTTACTGTGCCTTCTTGCGCAAATACAGTTCTTAGTTTCGATAATGCCTTAGCAGACCCACCTTTTCTTGGTCCTTCATCTGTATCTACAATGTATTCTCTTTCTTGTCTTTTTTCATTCTTATCTAAATAGGTTTCTTTAACCGTAATTGGTGCAATTCCGCTTTTAAAATATCCTTTATCAATTGCGTTTAATGCTTTTTGGTGTGAATTGAAAGCAAATTCATCTTGATCTTCTCTACTGATATTCCATTTGGTGGCAACTGCTTCCGCAGTAAGTCCCATGTTCCAGTACCAATCTGAGTTATCTGTTGCTACATCATAATTGGGTATAATTCTCCATCCCCCAAATGGGATAGGAGACATGCATTCTACTCCTCCAGCAATTATGCACTCTGCCATTCCGCTCTGTATTTTTGCATTGGCAATAGCAATGGTTTCGAGTCCAGATGAACAATACCTGTTCACAGTCATTCCTGGAACTTTTATAGTATTTAATCCCATTAAGGAAATCATTCTACCAATATTTAATCCTTGTTCTGCTTCAGGCGTTGCATTTCCGCAAATCACATCATCAATTTTTTCTTTGTCTAATTCAGGGACGGAGGATACTAAATGTTTAATTACATCCGCAGCCAAATCATCCGGACGAGTGAATTTAAAAACTCCTTTACCTGATTTCCCTACTGCTGATCGGTATCCTGCTACTATATATGATGTATTCATAATTTTAATTTCTTAATGGTTTACCTTTTTTTAACATGTTTTCTATTCTTTCTAATGTTTTTCTTTCTCCACAAAGTGATAAGAAAGCTTCTCTCTCTAAATCTAATAGATATTGTTCTGATACTAGAGTAGGAGCTGATAAATCTCCACCGCAAATTGCATAAGCTAATTTTTCAGACATTAGTTTTTCATGTTCTGTAATGTACCCTGCTGCATGCATGGAATGTGCACCTACCATAAACATTCCTAAACCATCTTTACCTAAAGCTTTTATCTTTTTAGGAACTGTTTGAGTGTATCCTTGATTTGCTAAATTAAGTGCTGCTGCTTTTGCGTCAGTGATTAGATTGTTAAACCCAATAGTTACCCTATCTCTATTTTTTAAGAGTAAATCTAACTCTATGGCTTCTTGTGCTGAGGTAGCTACTTTTGCCATTCCTATGTTTAAATATCTTTCTTTTAAAGTTGGTAGTTCTATATCTCCTGAGAAGTAAGCTTGTGATGCTCTTTTTGCCATTTCTTTTGTGCCCCCTCCTCCAGGGATAACACCAACTCCCATTTCAACTAAACCAATATAAGTTTCTGCTGATGCTTGTACATGATCAGCATGTAAAGCAATTTCACATCCACCACCCAATGTCATTCCGTGTGTAGCTACTACAACAGGAATTGAAGAGTTTCTGATTCTTCCAGTTGTGTTTTGGAAAGATCGAACTGCAAAGTCAATTTCTTCATATTCTTGCTCTATCGCCATCATGAATATCATAGCGATATTTGCTCCCACTGAAAAGTTTTTTCCTTGGTTAGCAATAACTAATCCTTTGTGATTTTTTTCTGAAATTTCAATTGCTTTTTGAATTCCTTCTAATACTTCTCCTCCAATAGAATTCATTTTTGTTCTCCATTCCAAGTTCACAATTCCATCACCAATATCGATAAGGTTGCACCCTGAATTACTCCAAATTGTATTATTTTCACGAATATGATCTAAGATGATGAAGTTCTCCATCCCCGCTACTTTATCTTGTTTTTTTTCTGGAATGTTGTAGTAATTTAAAGTTCCTTTATCTGTAGTGTAAAAAGAGCTAGTTCCTGATTTCACCATATCATGTACCCAATCTGCTGCTTTATATCCTTCTCTTTCCATTTTGGATAGTGTTTTTCCCACATCTAAAGCATCCCACATTTGAAACGGACCAACTTCCCAACCAAAACCAGCACAAAGTGCTCTGTCAATTTTGTAAAGGTCATCTGTTATTTCCGGGATTCTATGAGACACATAAGCAAAGCAGGAATAGAATGATTTACGGTAAAATTTTCCTGCTTTATCTTTTCCTTTTACAAGAATTTTTAATCTTTTTAATAAATTATCTTCTTGCTTTGCCGCTGCAATGGTTGCAAATTTTGCTCTTTGTTTTGGAGCATATTCCATAGTACTGAGGTTTAGTGCCTCAATAACTCTTTTTCCGTTTGCATCTTTTAATTTTTTATAGAACCCTTGCTTAGTTTTATCTCCTAACCATTTGTTCTCACTCATTTTTGTAATGAAATTAGGTAATTCAAAATTACTTCTCATTTCATCATTAGGACAATTTTCATATACTCCATTTGCAACATGAATCAGTGTATCTAACCCAACTAAATCACAAGTACGGAAAGTTGCTGATTTCGGACGCCCAATAATTGGTCCACTTAAAGAATCTACTTCCTCTACTGTTAAATCTAATTCTTTTACCAAATGGAACAAGGACATGATGTTGGCTACTCCAATTCTGTTAGCAATAAATGCAGGAGTATCCTTACAAAGCACCATATCTTTTCCTAAAAATTTATCTCCATAATTCATTAAGAAATCTGAAATTTCTGAATCAGTTTTAGATGTAGGTATAATCTCTAATAATTTTAGATATCTTGGGGGATTGAAAAAGTGTGTTCCACAAAAGTGTTTTTGGAAATCTTCTGACCTGCCATTAATCATACTTTCAATAGGAATTCCAGAAGTGTTAGAAGAAATTAAAGTTCCCTCTTTTCTGTAGTTTTCAATTTTTTTAAAAACCTGTTTTTTAATGTCAAGTCGTTCCACCACTACCTCAATAATCCAATCAGCATCTGAAATTTTCTGCAAATCATCATCCAGATTACCAGTAGTAATTCTACTTACAAACTCCTTACTATAAATAGGAGAGGGTTTGCTTTTTAAAGTACTCTTTAGGGCGTCATTTACAATAGAATTTCTTATTGAGTTATCTTTCAATTGTTCTTCTGTTAAATCAAAAGGAACAATATCTAAGAGTAAAACTTCTACTCCAATATTTGCAAAATGACAGGCAATACGTGAACCCATAATTCCAGAACCAATTACAGCTACTTTATTTATATGTCTATTTTTTTTCATCAATAATTTTGTTTATCTTTTTTAATATCGCAAAGAAAGTTTCCATCTCCTCTTTCTCAAAATATGAAAAAATTGTTTCATTAAACTCAACAACTACTTCTTTTGCCACTTCTCNCCATTCCATTCCAAGAGGAGTTAAATGAATAACTGTTTTCCTTTTATCTTTTGGGTGAGGCCTTCTTTCGATAACTGCACTTTCCTCAAGTTTATTTAATGATCTAGATAATGAGGTAGCTTCCATTCCCATGTTTGGACCAAGTTGTGTTGAAGGAGTTCCTTCCATTATATCAATATTCAGGATAATCATCCCAAGAGCCATACTTGCCATATATTCATTGGCAGTTCGGTTATATAATTTAGTAATATTGTACCAAGTTTTTCTGATATTATAATCTATTGTATCTTCTGGTTCCATAATTTTTATTTTACTTGCTACGAAAATAATAAAAAATACTATGCACGCATAGTATTTTTAAAAATATTATACTCTCATAATAAAAGAATAAAAAATTGTTTATTTTTATCAAAAATAAATTTAGAAAACATGAAATATTTATCACCTTTGGAAATGATGTATAAGTGGGAAGAAGAAAAAGGAAATGAGGTTTTTCTTTCTCAGCCGATAAACTCTATTTGGCATGATTGGACTTGGGAAGAGGTAATGTTAGAAGTAAGGAAAATGGCCGCTTATATAAAAAGTTTAAATTTAGAGAAGAAAAGCAAGATTGCTATTTTATCAAAGAACTGTGCACATTGGATAATGAGTGATTTAGCAATTATGATGAGTGGTCATATTTCAGTTCCTTTATATCCGAATTTAAGTGCCAAAATTCTAAATAAAATTCTGATTCATAGTGAAACAAAATTGATGTTTGTTGGGAAATTAGATGATTTTGAAAAAATGAAAAGTGGAATTCCTTCAGATGTAAATTGTGTTACTTATCCATTTTATTCTCAGAACTATCCTAAATGGAATGATTTAATAAGAGATGTTTTTCCATTGCAAGAGAATGTAATTAGAGATGATAATGAACTAGTTACAATTATTTATACTTCCGGAACAACCGGAGATCCGAAGGGAGTAATGCATAAATTTTATAATTTCTCTTTTGCTACGACAAATGCGGTAAATGCACTTCCTTTAAAAGATGAGTCGTTCTTCTCGTATTTGCCACTTTCTCATATTGCTGAAAGATTATTAATTGAAATGGGTTCTATTTATTGTGGAGGAAAAGTTTCTTTTGCAGAAAGTTTAGATACTTTTGCTCAGAATTTATCTTATTCACAACCTTCAGTATTTTTAGGAGTTCCACGAATTTGGACTAAATTTCAGCAAGGAATTCTAGCAAAACTACCTCAAAAAAAACTAAATATTCTATTAAGTATTCCAATTATTTCATCTTTAATTAAGAAAAAAATACAGAAAGGATTAGGACTTAGTAAAGCAAGAAATGTTTTTACTGGAGCAGCTCCAACTCCAGCAGCTCTTATCAGGTGGTTTGAAAGTTTGGGAATTATTATTCAAGAAGCCTACGCTATGACTGAAAACACTTGTTACTCACATGTAAGTTTCAGAGAGAAAATAAAAATTGGTTCTGTTGGTCAGGCTCTTCCTTTGTGTGATGTAAAATTATCAGAGCAGAATGAGATTATGATAAAACATGATGCTTTGATGGATGGATACTATAAAGATGAAGAGAAAACAAATGACACTATACAAAATGGATGGCTATATACTGGAGATGAAGGAGAAATTGACTCTGAAGGTTTCTTGAAAATTACCGGTAGAGTAAAAGATATTTTTAAAACATCTAAAGGAAAATATGTTGCTCCATCTCCTATAGAATTGAAATTATCTGCTAATAAAAACATTGAGCAAGTATGTATAGTTGGCACTGAAATTCCTCAGCCAATAGCTTTGGTTGTTCTTTCTGATAGAGGAAGAGAAAAAACAAAAGAAGATTTGATTTCTAGTTTAGAAAAAACTCTGGAAGTTGTAAATCCTAAATTAGAAAAACATGAGAAAATTCATAATATTATTGTTGTAAAAGAAGAGTGGACTATTGAAAATAATTTACTTACTCCTACTATGAAAATAAAACGTAATGCTATTGAGAAAATATATAGAATTAATTATGAGGAGTGGTATGATTCTTCAAAAAGGATAGTTTTTTTTCGAAATAACTTATAACTTAAAAAATTAATTAGTTTTACAACTTAAATAAAATTATGGAAGACAACTCAATAAAAAACAAACTATATCATATTATTTTTGAAGCAGAAACACCTACTGGAAAGTTCTTTGATGTTGTTCTTTTAATAACTATTTCTTTATCAGTTATATGTATTGTCTTAGAAAGTGTTGCTAATATTAAAATACAATATGGTGATATATTAGAAAAACTTGAATGGTTCTTTACTATTTTATTTACTATTGAATACTTTATGAGAGTTTATATTGTAAAGAAACCATTAAAATATATCTTTTCCTTTATGGGATTAGTAGATCTTTTAGCTATTATCCCAACATATTTAATGTTTATTGCTGACCTTCATCATTTAACTATTATTAGATCGATTAGATTAATTAGAATATTCCGAATTTTTCATTTATCTTCATATGTAAGAGGAGGTCAAACAATGCTGATCGCATTACGTAGATCTCTTCCAAAAATTATTGTATTTCTTATGTCAATTGTTTTATTGGTAATTGTTTTAGGTACACTAATGTATATTATTGAAGGTCCAATGGGAGAAAATAATCCTGGTTTTGAAGATATTCCTAATTCAATGTACTGGGCAATCGTTACTCTAACTACAGTTGGATATGGAAGTGCTGTTCCCATAACTGCTTTGGGTAAATTTCTTGCGTCAATTATTATGATACTCGGTTATGGTATAATTGCTGTTCCTACTGGAATTGTCTCAGCTGCTATATTTAATGATAGAATTAACCCTAATACTTTTAGATGCGAATCTTGTCTTTCGGAAGGGCATAATCAGCTTGCAAAATTTTGCAAAGATTGTGGAGAAGAGTTATTCTTAGATTAAAAGGATTATCTTTCTAGTTTAGATAATTGATCTTTGATAAATTCAGCAAGTTCTTTTACATATTCAACAGAGAAGTCAAATTTTATGCCTGCTGTTTCATATATTTCTGAAATTGATTTAGTATAACCTAGTTTCAGAGCCTGCATGTAGTTGTCTAAAGCATCTTCTCCTTTCAAAATATATTCCCTCCACATAGCAATAGCTCCAAGTTGAGCCATTCCGTATTCAATATAGTAAAATGGCACTTCATATAAGTGTAATTGTTTTTGCCATTGATTAACTAACGATTCTTCTTGTCCTGACCAATCAATTATTTGGTTCCCAAGCTGTGATGAAATTTCTAACCATTGTTTTCTTCTTTCTTCTGCAGTATGATCAGTAGTGTAAATCCAATGCTGGAATTTATCAATAGCGGCTATCCAAGGTAGTCCTTCTAGTACTTTTTCTAATTGCTCTTGTTTTGCTCTTTTTAACTCTTCTTTATTGTCATAAAAAATATCCCAATTTTTCATGCTTAAAAGTTCCATACTCATTGAGGCAAGTTCGGCAACTTCTGAAGGAGTAGATTTAAATTCTGTAAGTTTTAGATCTCTACTTAGGAATGAATGAACAGCATGACCACCTTCATGAACCATTGTTACAACATCTCGTTGCGATCCAACTGCATTCATGTAAATAAATGGAACTCCAATTTCGTAGAGTGGATACATAAAGCCACCTGGAGCTTTTCCATCTTTAGATTCCAAATCTAAATATTCCATTTCTTTCATAGTAGCTAAACATTCTCCAAAATAAGGTCTTAATTTTCTAAAACATTCAATTGTTCTATCTGTTAAAACATCTCCTCCATTAAATGGTTTAAGTGCATCATTTCCATCTACATCAACCGATGTATCCCAAGCTTTGTAGTTTGAGAAGCCTAATTTGTCTTTTCTTTCCTTCTCAAAAGAAGTTACAATAGGGACAATTTCTTCTTGTATTGCATCATGAAAACTATAACAATCTGTTGCTGTGTAGTCAAACCTTCCTAATGCAGAGAACATATAATCTCTGTAGTTCTCAAATCCTGCATTTCTTGCAATTTGCTGTCTTAAAGAAATTAATTCATCATATAATGTATCTAATATATCTCTATCTTCTAATCTTCTTTCAGATATCTTGTTGAAAATTTTCTCTCTTTTTTTTCGGTTTGTATCTTTTAAAAGCTGAGATGCTTTTTGCATGGTAAGTTTTTTGCCATCAACTTCAATACTCATTTTTGCAGAGATTGATCCGTACTCTTGCTGCTTAGCTTCCATCTTTGTAAAAAGAGGAATGTTTTCTTCTCTGAAAATCTCAATGGATTTTTTTACTCCTCTTAAATAGATTTTATATTTATCGGTATCTAATTCATTTAGGAATTTATTTTCTACTAACTTTATGTTTAATCTGTGAGAATATGGAGCCATTTTTGGAGAAATTTCTTTGATCCAAAAGTGAAATCTTTCGGATAAATCTTTATCTGTTGTGTCTATATTCATTTTGATGTATCTCCACGCCATGTCTTCCTCGAGAACTGCTTCTAGTTCAGATCTGTCTAACATCCATTTTTCTAGTTCTAAAACACTTTCTATTTTTCTATTTACTAAATCTGAAAATAGAGGTTCAATTTTTTTCCATGAGTCAATTTCTAAAATTTCAGAAACAAATTCTCTAGAGGGTCTTTTAGGAATAGTTATTGTATTACTCATCTTCTTTTTTTGTTTTATTTTTTTTCTTTTCTTCTTTTTTCAGTTTTACTAATCCAAAAGAATGAAGTGCATTGTACCATTGAAAAACTTTTTTTATATCTGATATATAGACTCTGTCTTCATCATAATCTTCTATAATCTCTCTGAAATAATTTTCTAATTCTGTTTTAGATGATTTATGTGAGATACAAACTTTACAGTCTTCTTTCTTCGCAATATTTGTAAAAACATCTACTAGAGGAATAGTGTCTTTATAAGTGTAAATTCCAATTTCTTCTAAAGAATTTGCTGACGTGTGTGAGTAAACAGGCATTCTCTTACCGTCGCTTAATGATTCTACAATTACAGAGTTTTTACCTTGTGATACAATTTTGTGTAATCCTGATTTCCCAGAGACATTAATTATTCCTTCTATATTCATTTATAAGGTTTTTAGGGTGGCAAATTTACATTTTTTATATAGAATGAGGACACTAATAATAATTGAAATAATTATTGTAATATTGAAGTCATAAAATTTATGTTTTTATCAAAATTAAGAAATAAAAAAGAAGTAATATCCTGGTCGTTTTACGACTTTGCAAATCAGCCATTTTCTACTATAATTGTCACTTTTATTTACGGAGCTTTTTTTACCTCTGTAATTGCTTCAGATGAAAAAACCGGAACGTTATTGTGGACTAATGGAATCGCGATCACAGCAATTATAGTATCTATTCTTTCCCCAATATTGGGAGCACTTGCAGATAAAGCAGGATACAGAAAGTTCTTTCTAATTTCTTTTACTTGGATTTGTGCTGTATTTTCCATTCTTCTTTATTTTCCACAGTCAGGAGATGTGTTTTTTGCACTTAGTTTATTTGTAATTGCAAATATAGCTTTTGAGTTGGGAACAGTTTTTTGCAATTCATATTTACAAGATTTAGCTGACGAAAAAAATAGTGGAAAGATTTCTGGTTTTTCATGGGGACTAGGTTTTGTAGGAGGATTACTAGCTCTTTTCCTTTCGTTTTCTTTATTTGAACTAGATTCATCTGGAATTAGAGGAATTAATATTCTTGTTGGTGTTTGGTTCTTAATTTTTAGTATTCCAACATTTTTGTTTGTAAAAGATAGAAAAAAAGATAAACTAACCAAAAAACATTTTTTAGATTCATTTGCTTCTATAAGAACAACTTTTAAAGAGGTTGTAAAATATAGAACTATTATGAAATTTTTAATTGCCCGTCTATTTTTTAATGATGGATTAATTACTATATTTTCATTAGGTGGAATTTACGCAATAGGTACTTTAGATTTCTCAATTCCTGAGGTGATGACATTAGGTATTGTTTTAAATATTTCAGCAGCAATTGGTTCTTTTATTTTTGGATATTTGGAAGATAAAATTGGTGTAAAAGAAGTTATCAATCTTTCTTTGGTAGTTTTAGTTTTCTCAACTTTACTTGCCTTTATTGCTCCTTATTTTATATTTCAAAAGGAGATTTTTTGGGTAGCTGGAGTGCTAATTGGTTTAATGGTTGGTCCTAATCAATCATGTTCACGATCTTTAATGGCAAAATTGACTCCAAAAGAGAAAAAAAATGAATTTTTTGGTTTCTTTGCACTGACGGGAAAGGCAACTTCATTTTTAGGTCCGATTTTATTTGGAATAATTACATTTAATTTCTCACAACAAGTTGCTCTTTGGGTCGTTATATTTTTGTTTTTAATTGGTTTAATATTGTTTAACAAAATAAATTTTCAAGATGAATAAAAAGATTATCACCTTATTCTTTGTATTGTATTCTGTTTGTTCTTTTTCACAAAAGTATATAAGTAGAAATGGATCTGTGCAGTTTAACGCTTCAACACCTTTGGAAATAATCAACCCTATCAATAATCATGTTTCATCTGTTTTTAATTCAGAAAATGGGGAAATTGTATTTCAGATGAATATGATATCATTTAAATTTGAGAAAGCATTAATGGAAATACATTTTAATGAGAAATATGTAGAATCAGAAAAATATCCAAAATCAATTTTTACAGGAAAAATAAAAAACTGGGATTCTGATTTTTTAGATGCAAAGAATCATAATGTAATAGCTATAGGAATAATAACGATTCACGGAATAGAAAAGGAGATTGAAGTGAAAGGATCTATTCAGAAAAACAGCAATAATATTATGATAAAATCCGATTTTGAATTAATTATTTCAGATTTTGATATTAAGATTCCAAAATTAGTCCGCGATAAAATTTCTAAGAAGGTTAAAGTTGAGGTCAATATAAATCTAAAACAAAAATAAGATGAATAGAGTTTTTATAATAACAAGCTATTTGTTTCTTTCTTTCTCTACTATTGCTCAAGAAGACTTACTCTTAATGTTAGATGAAAATACAGAAACTCTAACATATGCTACTTTTAAATCTAAAAAGATTATCAATCTGCAGTCTGTTGAGCAATCCTCTAAAAATGAATTAGATTTTGTGATTTCTCATAGATTTGGACCCCTAAATTCAGGTTATTCAGAACTTTATGGATTAGATGTTGGGACAATGAGAATGATATTGGACTATGGACTTACCGAGAATATCTCTATATCTTTAGCAAGAAGTTCTTCGGAGAAGATCATAGATGCTTCTGTTAAATATAGATTGTTGACTCAGGGATTTAAGAACTCTCCTATTACAATATCTTCCTATTCTTCTATTTTTTATGATACACTAGCAGTGAAGTGGTGGGCGGTCGATTCAATTACATCAAATAAGAATATTGGTTTTCAGCAACAAATCTTAATTGCTACTAAGGTTAATTCTAATCTTTCTTTGCAACTATCTCCAATATACACTAACTATTATAAATGTAATCAGCAAGATTTTACAGCTAAGAAGATCAATTCTTGGGCTTTAGGAATAGGAAGTCGTTACAAAATAAATAGAGGTGTATCTATAAATACTGAATGGGTCCCCGTAATTATGAATGATTCTTATATTGTANATCCATTTAAGAATAAAGACATTATTAATTCTTTTTCAATTGGAGTAGATATTGAAACAGGAGGTCATGTATTNCAATTATTTGCAACTAATTCAAGTCGTATGTCTGATAAGGGATTTGTAAATCAGAATGAAGATAAGTGGAATGAAGGTGGCGTTTATTTCGGATTTAATATTGCTAGAACTTTTAATTTATGATAAAGAAAGTTAAAGAGGTAGTTATTTCATACATTATTCCAATGATGCTAATTTTTAGTATTTTATCTTTTTTGTATATTTCAAGACCAGCTATAGACTATATATCTTCGAATTCTGAAAAACACTTTAATTCAATTTCTGACTTTCAAAAAGTTCATTTAGAATATATAGGAAAAGTAATTGATGTAAAAGGAATAGTTAAGAATCTTGATGTTGAAGGAGATTTCACAAATATTACATTAGATAGTTTCTTCTTGTTTTCTGTAGAAACTATAAATCTAACAAAAGAAATTAAAACAAATGATGAGTTAGTAATTAAAGGAAGATATGAAGGTTATGATGATTTNTTTGATGAGTATTCTTTTACAGATTGTTCTGTAAAATAATAGTTAGAATATATTTGCTATACTAATCTATAATGCTAATTTTGCATTGTGAAAGAGATGAAATATGATTTTGCAGTAGTTGGAGGAGGGATTGTTGGTTTAGCAACCGCATATAAAATTCAATTAAAATACCCCACATTAAATATTATTATTTTAGAGAAGGAAAAGGAACTTGCCTTTCATCAGACTGGAAGAAACTCAGGAGTAATTCATTCAGGATTATATTATAATCCANGATCTTCTAAAGCAAAGAATTGTGTTAATGGAAGGAAACAACTTGTAGAATTCGCTAAGAAATATCAGATTGATTATGATGTTTGTGGTAAGATTATATTAGCTACAAATAAGATTGAACAAGATAGATTATCAGAATTAAAAATTAGAGGAGAACAAAACGGACTGATTGGATTGAAGATAATAGGGAAGGATAAAATAAAGGATATAGAACCATTTGTGGAAGGAGTAGCAGCTTTATTTGTTCCAGAATCAGGTATTATTGATTACAAAGGTGTAACCAATAAACTTGCTGATCTAATTATTCAGATTAATCCTAATAGTAAGATACAAACCTCTTGCAGGGTCTTAGATATAAAGGATGAGGTCTTATTAACAAATCAAGGTAATATTCAAACGTATCATACTGTTTTCTGTNNAGGTTTGTTTTCGGATAGATTAGCGAAGAAAGATGATATGAAACTAAAGATGAGAATTGTAGGTTTTAGAGGAGATTATTATGACTTGGAAGATCATGCAAAAGACAAAATAAATAACCTTATATACCCTGTTCCAAACCCTGAATTTCCNTTTTTGGGAGTNCATTTTACCCGAATGACTGATGGAAATATTGAATGTGGCCCTAATGCAGTATTTACTTTTAAAAGAGAGGGGTACGGAAAAACTGATTTTAGTTTAAAAGATACATTAGATGCGCTAACATTTTCTGGAACTTGGAGATTGTTCATAAATCATTGGAAATTTGGACTCAATGAGTATAGAAGAGCATTCTCAAAAAGATTATTTTTGAAAGAATTAAGAAAGATGTTACCATCATTAAAGATGAGTGATATAAAAGCAGGAAGGTCTGGGGTTAGAGCAATGGCTCTTAGTCATGAAGGAGAGGTGATTGACGATTTTAAGATTGTAAAAAACGAAAAAAACATTCATGTGTTAAACGCGCCTTCTCCAGCAGCTACAGCATGTCTTTCAATTGCAGATGAAATAGTAAAATATACATCAGAAAGTTTTGATTTAAAATAATAAGAATGTTAAAATTTTTCGGAATATCAAAAAAAGAGAAGATTTCAGCAAAGGATACTGCAAACATATTTGCAGTTGCATTAAATAAAGTTGTGAATAATGGATTCCCTGAAATACAAACCTTCTTAAATAAAAATAACAATCTAGAAAAAAGTCCTGAAATTTCAGACGCAGAAATAAAATGGTTCAGATTGATAATTTTTTCAGGAAATTTACATTTACTCTCAACTAAGTTTGAAGATAATG
Source organism: Flavobacteriales bacterium (assembly GCA_002710495.1). GTDB lineage: Bacteria > Bacteroidota > Bacteroidia > Flavobacteriales > BACL11. The sequence goes on from PAKE01000003.1 coordinate 22,163, forward strand.
AAGCTCAAGAATTAAGAAATCAAATAGTTGATGAATTAATACCATTTCTAGATGACGATACAGACATTGCAATGGATTTGTTTTTAAATTACGAAACATATTTTAACGATATACTAGTAAAACAAGTTGATCCAATAGAAACAATGGCAGTTGCAGTTTTTGATAAGTATAATATCAATGATTGTCAATCAGAACTTCTGAAAAGAAAGAATGAACCGAACCCAGTTTTATTTAATGAATTACGGAAATACCTAAGTCATTTTATTTGGAATTGGGATGAATTCCTTGAGAAGTGTAAAATTACTTTCTAAATTCCAGTNTAGTTAAAAGGNNTAATTCTTCTTAANTCTTCTTTTATTTCTTCACTTACATCTAATCNGTTAATAAAAAGAGATAAACTTTCTTGAGTTATATNTNAGTTTGTTCTGGTTAANTCCTTTAATGATTCATATGGATTAGGATATGATTCTCTTCTTAGTATAGTTTGTATTGCTTCTGCACAAACAGCCCAGTTGTTGTCTAAATCATTTCTTATCTTTTCTTCATTTACAACTAATTTTTCTGATCCTTTATTTAGAGATGAAAATGCGATAAGATTATGAGCAAAAGGAACTCCAATATTTCTTAAGACTGTACTATCTGTTAAATCTCTTTGTAGTCTAGAAATTGGAAGTTTAGCTGATAAAAACTCATATATAGCATTTGCCATAGCTAAATTTCCTTCAGCATTCTCAAAATCAATTGGATTTATCTTATGTGGCATGGCAGAAGAACCAACTTCTCCTTTCTTAATAGATTGTTTGAAGTAGTCCATACTCACATAAGTCCAAATATCTCTTGATAAATCAATAAATATATTGTTAATTCTTTTTAAAGAATCCATTAAAGCAGCTAAATTATCATAATGTTCAATCTGAGTTGTAGTTTGTTGTCTTTTCAGTCCTAAACTATTCTCAACAAAATTATTTCCAAATTCTTTCCAATTTATTTCAGGGAATGCAACATGATGTGCGTTGAAATTACCAGTAGCTCCACCAAATTTTGCAGAAAATGGAATACTGTTCATTAACTCAATCTGTTTTTCCACTCTTTCTACAAAAACATATATTTCTTTTCCAAGTTTTGTTGGTGACGCAGCTTGACCATGTGTTCTGGCAAGCATAGGAATATCTTTCCAATCTTCTGAACGTTCTTTTAATTTATCTAAAACTGAAGTAAGTTCTGGAAAGAAAATATTATTAAATGCATCTTTAATTGAAAGTGGAACAGCAGTGTTATTTATATCTTGGGATGTAAGTCCGAAATGAATAAATTCTTTAAACTGTGAAAGTCCTAAATTATCAAATTCTTCTTTTATGAGATATTCAACTGCCTTTACATCATGATTCGTTACGCTCTCTATTTGTTTTATTCTCTTTGCAGAGTCAATTGAAAAATCGTTATATAGATTTCTTAAATCATTAAATTTATCAGAGGGGAATTCTCTTANTTGACTTAAGGGAATCTGGCATAAACTTATAAAATATTCTACTTCAACTTTTATTCTGTACTTTATTAATGCTGATTCTGAAAAGTATTTTTGTAAGCTTTTAGTTTTAGAATTGTATCTTCCATCAATTGGTGATATTGCAGTTAAAGAACTTAATGTCATTCTAAAATTTTTAAATTGGGTGCAAAATTACAAAATTTGAATAAGATGATACTTATTATATGATATTATAAGTTATTTATTACTTTTGATGTCTGGATATAATGTGCAAATTTTTTCCTCTTTTTTTATGGTAAAATATAAAGTTTCTGCTGTTGAATACCTTAATACTATTCCTTTTATTTACGGTTTAAATAATTCTAAAATTTCTAATCAGATTGAATTATTCTTAGATTTCCCCGCAGAATGTGCTCGAAAACTATTAAAAGATGAGGTAGATATTGCTTTAGTTCCCGTATCGATTTTAAAGAAAAACCCTGAATTTAATATCATATCTGAGTTTTGTATTGGATCAGAAGGAAAAGTTGATACTGTTTGTTTGTATTCTAAGATTCCTTTGGAAGAAATAGAAGAAATTTATTTAGATTATCAATCTAGAACCTCCGTGGAACTTTTGAAAGTTTTATGTAGAGAATACTGGAATATTTCTCCAAAATTTAAAGATTCAGAAAAAGGATTTGAAGATAAAATTATTGGAAGAACAGCTGCTTTAATAATAGGAGATAGAGCTTTTTCTGCCAATAANAAATATCAGTATGTATACGATTTGCCAGAGATATGGAAAGAGATGACTGGACTTTCTTTTGTGTTTGCCTGCTGGATATCTAAAAAAAATATNGACAAGAATTTCGTTTCAGAATTTAATTTTGCTTTGAAATTTGGATTATCAGAAATTGANAAATCAGTTGAGATTGAGAAACATAATTTTACTCATTGTAAAAATCCAGATGATTATCTGAATAATAAGATATCTTATATTTTAGATAAGAAGAAAATCGAAGGAATGAAATTGTTTCTTAGTAAAATTATTTAATATACTTAAAACAAATATTATCTATTAATTTCTCAAGTTCTTTCAGCTCTTTAGGTGCTCCATAATAATCTAATATCTTCTTGTCAAATATCTGAATATATGTTNTTGGNAGGTCAGANATGCGTTCAAAATANTCGTCTTCTAACTGGCAATAATTAATNTTGTTTGCTTTTTCTAAAATAGAATTAATTTCATCTTCNGATAATTTGAATTCTACTGTTCCTGTTTTTTCTACAAATTTTTTACCGTGATAAGTTCCACTTCTATCAGATGAGATGATAATTAAATAAATAGGGCAGGTTCCAAAACAAGCTCCTCTTTTTATTGAAATGATTTCGTGGATTTCATTATTGTCTTCTATTTTATAATCACAAATAGATTTTTTTTGTGTTGAAATACTAGTTGTGTAACATGAACCAAGAAAAAGTAAAAGATAAAAAGAATACAAAATTCTCATTATTTTTTCTTTCGTTTTTTCATTTGTTGTTCTTGTTTTTTTTGCATTTCCTCTAACTTCTTCTGAAATTTTGACTTTTTCTTTGGTTTCTTTTTATTTTCTTCTAATTGTGCAAGTAATTTGTCGTCATCTACAAACCTTTTCATAAAATACATTTGAGAGAAAGTAAATACATTCGCAAGGAAATAATAATACGATAGTGATGACGCGTAACTATTGAAGAATCCTAAGAACATAATTGGCATCAAATACATCATCCATTTCATTCCTGGCATTTGATTACTAGTCATTTGACTATTCATATGTGTGTAAATAAGTGTNGAGACAGTCATCATTAAAGTAAATAAACTAATATGGTCGCCATAGAAAGGAATATCAAAGGGGAGAGACATGATGGAATCGTAAGAAGATAAATCGTCTGCCCAAAGGAAACTTTTTTGCCTTAATTCCATTGAAGCTGGGAAGAACCTAAACATTGCAATAAGTATAGGGAATTGCACAAGCATTGGTAAACATCCTCCCATAGGATTCACTCCTGCTTTACGGTACAGACCCATTGTTTCTTTTTGAGCTTTCATCGGGNCTTTCTCTTTATGTTTTTCGTTTATCTTATCAATTTCAGGTTTTAGTACCTTCATTTTTGCTTGAGATAAATATGATTTATATGTTAGAGGAGAAAGTGAAAGTTTAATAATTACAGTTAAAATAAGAATGATTAAACCAAAGTTTGTTAATCCAGCAGAATTCTTCAGAAAATCAAAAATTGGAATTACAGCAACTCTGTTTACCCAACCAAATATTCCCCATCCTAATGGAATAATTTCTTCAAAGCTTTTGTCGTAACCTTTTAGTTTATTATAATCATTCTCACCAAAGTATATGGAATAATTATTTTTACCACTTTTTAGTGTGGTTTTTAAGGATAATGTTTTTACATATTCATCATTTTCACTTTTACTTGATTTTATCTTAGTCTCGCTATTAAAATTATTGTTTTTTGCTTCAATAATAGTACTGAAAAATTGTTGTGTGAAGGAAATCCAACTTAATTCTGTTTCAAATTCATTTATTTCAAATTCATCATTGTCCCATGTATAATCAACATCTTTTGAGTGTTCTTCTTGATAATAAAAACCGGTTCCTAGTTCTTGATTTGTTTTTGATTTTTCTGTTTCCGGAGCAGCTATAGTCCAAATTAATTCAGGATTAGAGATTCCTTCAGTATTTATAGTAAGATCAACAAAGTTCTCCTCTTCACCATTTAAAGTGTATATATATTCAATAAAAACTCCTTTTTCATAGTCTTTTTTGAATGTAATAGTTTTATCTGTTTTTTGAACAGAAAAGAATTCATTTGTAGAAATATTTCTATAAGCAGAAATCTCAAATTTTGAGTCTTGGTTGTTAAATATTTCAATATCTTTTCGTTCCTCTGGATTTTTCTTATACTCATCATAAGTATAGAAACCTTTAATAATTGCAGATTTTATTTCCCCTCCCTTATTTGTGAAAANAAGCTTTATTTTATCATTTTCTAAGGTATATNTTTTTTCGTCTTGATTATCTAATTTCTTAGTTTCAGTTGAGTCTATTATAAATTTTGTATTATTTTCATCAGGATTATCATCTTTAGGAATAGTTTCTTCTTCCGTTTTTATTTCAACTTTCTTAGTGTCTGCCGCTAATGGATCTGTAGTTTCTTCAGGAGTATAAGGAAAAAATATAGAATAAGCAACAAATATTATCCCTATTAGAACAAGTCCTGTTAATGTGCTTTTATTATCTTGTTTTTGCATTTCGTATTTAAATTTATTTACTAATACACGCTTTTATAAATCCAACAAAAAGTGGATGTGGAGTTGAAACGGTGCTTTTGTATTCTGGATGAAATTGTACTCCAACAAACCAAGGATGCTTTGGGATTTCTACAATCTCTACCAAATTAGTTTCCTTATTTTTTCCTGTTGCAATCATTCCTTTCTCTTCAAATTCAGAAAGATATTTGTTGTTAAACTCAAATCTGTGTCTGTGTCTCTCGTTGATTTCAGTTTCCCCGTAAGAATTTATAGAATTACCTTCTTTGGATAAAGAGCATGAATAAGAACCTAATCTCATTGTCCCACCTTTTTGTACAATATTTTTTTGTTCTTCCATTAAATCGATAACAGGAGTAGATGTATCTTTATTCATCTCAGTTGAATTTGCATCAGAGTACCCAAGTACATTTTTCGCAAATTCAATGACTGCAGATTGCATTCCAAGACAAATTCCAAAAAATGGAATATTATTTTCNCTAACAAATTTAATAGTCTCAATTTTCCCCTCCATTCCTCTATCTCCAAAACCAGGAGCTACCAAAACTCCTTTTAATCCAGTAAGCTTTTCGGTTACATTATCTTTATTGATCTCCTCTGCATGAATCCATTTAACTTCTACTTTACAATCTTGCAATGTTCCAGCGTGTAATATTGATTCAGAAATTGATTTGTACGCATCTTGCAATTCTACATACTTTCCAATTAGTCCAATTTTAATATTCCTTTTCGGATTTTTTAACTTTTCTAGAAAAGAACTCCATTCTCCTAATTCAACTTTCGTATTATTAGTGATATCTAATTTCTTTAGAACTACTTTATCTAATCCCTCTTTCTCCATCATTAACGGAACATCATAAATAGAAGATGCGTCAATCGATTCGATAACTGATTTTATTTCTACATTACAGAATTTAGAAATTTTTCTTTTGATATCCGAATTTAAATGATGCTCAGTTCTACAGACTAAAATATCAGGCTGTATTCCTGATTCCAATAACATTTTTACAGAATGCTGTGTTGGTTTTGTTTTTAATTCTTTTGCTGCAGAAAGGTAAGGCACTAATGTTAGGTGAATGAAGATCGCATCTGATTCTAATTCCCATTTTAGCTGACGAACCGCCTCAATATAAGGTAATGATTCAATNTCACCAACAGTACCTCCAATCTCAGTAATNATAAAATCATATTTTTCTGTTTCTCCAAGTAATTTAATTCTCCTTTTTATTTCATCAGTAATATGAGGAATAATCTGAACGGTTTTTCCTAAATAGTCTCCATTTCTTTCTTTGTTTATTACTGTTTGNTAAACTCTACCAGTAGTTACATTGTTTGCTTGAGAAGTTCTGTTGTCCAAGAATCTTTCATAATGTCCTAAATCCAAATCGGTTTCAGCACCATCATCCGTTACAAAACATTCTCCATGTTCGTATGGATTCATAGTTCCCGGATCAATATTTATATAGGGGTCTAATTTTTGTATGGTAACAGAANATCCTCTAGCAGAAAGTAATTTTCCTAAAGAAGCAGCAATAATTCCTTTTCCTAATGATGATGTTACACCACCCGTAACAAACAAGTATTTAGTTGCAGACTTTTTCAATGATTTATTTCTTGATTACGGGGTGCAAAGTTATGAAAAATCTGATGCTATTTAATAGCTTTTACTATTAAAGAAATATATTTTCATAAAAAATAATATTTAGAATTTCAAACTAATACCTCCACTAGGTAATAAAGGAAGTTGATATATTCTTTCGTCTGTAATTCTGTTGATGTAGAAAATATTGTTTCTGTTATAAGCATTAGTAACTGAAGCTGTAATTTCTAGAATTGTATTTTTTGAAATCTCAATGGTTTTTGAAAGAGATAAGTCTAATCTGTGATAATAAGACAATCTTCCTTTGTTTAGTTCTGCATAAACAATTTCAAGCTCTCCATTTTCTATAGTATAATCAGTATTGATACCATCAGAGAAAGGAATGTTCTCATAAAACCCTTGGGTTTGTGTAAATGGAAAACCAGAACCTAAATTCCATCTGGCATCTGCTTTCCAACTATCTTTCTTCCCAAATCTAAAACTACTTACTAAGTTTATATTATGTCTTCTGTCAAAATGAGGGAAATATTCATTTTCTTCTTCATATCTTTTAATAAAACCAAGAGAGTATACACTCCATAAATATAATTTCTTAGTTTTATATTTCAACAAGAAGTCTACTCCTCTAGCTAGTCCGCTTTCCACAATAAATTCATTATCATAGTTTGAAGTCATAGAACGATTTATGTTTGTTATCTGGTTAAAGTCTTTTATATAACCTTCAATTTGAAAATCCATTTTTAGGTTAATGTCATATTCTGCACCCAATATAATATGTCTTGCTTTTTGTATTTGATTTTTATACTCATTTCCGTCTTCATCTGTAGGAAGATTCTCTGGGCTTGATATAAAACCGTAAAAAAGATTTACTACATCCCTATCAGAAACGGTACTTATTATATTTTGAGAATAAAGTCCTGTTGCAAGTTTAAGTCGTAATACATCAGAAGCCAAATATTTAATTCCTAGTCTTGGTTCAGGAGAAGTTCCTAAAGTGTATTTCTGTAATCTTAAACCTGGCTCAAGGATAAAACGATCTGCATTATATTGGTAATTTACATAAGCAGAAAACTCAGAGTTATTTTCATTAAGTTCAATTTTTGCATTTGCCGAATTGTAGGTTTTATATTTTGTTTCAAAACCATATACATCAAAGCCGTACTTTATTTTACCTTTTGGTTGAAAAGAAGTAAAATCAAACCCCATACTTCCTCCAGAAATTGAACTTTCTCTTAATGCAGAAGCGTTCTCATCTAAGGAAATGTAATATTTGGAATAAGCAAAATTTCCTTCAATCAGTACAGGAGAATTCCCAGGAATTAAAATAAATTCAGAACCCAACCCATTTGAGCTCCATTGTAGATCTGAAATTCCCTGATAATTAACTTGGTCCTGAAAATTAAACCCATATACATTTGCTTTACTACCGTTGTTTGCATTAAAAGTTATCTTTCCGTACAAATCAGTATAAGAATAAGGCATGGCAAAGTTGTATAATGATTCTGAAGTTTTATCAAGATAAGAAGTTTTTCCTGAGAATAGAAATGTTGTTCCTCCTCCTTTTTTTAATGGTCCTTCTACTAAAAGTTTACTCCCAAATGTGTTTGAGGAAAGCTTTCCTTGTAATCTTTTTTTGTTTCCATCTTTAGTTTTTATATCCATTATTGATGAAACTCTCCCTCCATATTCTGCAGAAAATCCACCAGTATAAACATCAGTAGTTTTAATGATGTCAGCATCAAAAACAGAAAACAATCCAATAGAATGGAAAGGACTATAAATTGTCATTCCGTCTAAAAGTACTTTATTTTGAACAGGAGAACCTCCTCTAATATATAATTGACCACCTTGGTCTCCGGTAAAAATTACTCCAGGAATAATTTGCATGTACTGAGCTAAATCAGCTTCTCCACCAATAGTAGGAACTAAATTTAGATCTTCATTTGTAATTTTTATGGATGCTGCTTTTACATCTGTTTTCATTTCTTGTCTTTCAGCAGAAATTTCAACTTCACCTATATTTACTGTAGAACTTTCTAATTCAAATTTTAATGTTAGAATCTGTCCTTTATTTAAAGAGATATCTTTTGTGAGTTTTTTATATCCTATAAAAGTTACTGCAATCTTGTGTTCCCCTACAGGTATTTTTGAAAGTGTATACATTCCGTTTAAATCTGTTTGAGAACCATGACTTGTTCCATCAATAGTTACATTACAAAACATGATTGACTCTCCTGTATTTTTGTCGGAAACAAATCCTCTGATAGTTCCTGTCTGCGAAAAAGAGGAAACTACAAAAAACAAAAATGAGATTAAAAGAAAATATTTTTTCATAAAAATAAATGTTCGCAAATATAAGTAAGTTAGTTTGTATCAAATAGAATTAATGTAATATCTTAAAAGTTAGTTCTTTCAGGAGTTCCTTGTCAGCAGTAGAAGTATTGTTTATTCCTTTGCTTTTCAAATCATATTCTTTCAAATATGTAAATATTTTAAATAACTTTTTCATTGGGTAGTTTCTGGATGCTGTTTGAAATTGAGAAACGAAATACGGATTTACACCAAGAGCAGAAGCTGCATTTTTGGAGTTTTTATCTTTTAAGTTTTGGTAAATCATTACTTTTTGGAAAAAAGTAAAAAGAGACGACAAAGTAAGTACAAAAGGGTGGTTTTTCGGATTTTCTGAGAAATATTTTATTATCTGATTTGATTTTAATACATCTTTAATTCCAAGTGCGTTTTGAAGTTCGAAAACATTAAAGTCTTTACTGATTCCGATATTGTCTTCAATTATCTTTGGGGTAATTTGCTCTCCTTTTTTTAAATGTAGTACTAATTTACTTAGTTCATTGTTTATTTTTGACAAATCGTTTCCAAGGTACTGAGTTAAAATATTTGCAGATTTATCATCAATTGAAAAGCCTTGTTCTTTCACCTCAGTTTTAATCCAGGAGGGAATTTGATTTTCGTAAAGTTTTTTACTATCAAAAAGGATACATTTTTTGGATAAATTTTTCCCAAAGGATTTTCGTTTGTCAATTTTCTTGTACTTATAGCAAATAACCAAAATTGTTGAAGGGAGAGGATTGTCTAAGTAAATCTCTAAATCTTCAATTTTCTTGATTTCCTGAGCTTCCTTTATAATAACTACTCTGTAAGCTGATCCAAATGGAAATTGTTTTGCTTCTGAAATTACTGTTGCAACATCAGTATCTTTCCCATATAAGGTTATCTGATTAAACTCTTTTTCTTCTTGTGTTAGAACATTTTCAGAAATATAATCAGATATTTTATCAGTATAATAACTTTCTTCCCCCATTAAAAAATATACAGGTTGATAAACTTTATTGTTTATTTGTTGTATGATGTCCTGATATTTCATTTAATTTGAATTGTGAAAAAATTGCCAATTTTAAGTCTGCCAATTTACAAACTCAAAATGAAAATTGTAAATGAAACAACACAAATATTTGATGAGGTAAGAAAAAAATATTTAAAACTAACTCCGGAAGAATGGGTTCGGCAAAACTTTATACAATATTTGAATAAAGAAAAAAAATATCCTATGGGTTTAATGGGAGTGGAGAAGATGGTTAAATATAATAATTTAAAGACTAGAGCAGATATTGTGTTGTATAACACAGACGGAAAGGCTAATATTATTGTAGAGTGCAAGTCTCCAGATGTAAAAATTACACAAGATACTTTTAATCAAATTGCAAAATATAATTCTCAGTTAAAAGTAAAATACCTTGTAGTGACAAACGGAATGAAACATTATTGTTGTAAAATGGATTACAAAACTGATGAGATTTTTTTTCTAGAAGAGATTCCTAATTATTAGATTTTTTATTTTGCATGGATACACCAAATGCTACGCCTAAGCATAATCCATTTCCAATATAATATTCAGACTGTTTTTTTTAGAGGTTTCTTTACTTCTTTTATAATTCATTCTAGTGATTTGTAAAAGTTTCACGAGTTTTCTTCTCTAATTAAGTTTAGCGCAGAACCAGCTTTAAACCAATCAATTTGAGTTTCATTATAAGTATGGTTTAACAGAATAGTGTCAGTTAATCCGTTAGTATGAACTATTTCTAAAGTTAATTTTCTCCCATCTTCAAAAGAATTTAAATCTGTAAAGTTAAAAGTGTCGTCTTCTTTTATTAAATCATAATCAGATTCGTTTACAAAAGTAAGTCCTAACATACCTTGTTTTTTAAGGTTTGTCTCGTGAATTCGAGCAAATGATTTTACAATAACTGCCATTACACCAAGGTGTCTTGGTTCCATAGCAGCATGCTCTCTAGAAGACCCTTCTCCATAGTTGTGATCACCCACGACAATAGAAGTAATTCCAGCAGCTTTATATTGTCTGGCAATATTCGGTACTTCATCAGTTGTTCCGTCAATCTGGCTTACTATAGAATTCGTCTTCCCACCAAAAGCATTCACAGCACCTATTAAACAGTTATTGGAAATATTATCTAAATGACCTCTATATCTGAGCCATGGTCCTGCCATAGATATATGATCAGTTGTACATTTCCCTTTTGCTTTTATTAGCAGTTTTGCTCCTGTAATGTTTTCTCCATCCCAAGGATTGAAAGGAGTTAGTAATTGTAATCTGTTTGAATCAGGACTTACAACTACTTCAATGTTATTCCCATTTTCAGAAGGTTTCTGATATCCGTTATCTTCTACTGCAAACCCTTGAGATGGTAATTCCATTCCAAAAGGTTCTGATAGTTTTACCTGTTCACCATTTTCGTTTGAAAGTGTATCAGTAATTGGGTTAAAATCCAATCTTCCAGAGATTGCAATTGCAGCAACCATTTCTGGAGAACCAACAAAGGCATGTGTATTTGGGTTGCCATCAGCACGCTTAGCAAAGTTTCTGTTAAAGGAATGAACAATTGTATTTTTTTCTTGTTTTTTCGCCCCTTCTCTGTCCCATTGTCCGATACATGGTCCGCAAGCATTAGTGAATATTTTAGTAGTTTCAAATTTCATAAACGAATCCATCAATCCATCTCTTTCAGCTGTAAAGCGTACTTGCTCTGAGCCTGGATTAATTCCTAATGTTGCTTTGGGTTTAAGCCCCTTGCTTACTGCATCTTCTACAATAGAAGCTGCTCTAGTTAAATCTTCATAAGAAGAGTTGGTACAAGAACCAATTAATGCCCATTCTACATCTAAAGGCCAATCGTTCTTTACTGCTTTTTCTTTCATTTCAGAAACTGGAGTTGCTAAGTCTGGAGTAAATGGTCCGTTTAAATGCGGAGTCAAATCAGATAAGTTAACTTCAATTACCTCATCAAAATATTTTTCAGGATTTTCGTAAACTTCCGAATCTCCAGTTAAGTGTTGTTTAATCTCATTTGCAGCATCCGCTACATCATTTCTGTCAGTAGCTCTTAAATATCTTTCGATACTTTCATCATATCCAAATGTGGAAGTGGTCGCACCTACTTCAGCTCCCATATTACAAATAGTTCCTTTTCCTGTTGCTGAAAGTGATTTAGCCCCCTCTCCGAAATACTCTACAATAGCTCCAGTTCCTCCTTTTACGGTAAGTATTCCAGCAACTTTTAATATTACATCTTTAGATGATGCCCAACCGTTTAATTTTCCAGTGAGTTTAATTCCAATTAATTTAGGAAATTTTAATTCCCAAGGCATTCCTGCCATTACATCTACTGCATCTGCACCACCAACACCAATAGCTACCATTCCTAATCCTCCGGCATTTACTGTGTGTGAATCTGTTCCAATCATCATTCCTCCAGGAAAAGCGTAATTTTCCAATACTACTTGGTGGATAATTCCTGCTCCTGGTTTCCAAAATCCAATTCCATATTTATTACATACCGAACTTAAAAAATTAAATACTTCATTGTTTGTATTTAAACTTTCTTGTAAGTCCTTATTTGCTCCTAATTTTGCTAGAATTAAATGATCGGCATGTGCAGTAGAAGGTACTGCTACTTTATCTTTTCCTGCTTGCATGAATTGTAATAAAGCCATTTGTGCAGTTGCATCTTGCATCGCTACTCTATCTGGTGCAAAATCAACATAATCTTTTCCTCTTGTAAATGTTTGTTCTGCATTTCCGTTCCAAAGATGAGTGTATAGAATTTTCTCTGATAGAGTAAGTGGTTTCCCGGTTACTTGTCTTGCAGTTTCAACTGACTTAGGGTACTTTTTGTACACCTCTTTTATCATGTTAATATCAAATGCCATATAAATATTTTAAGTTACAAACTTAACAAAAAATAGATAAAATTAAGCAATAAAAAAGCCCGAAAAAATCGGGCTTTTGAAAGTGGTTTCGTTGTTAATTACTCTGCAATAACTTCAAATGGTACAGTAACAGTAATAGTTCTGTGTATTCTGATAGTTGCTTCATATTTACCCAATTCTTTTGCATTTGGGATATTGACAAATTTCTTATCAATATCTAAATCATCTAAAGCTGACATAAATTGAGATAAAGTAACTTTACCAAACAACTTAATTCCTTCTGCAATTTTAGCTCTAACCTTAATATCCATCTCTTTTANAGTTTCTGCAGTNGCGTTAGCGGTTTCAATAACTTTNTCTTCTTTTGTTGCTTGTTGTCTTAGTTTTTCTTCTAAAACTTTTACAGATGANGNAGTNGCTAAAATAGCTTTTNCTTGNGGAATTAAAAAATTTCTACCATAACCNTTTTTTACAGTTACAATTTCNTCCTTAAAACCTACTTTNTCAATATTTTCTAATAATATAATATTCATTTTTATAGTATTATAAGGGTTATTATTTTANGTTATCNCCAACATATGGNAACAAAGCTAATTGTCTGCATCTTTTTACTGCAGTAGATAATCTTCTTTGGTACTTTAGTGAAGTTCCNGTNATTCTTCTTGGTAAGTATTTTACCTTGNTCNTTNAAGAATCTCATTAAAAATTCNGGGTCTTTNTAATCAATATACTTNATNCCNATNTTTTTGAAACGACAGTATTTTTCTTTTCTTCTTTTNTCGATATCTACAGGNGACAGATATCTNATTTCTGTTTTATTTCTTGCCATTATTCTGNAGNTTTTTTAGTTTCACTTAGTCTATTTNTTCTCCTAANNGCATANTCAGNAGCNAATTTATCTAATNTTACNGTTANCCATCTTAATACCGTTTCATCTCTTTTGAACTCTACATCCATNTTTGGTAAAATAGCTCCGTTAGCTTTGTANTCNATCAGGTAATAAAAACCAGATTTCTTTTTTTGTATNGNGTACTTAAGTTTTTTAAGTCCCCAATTTTCCTCTGACACTATCTCTGNTTTATTNTCTTTTANGTAAGAGATGTATCCTTTTACTGTTTCCTTTACCTGATCTTCAGATAAAACGGGAGTCATAATGAAAACAGTTTCGTAATGATTCATGTTCTTTTNATTTANTTAATATTCATTTTAAAAAGGTTNGCAAATGTAGTAATTCTTATTAAATTATAAGTTTCTAACAGAAAATTATTTTTTNNGNAAAAAGNAGCTNTTTTATCATCATAAATATTAGATTTGTAATCTNTAAAAATTTATCAGAATTAATGAGTGATTTTATAGTTTCTGCTAGGAAGTATCGACCAACTACATTTNCAGATGTAGTAGGGCAGTCTGCTATAACAAATACTTTATTAAAATCAATAAAAGATAATCATTTAGCACACTCTTTTTTGTTTTGTGGTCCAAGAGGAGTAGGNAAAACAACTTGTGCACGGATTTTAGCAAAAACNATTAATTGTGAAAAGATNTCNNAAAATATTACCGCTTGTNATNNTTGTGANTCTTGCAAATCTTTTAATGANCATCATTCATTTAACATTCATGAGTTAGATGCGGCATCNAATAATTCTGTTGATGATATCAGAAGTTTAGTTGATCAGGTTAGATTTGCTCCTCAGGTTGGAGAGTTTAGTATTTATATTATTGATGAGGTTCATATGTTGTCNTCCTCTGCNTTTAATGCGTTTTTGAAAACTTTGGAAGAACCACCAAAACATGCCATNTTTATTTTNGCTACTACNGAAAAACATAAAATTATTCCAACAATNTTATCTAGATGTCAGATTTTTGATTTCAAAAGTATATCNATAAATGATATTGTTTCTCATTTNGAGTATGTTGCAAAATCTGAANAAATTTCTACNGAAAAAGANGCTCTTCATATTATTGCNCAAAAANCNGGAGGATCTCTAAGAGATTCTCTTTCTATNTTTGATAGATTNGTTGANCCTTCTGATTTGACTNTAACTTATNAAAGTGTAATTGAAAATCTTAATATCTTAGATCATGATTATTANNTGAAAATTACNANTCAGATTTTAGATNANGATGTAAGTTCAGTAATGCTTACNATCAATGANATTTTATCAAACGGTTTTGATGCTCATCAGTTTATTATGGGATTANCTTCTCATTTTAGAGATTTNTTAGTTTNTAAAGATTCTAATACAATTNTNTTACTAGATAAAGGNAAGGAGTTGCAAAATAAATATCTTNCTCAATCTGAGCAATGTAATTTAANTTTTCTGATAAAATCGCTCCGAATTTGTAATAAATGTGATATAGAATANAGAGCAAGTAAAAANCAAAGATTGCTTGTAGAGTTATCGTTGTTGAAAATGGCAACTCTTGGTCAGTTTGTTNTTGAAAAAAAAAACAATAATCAACAAATAATAGATTCNNCTAAAAAAGAGAACCCCGCTAATATTCAGAAATTAGAAATAGAAGAGAAATCTAAGGTAAACAATTTAACAAAAGAAGATTCTGAAGAAACAAATTCTCCTGTTAATGAAGGAAAGATAGAAGAAATTATAAAGCCATCTGAAAAAAAAGACAAGAAAATTAGAAGTAGGTTTTCTCTTTCTGATATTTTAGATGGAGAACAAAAGAAAGAAAATAAGGTTGCAAAGACTATAAAAAAATCTGAAGAATTTTCAGAAGAAAAAATGATTGAAATATGGAAGGGTTTTTCTGAAAAAGTAAAAGAAGAAGGTAAAACAAATTTATATATTACATTAACTTCAGTTTTACCTACTTTGTCTGAAACCACTATACATCTAAAAATATCTAACGATACACAACAAAAGATATTAGATGAAAATAAAATAGAGTTGTTAAATTATTTAAGAACTAATTTGCAAAACGATTTTATTAAGGTGAGAACAGAAATGTCTGAACAAATAAAAAGTGATATACCATATACACCAAAAGATAAATTCAATAAGATGGTAGAAGAAAACCCATCACTAAAAATATTACAACAGAAATTAGGGCTTGACCCAGAATATTAATCAAATAAATGAATTATGAACACAAAACAAATTTCAACAATTATACTAGTTATAGCTGCACTTGGCTATTTCGTATTTAATTCTGTCAATAACAAAAATATGAAAATAGAAAATAGATATGAATATGTAGAAAATGACCCTTTAAACGCTAGGGTTTATACTTTAGATAATGGATTAAAGGTGTATTTAACTTCTTATGATGACGCTCCAAGAGTTCAAACAAACATTGCAGTAAGAGCAGGAAGTAAAAATGACCCTGAAGAAGCAACGGGATTAGCTCATTATTTAGAACATATGTTGTTTAAGGGAACAGATATTTATGGAACATTAGATTTTGAAAAAGAAAAACCATTATTAGATAAGATTGAATCTCTATATGAGGAATATAGATCAATTGAGATGACGGATACTATAAATAGAGAAAGAGTTTGGGCTCAGATTGATTCTGTTTCTGGTGAAGCTGCAAAGTTTGCCATTGCAAATGAGTATGATAAGATGGTTACAGGGCTTGGTGCAAAAGGTACAAATGCATACACTTCTAATGAAAAGACAGTATATATTAATGACATACCTTCTAACCAAATTGAAAAATGGTTAAAGTTAGAAGCAGAACGTTTCAGATATCCTGTTTTCAGATTGTTTCATACAGAATTAGAAACAGTTTATGAAGAAAAAAATAGAGGATTAGATAATGATGGAAGAAAAATGTATGAAGCTTTGTTAGATGGATTGTTTCCAAATCATCAGTACGGACAGCAAACTACTATTGGTACAATTCCTCACCTTAAGAATCCTTCATTGACTGAGATTAGAAAATATTTTGATAAATATTACATTCCTAATAACATGGCAATTTGTCTTTCAGGGGATTTTGATTATGATGAGACAATCAGATTAATTGAAAAATATTGGGGTGAATTTGAGATTAAAGATCAACCAACATTTGAAGTGAGAAAAGAATCTCCAATAACAGAAGTTGTAGAGAAAGAAGTTTGGGGACCGGAAGCAGAAAGATTATATATGGGATTTCGTTTTAATGGTGCAAACACTGAAGATTCTAGGATGTTAACTATGACAGACATGGTATTGTCAAATTCTTCCGCTGGATTAATTGATTTAAATTTAAATCAATCTCAAGAATTAATTGGAGGTGGTTGTTTCCCAATGATTATGAAGGATTATTCCTTGCACGGATTCTATGGTAGTCCAAAACCAGGACAAACTTTAGAGGAGGTGAAAGATTTGTTGCTTTCGCAAATAGAAGAAGTTAAAAAAGGTAATTTTCCGGATTGGTTAGTTGGAGCTATTATTTCTGATTTTAAATTAAGTCAGATTAAGAAAATGGAATCTAACAGTGGAAGAGCAAATGAATTTGTTGATGCATTTATTTTAGATATTCCATGGCATGAACACCAAAATGAAATGGCAGAATTAGAAAAGATTACAAAACAAGATATTATTGATTTTGCAAAGGAAAACTATTCAGATAATAATTATGTAATAGTATATAAAAGAACAGGGGAAGATACTTCTATTCCAAAAGTTGAAAAACCAATTATAACTCCTGTTAGTGTAAATAGAGAGGATCAATCAGATTTTTTAGTTTCTCTATCTGAAGAAGAAGTAAAAGAGATTGAACCTGTTTTTCTTAATTTTGAGGAAGATATACAGAAATCGGTTGTAGGTGACCTCCCATTAATTTATAAGGAGAATAAAGAAAATGAGAGATTCAGACTGAACTATATTGTAGATATGGGAACTGATCAGAATAACAAACTAAAGTTAGCTACTGATTATATAAAGTTTTTAGGTACAATTGAGTTCACTCCTGCTGAGATACAACAAGAGTTTTATAAACTGGGTTGTGATTTAACAGTTAATTCTGGTTCAGACAAAGTACAAGTTACATTAAGTGGTTTGCAGTCCAACTTTGATGAATCGGTTACTTTGTTTGAGAATATTTTATCAAATGCAATTCCAGATGAAGAAGCTCTTACCAATTTAAAATTATCTAAAATGAAAGAAAGAAGTGATGCTAAATTAAATAAACAAACAATTTTATGGTCAGCAATGATAAATTATGCTAAATATGGAGAGAATTCATCATTTAGAAATAAGATATCATCAGAAGAGTTAAATAATGTTACATCTGAAGAATTAATCGATTTAATTCATAATTTAACATCTTATAATCACAGGATCTTATATTATGGACCTGAAAGTATGGAGAACATTGCTAAAAGTTTGAATGTTTTACACTCTAATAATACAGATTTATTAGATGTTCCTTTAAAAGTAGTGTATGAAGAACTTCCATTAGAAATCCCTACTGTTTTCGTAGTAGATTATGACATGCAGCAAGCAGAAATTTTACTTCTTGCAAAAGGTGGTAAATTAAAAATTACTGATATACCAAAAATTAAGTTCCATAATTCTTACTTTGGAGGAGGAATGAGTTCTATTGTATTTCAAGATATGAGAGAGTCTAAAGCACTTGCGTATTCTGTGTATAGTACTTATTCTATACCTAAAGAACCTCATCAATCTCATTATTCATTTTCGTATGTTGGCACTCAATCTGATAAGTTAGAAGAAGCTTTATATAGTATGACTGATTTGTTAGAGAGTATGCCTCAAGCATCTGAAAACATGAATAATGCAAAAGAAGGAATAGAGCAAAAGATTAGAACAGAAAGATTAACTAGATCTAGAATTTTGTCTGAATACGAAAAGGCGATTAAGATGGGAATTACTTATGATATAAGAGAAGATATTTATAATGAAGTTCAGAGTTTTGACATGAATAATCTTCTTGATTTTCATAACAAGTATATTTCTGGGCAAAACAGAGTTGTAATGATTTTGGGAGACAAAGAAAGATTAGATATGGAAGTATTAAAAGAATATGGTGAAATTAATTATTTGTCTTTAGATGACATTTTTGGATATTAATTTCTTAAAAGATAAAAGTAAATGACTCATCAGAAATCAAAAATAATTTATACAAAAACAGATGAAGCTCCAATGTTGGCTACTCATTCATTATTGCCAATTATACGTGCTTTTACTTCAAAAGCTGGAATTGAGATAGAAACAAAGGATATTTCCTTGTCTGCTAGAGTATTATCAATATTTCCTGAATATCTGGAAGAAAATAAAAGAGTAAATGATGATCTTTCTGAACTTGGTGAATTAGTAAAAAGGACAGAAGCAAACATTATTAAGTTGCCAAATATTTCTGCTTCTGTGCCACAGCTTATTGCTACTATTGACGAATTACAGAATAAAGGATTTGCAATTCCACCTTATCCTGATTCTCCTAAGACAGATGAAGAAAAGGAGGTGCAATCTAAGTATAATAAAGTTAAAGGTTCTGCAGTGAATCCTGTCCTCCGTGAAGGAAATTCAGATAGGAGAGCTCCTAAAGTAGTAAAGAATTATGCAAAAATAAATCCTCATTCAATGGGGGATTGGAGTGCTAATTCCAGAACGCATGTCGCTACTATGGAAATCGGTGATTTTTTTCATAATGAAAAGTCTGTTTGTATTGAGAAATCTACAGATGTGAAAATTCAGTTGTTTGCTGCAGATGGAACAATAACAACTCTGAAAGAAAGTACTCCACTTTTAGATAAGGAAATAATTGATTCTAGTGTTATGAGTAAAACAGCTCTTATTTCATTTTTACAAAGAGAAATGCAAGATGCGAAAAATCAAGGAATTCTTCTTTCCTTACATATGAAAGCTACTATGATGAAGGTTTCTGACCCGATTATTTTCGGACATGCAGTATCTGTGTTCTTTGCTGATTTAATAGAAAAACATCAACTGATACTTAATGATTTAGGAGTCGATTTTAGAAATGGTTTTGGTGATTTAGTAGATAAATTACAAAATCTACCATCTGAGAAAAAATCAGAAATACAGAAAGATATTAATAATACTTTCGAAAATAATGCAAGATTAGCAATGGTAGATTCTGATAAGGGAATTACTAATCTTCATGTTCCTTCTGATGTGATAATTGACGCATCTATGCCTGCTATGATCAGGACTTCTGGGAAAATGTGGAACAGAGATAATAAAACGGAAGATACGAAAGCAATTATTCCTGATAGTTCGTACGCATCTATTTATAGTGCTACTATTGATTTTTGTAAACAAAATGGAGCGTTTGATCCAACTACTATGGGAACTGTTCCAAATGTAGGTCTTATGGCTCAAAAAGCTGAAGAGTATGGTTCCCATGATAAGACTTTTGAAATTCAAACTGCTGGTGTGGTAAGGGTTATGGATACTACAGGAAATATTCTTATTGAACATAATGTTGAAGAAGGAGATATTTGGAGAATGTGCCAAACAAAAGATGATCCAATTAAGAATTGGGTAAAATTGGCAGTTAATAGAGCAAAAGCAACAGATTGGCCAACTGTATTTTGGTTAGACGAAAACAGAGCTCATGATGCAGAAATCATAAATAAAGTAAATAGGTACTTACAAGATCATGATACGAGTGGTTTGAATATTAAAATCTTACCTCCTTATCAAGCGACTCTTTTTACTTTGGATAGAGTTAAAAAAGGAGAAAATACTATTTCGGTTACAGGAAATGTGCTTAGAGATTATCTCACAGATTTATTTCCGATTTTAGAACTAGGAACTTCAGCAAAAATGTTGTCGATTGTACCACTTATGAATGGTGGAGGTTTATTTGAAACAGGAGCCGGAGGATCAGCTCCAAAGCATGTGCAACAATTTATTTCTGAAGGACATCTAAGATGGGATTCATTAGGGGAATTTTTAGCTCTAAAAGAATCGTTAGAACATCTTTCTGAAGTTAACAATAATCAAAAAGCAAAGGTTTTATCAATAACTTTAGAAAAAGCAACTGAAGTTTTGCTTATGAATGGGAAATCTCCACTTCGAAAAGTAGGACAGTTAGATAACAGAGGTTCTCATTTTTACTTAGCTATGTATTGGGCTAGAGAGTTGTCAAATCAGACTGAAGATAAGTCATTACAATCTATTTTTGAAAATGTATTAACTATAATGGAAACTCATGAAGAAAATATTGTTGCAGAACTAAATGAATCTCAAGGCAATAATAAAGATATAAACGGATATTATTTTCCTGATGAAAAGTTAGTTAATAATGTCATGAGACCAAGTGCAACACTAAATACTATTATAGATAATTTGCAGTATATTTTTTGATTAATTTTTAACTATCTGTTGGGTTATGAAACTTCTCAATTAGGTAGTTTTTAAGTTGTTTTTCAGATAAATCAATTTCTATATTTCCATCATAAGTGGAGGATATTTTTCCATTTTCCTCTGAAACAATAAGTGTTACTGCATCTGAATGTTCGCTCATACCAACAGCTGATCTGTGTCTCATTCCTAATTCTCCAGGGAAATCATCATCATTACTAACAGGTAATATACATCTCGCTGCTACTATTCTGTTGTTTCTTATTATTACAGCTCCATCATGCAGAGGAGAATTCTTGTAAAAGATACTTTCTAAAAGAGGAAAGGAAATTTTTGAATCTATCTGCACGGCAGATTCTGTGATGTAATTTAGGTTGTCAGTTAAAGTAAGTACAATAATAGCTCCGGTTTTACTTTTTTGAAAGGTAGTGCATGCTTTTATAATAGCATCAATATTAAGATTTGCTTCATTTTTAGTGTTAAATATTTTTAATAGTTTCTGATTTTTTATAACCTTTCCTTTTCCTATTTGGCTTAGATATTTTCGGATCTCTTGTTGGAAAAGGATGACAATAACAATAAAAGTAATACTAATAAACCCTCCTAAAATCTGAGTGATATATCTCATTCTGAGTAGATCTACAATTTGGAAAGTAAAATAGATGGCAATTAGTCCAAAAAATATATTGATGGAAGAAGTTCCTTTCGCTAGTCTGTATAATCGGAAAAGTAAGTATCCTACCAAGGCAAGATCAATTAAATCCATGAAAGATATATCGTAACTTGCAATCGTAAAAATGGGTTCCCAGATAATATCCATTAATTATTTGTTTTGTGCGAAATTAACAATTTTTATACACTCAACAGCTTCTTTTATGTCATGAACTCTTAAAATGTCAGTTCCTTTGGTAAGTGCTATAGTATTTATAACAGATGTTCCGTTAAGAGCCTGATTTGCGTCAGTATCTAATAATTTGTAAATCATACTCTTTCTGCTAACTCCTACCAAAATAGGATATTTTAAACATTTAAATTTCTCCAAATTATTCAAAATTTCATAATTATTTTCTAGAGTTTTTCCAAATCCAAACCCCGGATCAATTATCAAATTATTAATACCTAAGTCGTGAAGTGTTTCAATTTTTTGTTGAAAATAATTAATAATCTCTTCAACTGCATTGTTATACGTTGGATTTTCTTGCATGTTTTTTGGAGTTCCAAGCATGTGCATAATAATATATGGAACCTTGTATTTTGCAATAACAGTGAACATATTTTTGTCTAAATCGCCAGATGAAATATCATTGATGATATCCGCTCCATTGTTAATACTTTCTTCTGCAACATTAGCTCGGTATGTATCAACAGAGATTAGTATATTAGGAAAGTGTTTTTTTATTTCTATTAGAGAAGGGATGATTTTATTTAGTTCTTCCTCTTCTGAAATTTCATTCGAACCTGGCCTAGATGATTGAGCACCAATATCAATAATATTAGCGCCTTCATTGATCATTTTTTTGGTTTGGATTAGCATTTTCTTAGTATTATTATATTTTCCTCCATCATAAAATGAGTTAGAAGTAAGGTTTAATATTCCCATTACTTTGCTTGTTGAAAAGTATAATTTATTCTGTTTTCTGTTCATTTTTATTACTTATAAAAAGATGTATATTTCCGCTTTACAATATAAAATCATATATGGAAAAAACTATATCCGAATACGATTCAATAATAAAGAAATGTGAGGACATTTTTGCTAAAAAAATGAAAGATTATGGTTCTGCTTGGAGAATTCTTAGAATCAGCTCATTAACAGATCAGATTTTTATAAAAGCTCAACGAATTAGAAGTATTGAAGACAAGGGTTTGCAGAAGGTGGAGGAGGGGGTCGTACCTGAATTTATTGGTATTGTAAATTATTCTATTATTGGATTGATTCAATTGGAATTGGGTGTAGCTGAACAGGCAGAAGAAATACAATATGATCAAGTAATGAATTTGTTTGACAAGTACGCTCTTGAGGCAAAAAAGTTGATGTTGGATAAAAATCATGATTATGGAGAAGCTTGGAGAGATATGAGAGGTAGCTCTTTGACAGATTTAATTTTGCAAAAACTTTTGAGAGTAAAACAAATTGAAGATAATGACCGTTCTACATTAATTTCCGAAGGAATTGATGCAAACTATTTAGATATGTTAAATTACGCAGTATTTGCGCTTATTAAATTAAAATAATTATGAAAAAATATCAAAACAAGATTTTATTAGTACTTAGATTATTTGTTGGTTGTCTATTTTTATTCTCTGCTTATGCAAAGTTGCATCCAATGGAAATGATGAAAGGAATTACGACATTTGAAACAAACCATCTTATTCCGATGGGTTTTTCAGAAATATCCGCTGCTTATTTTTCTCGTTTTATTATTGGTGTGGAATTTTTTATTGGGATAACGTTACTGTTTAATTATTATCTTAAGAGGTTAATAATACCGTTATCTATTATAATCATTACAGCTTTTAGTATTCATTTATTTACCCAAATAGGATCATCTGAAAATTGTGGATGTAATGGTGAACTTTTACCAATGAAACCATGGGAAGCTTTGATTAAGAACGCTATTACTTTTATTATATTAATTTTTATGTATAAAAAATCTGATAGAAATAGAGGGTCTTTCTCTAATGTGATAATTCTGTTTCTAACAATCACTACTATAATGTTTGCTATTTTTCCTTCTTCATCAAGATCAGAAAACAAAATCATGTCATCATTCACTTCATATGTAAAATCAGACGATTTTGATATTAACGAAGGAAGAAAGATACTGTGTTTTTTTGATGCTGATTGTGATCATTGTCAAGAAGCTGCCAAAGGTCTATTCCAACTATCAACTGAAATAGAAACCTTCCCTAAGATTCATATTATCTTCACTGATTTAAATACAGATAAGATTCCTGATTTCTTTAATTTTGTTGGAAAAGAGTTGTCTTATCAAGTAATAGAGAATTATATTGAAGATGATGAAATTAATTCATATATAGAAATACTAGGATATAATTATTCAAATCCTGCAGTAATTTATTTAGAAAATGGAAATCAAATGCGTTTTTATGATGGAACCGGAAATAATGAGTTTAATGCTGAAGAATTGAGAAAAATTTTAGAGAACGAATAATTTTATCTTTTGAGTAGATATATAATAAAAAAACTATTTTATGGAGGTTTTGTACTCTGGGGAGTATTAACTTTAGTTTTCTTTTTATTTCAGGTTATGCCAGGTGATCCTGCACGTATGATGCTCTCACAAAGAGAAGATTCGGAGCAACTTCAATTATTAAAACAAAAGTATGGTTTTGATAAACCAATTATGCATCAGTATTGCTATTATTTAAATGATGTTTCTCCTATTTCGTTTCATGATGATAATGAAGAAAGTTATAGTTATTTATCTGAAGAAAAATATAATTATGTAGATATTCTGAAAATAAAATCTACTAATATTGTTTTAAAGACTCCTTATCTTAGAGAATCCTTTGCAAAAAGAGGAAAACCAGTTAACTCCATTTTATTAGAAACATTCCCTGTTACTTTGGTTTTGGCTTTTACCTCTATAGTTTTTGCTATAATCTTAGGAATCGTATTAGGTATAGTGTCCGCATTAAAGAAAAATTCAATATTAGATAAGTCTATTTTATTTTTCTCAGTCTTAGGTATGTCGGTTCCATCATTTTTCTCATCAATTATTGTAGCATGGTTTTTCGCATATTTACTACACGATTACACTGGACTAAATATGACGGGAAGTTTGTATGAAGTTGATGATTATGGTAGGGGTCAGTATATGAATCTGAACAATCTGATTTTACCAGCCTTTACTTTAGGGATTCGTCCTTTGTCAGTAATAATTCAGTTAAGTAGAAATTCTATGTTAGAGGTTTTAGATATGGATTATATTAGAACTGCAACTGCTAAAGGATTAAATAGATTTATAGTAGTTTTTAAACATGCACTACGCAATGCATTAAATCCTGTTGTTACTGTTGTATCTGGTTGGTTTGCATCACTTTTGGCAGGAGCTGTATTTGTAGAATATATTTTTGCTTGGAACGGAATAGGAAAAGAAATTGTTGATGCTTTAAATAGCTTAGATATGCCAGTAGTAATGGGTTCTGTAATGATTATTGCTACAGTATTTGTACTAATAAATATTTTAGTGGATGTTCTTTATGCAATAATTGATCCACGTATCAGATTAAATTAAAAAGAAATGAGAAAAAATATAGTAGCTGGGAATTGGAAAATGAACCTAAAAAGAGATGAGGGTTTAGATCTTATAAATGATGTGATAAACTTACTTCCTTCAGATAACAAAGTAGAGGTTGTGTTTGCTCCATCTTTTATTCATTTGTATAAAGTAAATAAAATGTGCTTAAATTTAGATAAAGTAAATACTGCTTCTCAAAATGTAAGTAAAGAAGAAAGAGGTGCTTTTACTGGAGAAATTTCTGCAGAGATAATTAAATCTGCAAATGTAAAATATACTATTATAGGTCATTCTGAAAGAAGAGAATGTTTTAAGGAGACAAATGAAGATTTAAAACAAAAAGTGGATGTTTCTTTAGAAAATAATCTGGAAATAATATTTTGTTGTGGTGAGAGTTTAGATCAAAGAGAAGAGGAAGTTCATTTCAATTGGATTAAAATCCAGATATCGGAGAGTTTGTTTCATCTTTCCTCAGATGATTTCCGTAAAATTATTATTGCTTACGAGCCTATTTGGGCTATTGGTACAGGAGTAACAGCTTCATCTGATCAGGCGGAAGAGATTCATAGGTTTATCAGAAAAATTATTGATGAGAGGTATGGAAATGAGATTGCAAATAATACTTCAATTTTATATGGAGGAAGCTGTAACCCGACCAATGCAAGAGATATATTCTCGAAAGATAATATTGACGGAGGTCTTATTGGAGGAGCTTCTTTAAATGCAGAAAGTTTTGTTGAAATTATAAAATCATTTTAATGAATAATTTAGAGTTGTCATTTCCTTTTCTAGATAAGGGGTGTTTTGTAGATGTAGAATTAAATGAAATAACTAGAGAAAATCTGAGAGGTTAAACTAGAGGTTTATTTCTCGTAAAAATAAGAATAAATGAAATTTATTGCATTTTACAAACTAAGGAGACACTTCATTCTAGGAGTATTTTTATTATTTTCATTTACCTCTTTTTCTCAAAAACTAACTTCTTTTTCTGAAGAAACTAACACATTCTTATCTGAGTTAGACATCTTTCTTAGTCAAACAAAAAATGACGAATTAAAACAGATTTCAAAGAAAATATCAAAGAGTTTTGATAAAGGAGAGATATCCTCTACAGACCAGAAGAGCATTAGAAACACCTCTAACCTAATGTTAGAAAAAAAAATGAAGGCTTCTCCTTATTTTAGAGATTTTTTAAGTGTTGTGATTCAGTTAAAAGATGATGAAATAAATAAATCAAAACTTTCAGATTGGCTTACTGTTTCTGAAAATATTGTTCTGAATTCCTCTTCTAGGCAATTATTAAAATATTGTGAATTTTCTTCTTCTTTTTTATCTACAAAAACACTTAGGAATAGTAAATCAGTTAGGTGGCATGCAGATTGTAATACTTTTTATTTTAAAGATAATAATGGGATGCCATATATTCACTTTACTTCTGAAATTGATTTGAATTGTAGTAATAGAAGTGGTTCTTTTCAGATTTCTGATACAAAAGGAAAATATTGGATCCAGAATAACAAATTTGAAGGTGTTGGAGGTAAGGTTGATTGGAAAGATAAGGGATGGTCTTCAGATTCTGTTTATGCCAATTTATCAACTTTTTCCATTGATGTAAAAGAATCTCAGTTTAAGGGAGATTCAGTTCATTTTTATAATAAAAAATTATTTTCTGTTCCTGTAATTGGACAGTTTTTAAATAAAGCTGTTTCAGGAAGTTCTGCAGAACATTATCCTGTTTTTAAATCGTATAAAAAAGACATTATACTTGATAATATTTTGCCAGATGTAGATTATAAAGGAGGATATACTTTAAGAGGAAAAGCTTTTATTGCGGAAGGAAGAGGAGATGCTTCTGCTAGAATAATTATTAATAAAAATGGAAAGGAAATTTTAGTTGCAAATTCCGCTCGTTTTAGCATTAAAAAGAATATTATTTACTCAGAGTCAGCTGCTATTACATTATATTTTGATGAGGACTCTATGTATCATCCTTCTTTACAATTTACTTACAATCAAGGTGAAAGAAAACTAAAACTTTATAGAGATAAAAAAGGAGTCTCTGGAGCTCCAATTTATAATAGTTATCATCAATTAACAATAGATGCAGAATTGATAGAATGGCAAATAGATGAAGAAAATATCTTACTTGGTTCATTGCCATCAACTTCTGTTTCAAATGTAAATTTTGAATCTATCGCATCTTATAATGATGAGTTGTATCATTCGTTAAGAGGGATTGATAAAGTGAATCCATTAATGAGAGTTAGTAATTTTGTAAAGAGTTCTGGAAGTACTAATTTTTCATCTGCAGAATTTGCTGATTATGCAGGATATCCATTACATCAGATTGAGCCATATTTAATGAATTTATCAAATAAAGGATTTTTGTTTTATGATGTATCTACAAATAGAGTTGAAGTACAAGAGAAACTGTATAATTACATAAATGCCAGACTTCAACTTGCGGATTATGATGTTATTCGTTTTAAGTCAGAAGTTACAGATATTTTAGGTAATAATATGATTATAAATTCAAGATTAAATATATCTACAAAAGATCTAAATATTAACGGAGTAGAATCTATTCATTTGAGTAATACTCGGAAGGTTTATATTAAGCCATATAATAGCAATATTAAGGTGAAAAAAAATAGAGATTTTGATTTTTCTGGAAGAGTTTCTGTAGGTAATGAAAGGTTTGTTTTGTATGGGCAAGATTTTAATTTTAAGTATGATGATTTTAGAATTGACTTAAAACAAATTGATTCTGTGCAACTTTCAGTGCCTATAGAACCCTATCAGTTTGATAAATATGGAGAGAAAAGATTAGTAAGAATACAAACAGTTATTCAATCAGTTACAGGTGATTTAAGAATTGATGAGCCAACAAATAAATCTGGAATCAGAAAAGATAGTTTTCCACAATTCCCAATTTTCAAGAGTTTTGATGATTCTTATGCATATTACGACAAACCATCAACTTTCGGAGGAGTCTATAATCGAGAAAATTTTTCTTTTCATTTAGATACTTTTGAGATTGATAGTTTGGAAAGGTTTGATGGTAAAGGACTAAGATTTCCTGGCACTTTTGAATCTGCAAATATATTTCCAATATTTCAGGATACTCTTACTATGATGAGAGATTATTCTTTAGGGTTTAAAACTAGAACCCCTACTGAAGGGTATGAAATGTATGGTGGAAAATCTAAGTATTTTAACGATATATATCTAAGTAACGAAGGTCTTAAAGGAAGCGGTGATTTTGAATATCTGAATTCAACAACAAAATCTGAAGAGATCTATTTCTTTCCAGATTCTACTGCATTGTTTACGCAGGATTTCTTGCTAACTAAAGTAGAACTTGGAATTGAATTCCCCCAAGTTGATAACACGGAAGCTTTTGGACTTTACCAGCCCTATAACGAAAGATACAAAGTAAGTAAGATGCAAAAACCATTTAATTTTTATAATAATCTAGCTAGTTTTGATGGGAATGTTGTATTAAGACCTACAGGATTAACAGGAGAAGGCGCTATGTCATTAGAAAATTTAGAAATGGAATCAAAATTGTTTTCTTATAATGCAAATTGGTTTGCGGCAGATACTGCTAATTTAACAGGATTTACCGAGCAAAAAGAAATCTCTTTTAAGGCTAATAATTTAAAAACACATATTGATTTAAAGGATAGAACGGGTGATTTCTTTTCTAATGGAAGAGGCTCTACTTTAGAGCTTCTAGCAAATCAATATATTTGTTATGTTGATAAATTTCATTGGGATATGGATGAAGAATTATTAACTTTAGGAGATTTAGATGAATCTTTAGGAGGATCAAAATTTGTATCTTTACATCCTAAACAAGATTCTCTTTCCTTTATTGCCAAAACATCTACTTTTAACATAAAAGATAATATAATAAGTGTACAAGGAGTAAATGAAATATTGGTCGCAGACGCTGCTATTTATCCTTCTAATGAAGGTTTTATTGTAGAGAAAAATGCGTTCATTCCTACCATTACATCTTCCAGAATTTTAGCAAATACTGCTACAAAACATCATGAATTCACCAATGCAAGCGTAAATATTGATGGAGGTAATAAATACACCGCTAACGGAAATTACACTTATAAAGATGTAAATGGAAAGGATAAATTTATTTTCTTTAATGAAATTTCTGTAAACGACGCAGATTCTACTGTTGCTGTTGGATCAGTTGGGAATAATGAAGTTTTTAATATTGGATCCAAGTTTATTTTTAAAGGAGATGTAAATTTACGTGCATCAAAGAGGTTATTAACTTTTGATGGATTCTTTAAAATAGACAATAAATGTGATTTAATTTCAGAAGAATGGGTAGGATTTAAATCAGAGATAAATCCAAAACTGATCAAGTTTAAACTGGATACTCTGCTAAGAAATGATGAAGGAGATAAATTGTCATCAGGAATTTTGATGAACTTGGAATCTCCTCATATGTACACTTCATTTCTAAGTATGAAAAAAAGACCCATTGATGTTGAAATAGTTTCTGCAAATACGTATTTGAGTTATAATAAAAGAACTTCATCTTTTGTGATACAAGGTGAAGATTCTCTATCTAACATCTTTATAATAAATGAAAATACTTGCAAGTCAAATGCGGAAGGGAAAATTGATCTAAATATGGATTTTGGTCAGTTAAAAATGAAGAGTATTGGTTTTGTTAATCGAGATGAAAAAGACAATAAAACGGAACTGCATATGTTCTTAATATTAGATTTTATGTTCAATGAGGATGCTCTTTCATTAATGGCAGAGGACATCTTGCAATCATCTTTAGGAACCGATTTTGTTTTTCGAGAATTCTATAGTAAAACTCTTTCCAGATTAGTTGGAAAATCAAGATCTGAAGAATTAATGTTTGATATTGAAGCATTAGATGAATTTAAAGATCTACCGAAAGAACTTGATAAAACAATAACTTTTACGGATATTACTTTAGTGTGGAGCGACAAACATCAAGCATATATAAGTAAGGGTAAGATTGGTGTAGGTAATATTTACCAAAATCAATTAAATACAGTAATGGATGGATGGGTAAGGTTAAGTAAAAAAGGAGGTATGGATGTATTAACTATATTATTAAAAACTGGTGATGGTGATGTTTATTTCTTTGAATATGAGAACAATACAATGTACTCCTATAGAAGTTCAGATCCACTTTCAGATTCAGATGACTTTAATAATTTGCTAATTGAAATGAAACCTAAAAAGAGAAGAGCAGAGGAAGGGAAAGGAGAATCTCCTTACATATTTAAGTTTTGTAATGATGAGGACAGAATGGAAGACTTTGAAAAAGAAATGAGAAAGATAGATTAATTATTATATTCGCAAACTTAGAATGTTAAATACTGAACATATATTATTTTTGATTTTAGCCTATCTAACAGGTTCTTTTTCCTCAGCAGTTTGGGTAGGGAGAACTTTTTATAATAAAGATGTAAGAGAGTATGGAAGTGGAAATGCAGGAGCTACAAATACTTTCAGAGTCTTAGGAAAAGGGGCTGGTATTCCTGTATTGATGATGGATGTTTTCAAGGGTTGGATATCTGTAAATTATATTTATTTTATTACAGATGGATGTAATCCGTTCACAGAAACAGTAACTTCTTCTCAATTTGAAATTCAACTTGCTCTAGGCATTGCTGCAGTTATTGGTCATTTATTTCCAATCTATACTGGGTTCAGAGGTGGAAAAGGGATAGCAACTCTTTTAGGGTTGTTAATTGGACTGAATGCGATAGCTGCAATTGTGTCAATTGTAGTTTTTGTAATTGTATTCTTAATTAGTAAATATGTTTCCTTAGGATCTGTTTTAGCTTCTCTTGCATTTCCTTTTGTTATATTTGTTGTTTTAGATGAAAAAGATGTAAATGCATCTTTAGAGCTATTCTCAGTCTTTGTTTCAATTCTTACGTTGATAACTCATCAAAAAAATATTGAAAGATTGATTAGAGGCGAAGAGAATAAAGTTAAATTTGATAAAAAATAATTATTATGGAATACACACCAGAATTTTCTTCACACAAAAATAAGACAAATATAAAAACCAAATCATTAATTTTATTAAATGATAATTTTAACGATTTTGACTATGTAATTGATTGTTTGGTTTTGGTTTGTAATTTAACTCCACTTCAATCGGAACAATTAGCATATATTACTCACTATAAAGGAAAAAGTATTATTAAGAGTGGTTCTTTTTTAGATATGATTAATTTGAAGAAAGATTTAACAATTTACGGACTAAAACTAGAAATACAATAATTTTAGATGCTGCCTACTTTATCTAAAGGATATTTGTTTTCTGTAGATATATTTGCGAAAATTTTGGCTCTGTAGCTTAATTGGATAGAGCACCTGACTACGGATCAGGAGGTTGGGGGTTCGACTCCCTCCAGAGTCACTTATAAAAACCCTTGTTATCTAGTGATTTAGGGTTTTTTTTTATGTTAGCAAATAAGTAGGCCACATTCTACTCTATTTGTCGTATTTGATAAGTCCCTTTTTTTGGAAAGAAATTAAAACTTAGATGTTAACAACCTTTCTAAAGCAATAATAAACTGAAACAAGAAAATCCGTTTTAATATTAATTTTGTAATAATCCTAAAATTTATTATATCATGTGCAGATTATTCCTACTTCTTGTTTTTTCTTTTCAATTATCTATTTCCTATTCTCAAGATTCAGTTCTTATCTCAGACTCTATTCTGGTTGATACAATCACACCATTATTAGAAAAGATAAATAAATATAAATTAAGGTATAAAGTAAATTGTGTTCAGGATAAGATTACTGATAATCGGGGAAATGGATTTGAAGATCTATATGGAACCAGAAATTTTAGAGTTATTTTACATGGAATAGCTTACAGAGGAGGAGGGAATAATTATTATCATAGATCAGACAAGAGAAACAATAAAAACCCTCTACCAATGGATGGTCTGAATAATTTATTGAAAAATGGTTTCTCTACTTCGGTTTATCTATATACAGAGAATTTTAAAACTGCTCCTTCTTTTTTGGTAAACGCAGAAAATCCTGACACCTTAAAGTATTATCAATTAGGTGGAAATACCTCTTCATCATTAGATAGTATTTTGATGTTTACTTATAACTCTATCATCAATCAAGATATCGGTCCAGTTTATTTACATTGTTGGAACGGATGGCATCAATCTGGTTTTGTTTCCGCAGTATTATTAAAGCAATTCTGTGATTTTAATACTGAAAGTAGTTTACATTATTGGGAAGATTGTGCAGATAATTGGACTAGAGGATATGATAGGATAAGAAATGCAATAAGAGATTTCCAGCCAATAGAGAAATATAAAATTCCTACAGAAATTAAGAATGAGATTTGCCCTTGTTATGAAGACGAACGTGCAAATGATGTGGTTGTTGAGAATAATAATGACGAATTAAAATCTTTAAAAATTAGTGTTTTATTCCCTTCAAACATTTCTGATTTACCACCTTCAGTATCTACTTTTCTGGATGAATACGCAGCTATGTTAAAAGAAAATAATTACTTAGATATTGAGATTGCTGGTCATACTGATGTAAAGGGAGAGAAATCTCAAAATTTACTATTATCTGAGAAAAGAGCGAAAAGTGTTCAAGACTATCTAATTCTTCAAGGTGTTGATACATCTCAACTCTCTTATAAAGGTTTTGGAGAAGAGTTCCCTCTTAACGAATGTGTTGAAGGAGTATGGTGTACAGAAGAGAAGCATGCTAAAAACCGAAGAATTGAATTTAATATATCGAGCATTTCTTATCAGGTTAAATTCCAAAAGAATAGTACAATCATTAACCAAAAGGATAAATTAGTATTAAATGATATTCTTATGATTCTCAAATCAGAACAAGGAATAAAGATAGAAATAGGTGGGCATGCTGATAAAGAGACAGGCGATGATTTTGTTAATGATAATATTTCTCATCTCAGGGCAGAAAGAATTTACAATTACTTGAAAGATAAGGAAATGGATATGACAAACATTACTTTTAAAGGGTATGGTTCCCGAATGGAAAAATATGGAGACGAAAGGGATAGAAGGATAGAGTTTAAAATATTAGAAAATAAGAGAAAAGAAATTTATGTTGTTAAGAAAGGAGATTACCTAAATAGAATTGCAAAACAATATGGACTAAAGGTTTTGGATATAAAAGAGTGGAATAATTTATCTTCTGATCATCTGTCAATTGGAGATAAATTAATTTTATATACTTCAGATGAATAAGTGGATTAGTATTTTTTTAATGTTTTATTGCTCGTTGTTGTATTCTCAACAGCAAATAAAATTTTCTCATGATGCTGGTTTTTATGATGCTCCTTTTTATCTAGAAATTGACACATCAGAAGGAAGGATTTTATATGCATTTCAGAACAACTTAAATAGAAGAAGTAGTGTGTATAGAGGTCCTATGTTAATTGATAAGAACACTACTTTATCTTTTGCTCTTTACAAAAATGACTCTGTAATTAAACTTGGAAGTAAAAGTTTTTTTATTGGTTTTAAAACTGACTTTAATGTTGTTGCTCTTACAATTTCCAAGAAGTCATTATATGATTCTATCTCAGGAATATATGTTCATGGTCCAAACGCTTATTACGACACTAACTTACATGTAATGTTAAGGTCAAACTATTCTAAGAAGATGGAAAAAGAAGTTTTTATTGAACTCTTTAATAAACATAAGAAACGCATTATTAGTCAAGATGCAGGTTTTAGGATTTTTGGTGGTATGACAATTTATTATCCTGAAAAATCTATCAGAATTATTGCAAGGAAACTATATGGTAATTCAAGATTAAAAGCTGATGTTTTCAATCAAGGAAAGAAAAAATACAAACAAATTATCTTACGTCACTCAGGAAATGATTATAAGAAAACTAGATTTAAAGATGTTCTTTCAACAACTATAGCATCAGAATCTGGGTTGGATGTACAAGCAAATCAACCATCACATTTATTTGTAAATTCAGAATATTGGGGAGTCTATAATATTAGAGAGAAACTTAACGAATATTATATCGATAATAATTATGATTGTGGTATAGAAGGGGTAGACATGTTGCAAGCTTATAATAAGGTTGAAGAAGGATCTGTTGTAAAATATAATCAGTTGTTAGATTTCATAGAAGATAATAATTTAAAAGATTCTGAAAATTATGAGCATGTTAAAACCATAATGGATGTGGAGAATTTCGCAAATTTTTGGATTCATCAAATATATATTGGAAATACGGATTCTAGAGGGAATATACGCTTTTGGAGGTCAGATTCTTTAGATGGAAGATTCAGATGGATATTTTATGATACAGACTTAGGATGGGGAGATTATAACTCTACACTCTTAGAAGATTTTACATCTCTAACAAAAACAAAATGGTATAATCCAACTTGGACCACATTTTTACTCAGAAATCTTCTGATGAATAAAGAATTTAAAGATTATTTTATTAATCAGACAAGTTACTTATTACATACAAATTTAAGTACAGATTCTGTTCAGAGGAAGATTAACTATTTTGAAACAATGTACAAAGATGAGATGGTGTATCATTTTAATAATAGAAAGAGATTTCAAACATATCAAGGAGATATGATAAAGTGGCAGAAAGAAGTAGACCAGTTAAAGTATTTTGCACTAAAAAGAGATAATTCACTTTGGAGTCAATTAAAAAAGAAATTCCATTTATCTTCCGAATATAAGTTAACAATAAATATTAAAAATCCAGAGAATGGAATGATTTATTTAAATAATAATCCGCTAAGTGGAGTTGAGTTTAATGGAGTGTTTTACAATCAAATTGATGTGCCTATTTCTATTCATGCAAATATAGGATTTATTTATAGTGGTTTTGAATCTAATGTTATTTCTAATCCAAGAGATTCAGAATTAATAATAAATATACAATTTGAAAGAAATAAGGAATCTGATAGGAATATTGTTTTTAATGAGATTGATTATTATAATGATTGTTTTGAAATATACAACCAAGAACAAGAGGATTTGAATTTAGAAGGATGGACAATAATTGATAAAAATAAAAATCAATTTACTGTTCAAAATATGGATATAAAAAAGGATAATTTTGTTGTGTTCCATAAAAATGAAATACAAGAGAAGTTAAAGGAAGTGAATTATCAGAAAATAGATTTTAAGATTTCATCTGTTTCTGAGGAGTTATATTTGTATGACAATAAAGGAAGATTAGTTGATAGTATTTCCTACGAATTAACTGATAAAAACAAAAGTTATTCTAGAAATATTCCATTTGATTCTTTTGCGGAAATAAAGGGTGAATGGAAGAATAATTCTGATGTAACAATAGGTTATCATAACACATTTTATAATAATATTTTATTAGAAAAACAGAAGGAGAAAGACAGAAAAAGAATGTTTTGGATAATTGGAACTATCTTTGTAGGAATAGTCAGTGTAATTGGAATATTTATTTATAGAAGAAAGCAGCAATCTACTTCATAATCTTTATAACTGCTGTTTTGTTTAATTCTAGTTGAGTTATTATAGGGTATTTTGTTTTTGAATCAACTATTTCAATTCGGCTAGTGTTTGGTGGAGTACTTCCTAAATTTGTTGCTGTAATTTCAATTATACTTTCTCCTTCATTAAGTTTGTATTTTATTTTCTTTCTTTTTCTTTTTGTAGTATAGTTTTCCAGTAGATATTTACCGTTTACTATCAAACTTATCTTATCTCCATCTTCTTGGTTTGCATCCCATATATATATAGTTATCTTATCAGAATAGCAGTTAATAAGCATGTCGTCACCATCTTTCAGTATTTTTGTAGACAGCACATTTATTTCTTCTTTTTTCTGTTTTTCTATTTTCTTTTCTACCTTTTTCTTTATTTTCTCTACTTTTATTTCTAGTTTTTCTTTTTCCATAAGGATAATTTTTCCACTAGCACATGTATCTCCATTTGTAAAATATCCAGTAAATTTTCCTTCATATCTTTTAAGAGAGAGCTTCCCTTTTTCAGTAATTTCCATATTAATATAACAGAATGTATTAAGGTCTGCCTCTGAATTTGTTGATAGGACTTGAGTTTCTTTTAATTTATAAGTTTTGGTATTCTTGTTAAAGATTCCACTTACATCTGATTTTGTTTCGTCAGGAGTTCCTTTTCCAGTTATTGAAAATCCGTTTACCATTCCTTTATCTTGTATAAATTCCATTTCAAACATTAGTGGAGTTCCATTTTCTAAAGTTATAATTCCTGAATATTGTTCTGTTTTCTGAGAAACAACAGAAGAAGCATATAATATTGATATAATTAGAAGGTAATTCTTCATATTACAAAACTAATAAAGGAAAACTGATTTATTATGCTTAGCATAATATTTTAACTTTTCTTGTTTAGATTTGTAAAAAAACATATGAAAAGGTTTATTTTTATTATACTTCTAATGATATCAAAATCATCTTTTGCTTCCTTTCCAGTTGTTGAAAAAGTTAGTGATCAGACTACAGGATCAATGACAGATCCCGGATTGAGCTCTGAATTCCCATATTATGCTAATATATGGTTTTATATTTGGGGCATTGGTGTGTTTATTCTTTTGTTTTTTCTCTATAAAAATTTACGGCCAGATTATACTCCATCCAAAACTAAGAATCCCTTTATTCAAATAAAAGAGATGTTTTCTGAGGGATGGAGGAGGGCGCCGTGGTGGCTCTACCTTTCGTTTATTCTTCTATATCTTGTTTTTTCTTGGTGGGCTTGGTTGGCCCTGCTGCCGTTACTATGGATGGCCTTATATTTTTTAATAATTAAACCTATGTTCGATTAATCGTTTGTGGCCGGCGCTGTTCTTTTATACCCACAGTAGAATTATATAATTAATTCCCCAAATTCTATTCCATCAAAAGTTCCAGAACTCATCATTAGTAAATTCTTATTGTTCCAATTTAAAGATTTTAAATATTCTTCTAATTCTATTGAATTTGTAAAGACTAATAAATTTTCTCTTCCAAAAGCAGTATGAACTTGCTCTTTACTGATAGGGTCTAATTTTTTATGTGCTATTGCTTCTGGGTTAAAATAAACTATAGCCGTATCAGGTTCGTCCATACATCCTGTATATTGTTTCAGAAATTCTTCATTCAGACTACTAAAGGTATGTAACTCCATACAAGCAACTAATTTCCTTTCTTGAAATTGTTTTTTCATTGCTGAAGAAGTAGCTTTTAGTTTAGATGGAGAATGGGCAAAATCCTTATAAACAGCAGAGGTATTTGTGTTTCTTACTAATTCTAATCTATTGGAAGCTCCTATAAATGTAGATATCTCTTTATAGAAATCAGTATCAGAAATTTCTAATTCATTACAAACTAATTTAGCGGCATTTAGGTTTTGTAAATTATGATTTCCAAAAATTAATAGTTCTGTTCCTTCTATTGAACTTACACCTTCTTTAATTTTATGTTCTGGAGTTGAGTAAGGAACTAACTTACATTTAGATTCCTCTTTTGCAAGTTTATCAATTTCTTCATCTTCAGAGCAGTAAATCAAAGTGTCTTTCACCATATTCTTAAAAATCCGGAACTGATCTACATACATTTCAAAAGTAGGAAATACATTTATATGGTCCCAAGCAATTCCACTTAAAACAGCAATATGTGGTTGGTATAAATGAAATTTTGGACGCCTATCAATAGGAGAACTTAGATACTCATCACCTTCCAAAATAATAATTGGAGCTTGAAGAGTTAGTTTTACCATGGTATCAAAACCTTCTAATTGTGCACCAACCATATAATCACAATCAATATTTAAACTTTGTAATACATGCAAAATCATTGCTGTAATTGAAGTTTTTCCATGACTTCCTCCAATTACTACTCTCTTTTTGTTTTTGGATTGCTCAAATATATATTCTGGATACGAATAAATTGGAATTCCTAATTCATTCGCCTTTATTAATTCAGGATTATCAATTCTGGCATGCATGCCTAAGATGATAGCGTCTAAATTTTTTGTTATCTTTTCAGGAAACCATCCCATTTTTTTAGGCAGTAAATCGTATTTTGATAACCTTTCTTTACTAGGACTAAAAATAGCGTCATCCGAACCAGAAATTTTATATCCCTTATGATGAAGAGCTAGAGCTAAATTGTGCATGGCACTCCCTCCAATAGCAATTAAATGTATATTCATTTTTCAAATAATTTCTGAAACTAAATTAAAGATAAATATCATTTCTTACATTTGTAGAACTAAAAATTACTAACATGCAGTTGTACACAATAGATACAGGATATTTCAAATTAGATGGAGGAGCAATGTTTGGAGTAGTTCCCAAAGTTTTGTGGAGCAGAACAAATCCGGCGGATGAAAATAATTTATGCNCCTGGGCTATGCGTTCATTATTAGTTGAAGATGGGGATAGATTAATTTTGATTGATAATGGAATAGGAGATAAACAAGATGATAAATTTCTGAAACATTATTATTTGCATGGAGATATAAATTTACAGTCTTCTCTTTCTAAACATGGATTTTCTGCAGATGATATTACTGATGTTTTCCTTACTCACTTACATTTTGATCATTGCGGTGGAAGTGTAAAATGGAATAAAGATAAAACTGGATTTGAAATGGCATTTAAAAATGCAAAGTATTGGACTAATAAAGATCATTGGAAGTGGGCCACTGATCCTAATGATAGAGAAAAGGCTTCTTTTTTAAAAGATAATATTATTCCAATTGAGGAATCTGGTCATCTTAATTTTGTGGAAAATGAAAAGAATATCTTTAATGATTTTGACGCATTATTTGTAAACGGACACACAGAAGCTCAAATGATACCTCACATTACTTATAAAGATAAAACCATTGTATTTGCAGCAGATTTATTGCCTAGTTCAGGACATATTCCTTTACCTTATGTAATGGGGTATGACACTAAACCACTTGTAACACTTACGGAAAAAGAAAAATTCTTAAATGAGGCGGCAGAAAGAGAATACATTATATTTTTGCAACACGATAACTATAGTGAGTGCTGTTCTCTACAAAAAACAGAAAAAGGAATAAGATTAAAAGATACTTTCTCACTATCAGAAATTTTATAAAATGAAAAATATTTTTAAACATCATCCAAATAAAATTGGAGAAACTTATTTTGAGCATTTTTTTAAAGCATGTAGTTTTGGAATAAAATTAATTTTGATATCTTTACAAGTATTTGTTCATGCTATATTTCCTTGGTGTTTTGAACATAGCGCCAGTGATCGAATTACTAAATTACATGATATTTTACAAAGCAGAAAGACCCCCTCTAATCTAGATGAGAATTAAAGATGTTCCAGCTTTTACTAAAATCAGAGATTTCATCAAATTCTTCTTTTTCCAATTTATTTCTGTAAAGAGTTATTGTTTCTCCTGATTTTATTTTTACCGAGATTGTTTCAAAATTATCTAAATCAGATGCTTCAGGAACATCTTTTGTGTATCCAATTTTCTCGAAAGATAGTATTTTCTTCTCTGACATATAGAAATAAAATTCGTTACAAGTTTATAAAATATTCTTTGAATACGAAAAAAATACTAGTTTATTATTTTATTTTTGACACAAATTATGGAAAAACAAAAAAGATATAATGATTTTTCTTCTTTTATTAGAAAGAAGTTTAACGGTAGAGTGCAAAAAGTGTCAATAGACGCAGGATTTACTTGCCCAAATAAAGATGGAAGTAAAGGAGTAGGAGGTTGTACTTATTGTAATAATAATACTTTTAATCCAGATTATTGCAAACCAATAAAACCAATAAAAGTTCAGATTANAGAGGGGATAGAGTTCTTCTCTAAGAAATATAAAGCTCAGAAATATTTAGCATATTTTCAGGCGTATACAAATACTTACGCTCCACTTCCTGATTTAGAAAGAATGTATGAAGAAGCTTTGTCACATCCAGATGTGATTGGTTTAGTTATCGCTACACGACCAGATAGTATAAAAGATGAGGTATTGGATTATTTGGAAGAATTAGCTAGTAAGGGTCATTTTATTAAGCTGGAATTTGGTTTAGAGTCAACCAAAAATGAGACATTAGAACTAATTAATAGGTGCCAAACTCATGAAGAAGCAATAGATGCTTATAACAGAGCAAAAGGTAGAGGTTTGCATTTAGGAGGGCATTTAATTTTAGGGTTACCAGGAGAAACAAAAGAAGATATGTTGGATCATGCTAGGATGGTTTCTGAGCTTCCGATCAATACATTAAAAATTCATCATTTGCAAATTGTAAAACATACCATGATGGCTCATCAGTTTAAGAATACTCCTGAGATGTTCACTTTTATGGAGTTAGAGGAGTACATAGATTTGATAGTAGATTTTCTGGAACTATTAAATCCGAATATTATTGTAGANCGATTTTTTAGTGAATCTCCTGCTCGTATGTTAATTCATCCAATATATGGATTGAAAAACTTTGAAGTAAAANATTTGGTAGAAAAAAGATTAGAAGAAAGAGATGCTACGCAAGGCAAATTATTTCAAATATTGAAATAATTGTTCTGCTATCATCTAAATTAAAATTTATATTTGTAATCTAAAAATAAAATAATATGTCAGAAGATAAGCAAATCATTTTCTCAATGGTAGGGGTTTCTAAATCCTTCAACAATAATAACAAACAAGTATTGAAAGATATTTACCTTTCCTTTTTCTATGGTGCTAAAATTGGTATTATTGGACTGAATGGTTCTGGAAAATCAACTCTTTTAAAGATAATTGCTGGTGTAGAAAAAAAATTTCAAGGAGATGTTCATTTTAAAGGAGAACATACAATTGGTTATTTGGAGCAAGAACCAAAATTAGATGATACAAAAACGGTAATGGATATTGTAAAAGAAGGAGCAAAAGAGCAAGTGGAAATTTTAGAAGAATACAATAAAATAAATGATCTTTTTGGACTTCCTGAGTATTATGAAGATGCAGATAAGATGGAGAAATTGATGAAAAAGCAAGGAATTCTGCAAGATCAAATTGATGCCTGTAATGCTTGGGATTTAGAAACTAAACTAAATATTGCAATGGATGCTCTTAGATGCCCTCCTTCAGATGCAAGTATAAAACATCTCTCTGGAGGTGAGAAAAGAAGAGTTGCACTTTGTAGATTACTTTTACAAGAACCAGATATTTTATTACTTGATGAGCCAACTAACCATTTAGATGCCGAGTCAGTGCAATGGTTAGAGCATCATCTTCAGCAATATAAAGGAACGGTAATTGCAATTACNCATGATAGATACTTTTTAGATAATGTAGCGGGGTGGATTCTAGAATTAGATAGAGGAGAAGGAATCCCCTGGGAGGGGAATTACTCTTCTTGGTTAGATCAAAAATCAAAGAGATTAAAACAAGAAGAAAAATCAGCAAGTAAAAGAAGAAAAACTTTAGAAAGAGAATTAGAATGGGTACGTATGACTCCAAAAGGTAGACATGCGAAATCCAAGGCAAGATTAAGTAATTATGAAAACTTACTTTCTGAAAAAGGAAAAGAGAAAGAGGAAAAATTAGAATTGTATATTCCCCCTGGTCCCAGATTAGGAAATAATGTAATAGATGCGGAGGGTGTAAGCAAGTCTTTTGGTGATAAGTTGTTATATGAAGATTTAAACTTCAAACTTCCTCCTGCTGGGATAGTAGGAATTGTTGGACCAAATGGAGCTGGTAAAACAACCCTTTTCAGAATGATAATGAATCAAGAAAAATCTGATACAGGATCTTTTAAGGTAGGAGAAACGGTGAAAATTGCTTATGTAGACCAGCAACATGTCAATATAGATGTGAATAAAACAATTTGGGAACAAATTACTGACGGACAAGAATTAGTTGAGGTTGGAGGAAAGAAAATGAACTCCAGAGCTTATGTAGCAAAATTCAATTTTAATGGTTCCGACCAAAATAAAAAAGTTGGTGTTCTTTCTGGAGGAGAAAGAAATAGGCTACACCTTGCTATGACTTTAAGACAAGAAGCAAATGTACTTTTACTGGATGAGCCTACAAATGACTTGGATGTAAACACTTTAAGGTCCTTAGAAGAAGGATTAGAAAACTTTGCTGGTTGTGCGGTAATTATTTCTCACGACAGATGGTTTTTGGATAGGATTTGTACACATATTTTAGCTTTTGAGGGAGATTCTCAAGTGTATTATTTTGAAGGTGGGTTTTCTGATTATGAAGAAAATCGTAAGAAAAGACTGGGAGATGTCGCTCCTACAAGGATTAAGTATAAGAAACTTATTAGAAATTAGATATTTTGAGTTTTTCTTAAAAGTAAGACACCTAAGAAAACATATAATATATTAGGAATCCAAACCGCTATGAAAGGCTCAAGATTTCCATTTATAGATAAGGTAGAGGAAAACTGAAAAAATAAAATATATGAAAAACTAATAAGGAGCCCTAATCCCATATTAGTACCAATCCCACCTTTTTTCTTCTTACTAGAAAATGACACAGCAATTATTGTAAGAATTATAATTGCAAACGGAAAGGCAATTCTTTTATGTTTTTCAATTTTATAAAATTTTGCTTTCCCAGAACTTTTTATAGTTTCCGATTCTATAGTTTTATTAAGTTCGTTTAGGTTCATGGTTTCAGCTAGGTTTATCTGAACTATAAAATCAGATGGAAAGAGCATAAGTGTGGTATCAGTTTTTTCTCGAATCTTTAGAGTTTCTCCATCTTTATGAAAAGTTCTGATTTCGTATTTATTTAAAGTCCATTTTTTTGTTTCTTCATCCCACTGAATATAATTGGCTCGTAGTTTGTTTATCAACTTTCCATTTTCAAAATTCTCCACAGAAAATTTATAACCTATATTTCGTTTCTTATTGTATCCTTCCAGATAGTAGTAATGGTTTTTTGTTTTTTGTACATGAATATTTTTTTTAAGTATTTGCTTTTGAGATTTTAAGTATTTATTCTGAAAATCTATTCGATATTTGTTTGAAATTGGAATAACATAACTTCCTAAGATAAAAGATAAAATTGACAAGAAAATTGCCGAGATAATAAATGGTCTGAGGAATCTTTTAAAACTCATTCCACTATTAAAAATAGCAATTATTTCGGAGTTATCAGCAAGTCTTGAAGTAAAGAAAACTACTGAGATAAAAATAAATAAGGGTGAAAATAAATTTGAAAAATAGGGTAAAAAATGTAAATAATATTCAGACATTATGGTAAAAAAACTTAAGTCGTTCTGAATAAAATCATCAATCTTTTCCGAAAAATCAATTACTGTTACAACAAGGAGAAGTAATAGTAAACTATAGAAAAAAGTTCCTAAGAATTTTTTTATAATATATCTATCAATCTTATTCATTTATATCCGTAAGTCAAGTTTTTTAACTATTTTATTTTTCCAAGATGTAAAAGTACCATCTTTTATTTTGTTTCGTGATTCATTCATTAACCACAAATAAAAACGAATATTGTGTAAGGTAGCTATTTGCTTTCCTAGAAGTTCATTTGTTTTAAATAAATGACGAACATATGCTTTTGTGTAGGTTTTATCAACATAAGAAGTTCCGTTTGAATCTAAAAGAGAAAAATCTTTTTCCCATTTTTTATTCGTTATATTAATAGTTCCTTCTGATGTGAAAAGCATGCCATTTCGTGCATTTCTACTAGGCATTACACAGTCAAACATATCAATACCAAGTGATATGTTCTCCAATAAATTTGATGGAGTTCCAACTCCCATTAAATATCTTGGTTTATCTTTTGGTAATACAGAACAGACAATATCTGTCATTTCGTACATCATTTCATGTGGCTCTCCAACAGATAATCCTCCAATTGCATTTCCTTCTCTTTCAAAAGAGGCAATTTTTTCTGCAGATTGAAGTCTTAGATCTTTATATACACTTCCTTGAACGATTGGAAAAAATGTTTGCTCATATCCATATTTTTCTTCTGTAGAATCAAATCTATCACAACATCTTTTTAGCCATCTATGAGTCATATGCATCGAACGTTTTGCGTAATCGTAATCGCAAGGGTAAGGTGTACACTCATCAAATGCCATAATAATATCTGCACCTATAGTTCTTTGTATATCAATTGCATATTCAGGAGTAAATAAATGATAGGATCCATCAATATGAGATTGGAAAGTAACACCTTTTTCTATTATTTTTCTTTTACCAGAAAGTGAATAGACTTGATATCCTCCAGAGTCGGTTAGTAGGGGGTTATCCCATCCGATAAATTTATGTATTCCACCGGCAGATTCTATGACATCTAATCCTGGTCGTAAATAAAGATGATATGTATTTCCTAAGATTATTTGAGCTTTTGTATCTTCTAATATTTCGTGTTGATGAACTCCTTTTACTGTTCCAGCAGTACCAACTGGCATAAATATTGGAGTTTCTACTTTGCCATGTGCTGTTTCAAATTCCCCTAATCTAGCATTAGAATTTTTGTCTTTTTTAAATATTCTAAATTTCATTGTGGCAAATGTAATTAATTAGTCTTATATCTAAAGTTATAATACTTACATCTAATTATGTATTTTTGCTGATAGT
Organism: Flavobacteriales bacterium; assembly: GCA_002710495.1. Taxonomy (GTDB): domain Bacteria; phylum Bacteroidota; class Bacteroidia; order Flavobacteriales; family BACL11. The sequence continues at coordinate 66,987 of PAKE01000003.1, forward strand.
AGTTACGGATTCTATCGCTTCCTTTTTAGGAAGAGGAAAGTCCGGACAAGGTAGAGAAACATAGCGGATAACATCCGTCCTCCGTGAGGAGCGGACAAGTGCAACAGAAAGCAAGTACAGTTCGGCTGTAGTGAAATCAGGTAAACTCTATGTCTTGCAATGCCATGTAAACTAAGGTTTGAGGCTTTCTCGGTCAACTTAGAGGGTAGGCAGATAGAGGTAAAAAGTAATTTTTATCCTAGATAAATGATAGATCCATTTTGGAAACAGAATCCGGCTTATGAGTAACTACTAAAAATCCAGTGTTAGCACTGGATTTTTTTATAAATTTCCTTGAAATCCATCACACATTCCTAATTTTGAAGAATATTTACATTCACACCAAGTAAATTTACTTCAGTAATTTCTGCAAATTATGGCGAAAATCCTGAACCTTTATGAGGACCATCACCATAAGATTTTTTTCTTAATTCTAATATAAAAGAATTTTATTCTTTATCAGCTAAAAATCTTTCTGCGTCTAAAGCTGCCATACATCCTGTTCCTGCTGAGGTAACGGCTTGTCGGTATACATGGTCAGCAATATCTCCAGCAGCAAATACTCCAGGGATTTCTGTTTTGGAAGTTCCTGCTTCAATTTTTAGATATCCGTTTTCATCCATATCTAATTGTCCTTTAAATAATGAAGAATTTGGAGTGTGACCAATTGCTACAAAAAATCCAGAACAAGGTACTATAGTTTCTTCTCCTGTTTGGTTATTAACAGCTGTTACACTTTCTACCCCAATAGGCCCGGCCTCTCCATTTATACTTTTCGTTTCATGGTTAAATAAAATTTCTAGGTTTTCTGTCTTCATTACTCTATGTTGCATTGCTTTGGAAGCTCTCATCTCATCTCTACGAACTAACATAGTAACTTTATTACACATTTTTGCTAAGTATGTTGCTTCTTCTGCAGCTGTGTCTCCAGCTCCTACTACTACCACATCTTTTCCTTTATAGAAAAATCCATCACAAGTTGCACAGGCAGACACTCCATATCCATTTAATCTTTCTTCATCTTCTATTCCTAACCATCTTGCAGAAGCTCCTGTAGAAATAATAACTGTTTCAGCTAAAACATTTTTACTTTCGTCTATTTCTACCTTAAAAGGTCTCTCAGAAAAATCTACTTTCGTTACCATTCCCCAACGAGTATCTGTACCAAACCTTTCCGCTTGTTTCTTAAAATCTTCCATCATTTCTGGCCCTGTAATACCCTCTGCGTACCCCGGATAATTATCTACATCTGTTGTTGTTGTAAGTTGACCTCCAGGCTGTAGTCCTTGAATTACTACTGGTTTTAAGTCAGCTCTTGCAGCATAAATAGCTGCAGTGTATCCTGCTGGTCCAGAACCTATAATAAGTACTTCAATTTTCTCTAATTTTTCACTCATCTTATTTTGTTTTGTTGTACACAAATATATGTAATTATAATAAATTATTTCTTAAAATATATCCAATATATTTGGATAATATTCTTCTGTAATTACACTCTCTTTTAATATTGGAACAAGATAGTACCTTGTGCCATATCCTGTCCAGGATCCTAATCCACCATTAATATTGCTTGATAGATTCATTGGTTCTGAAAAAGGGTTTGCACCTGATGTAGAGTTTCTTACTACACCTCTCCAAAATTTCATTGCAGCAAGATCAACTTGACAGAATTTTATTAATACGACATCTTCAGGTATTAATATACTATCTTGTCCAATAGTANTTGTGTCTTGATATTTTTTATATTTAAAAGTTCTATANNNACCACTTGGAAACCCNCCTTGTTCACTTGGCCTTGGAAAGTANGTTTCAAATGANTCTCCATTTGCAAGAATNTCAGGACCACAATCTACCAATAATAATGAATTGTCTTTATCATTAGAAAGTGTTGGAGGAGTTATAAGTGTATCTATTTTCCAATGCTCTACTCTTTTACTCCTTACTAGAATGTTGTTTCCAATTGTATCAGGATCAGAATATCTAGCGTTTATATCACATTTATATTGATTATCTTGAGTACTCTCTGTTTCCTCAATCCATATTGAATCTAGAGGAGTTGAGTATGGAATTGTTGTTGTTGATGTAATTAATTCATCATTCCATTTTATTTGTAAGTTATATCGATATCCTTCCTGACTAAAATTTTCAGGACAAGCTAGGTTAGTGTAGATAGGAATAGTGTCAATCTCTTGATTTAATCTTATTGAGTCAATTATTTCATTATCATTTAATTTAAAAACCATTATCTGAGCATCAGAAACAAATAAATTATTATAGGTAGAATTGTCTATTGTTTCAAAATACCCTTGATTTCTTGTTAAAATCACATAAGGAGGAAACCTAGGTTCAACAGATCCTTCTACGACTAGTTTTTCTGGAACAGATGGAAAATCTATTGATATTTCCTTTCTACAAGAAAATAATACAGAGATGGTTAAAAAGTATAGAAAATATCTTTTCATAGTTAAAATTTAAAGTTCCAAGTAATGGATGGTAAGATTGGAAATATAGAGACTTGATATGCTTTTGGTGTTAAATTACCATCTTGAATTGATCCGTTTTCATTTTCAATATTATCTTCTAATCCTAGGTATATAAAGTATGGATTCTTTCTATTATAAACATTATATATAGAAAAATTCCATGAAGACTTGAATTTTTTATTCTTTTTCTTATTAGGGGTATAAGTAGCTCCAATATCTAATCTGTGATAAGGAATCATTCTATATCCATTTCTAGAAGTAAATTCAGTGTATATATTTCCGTTAATTATATATCTTTCAGAAGGCAGAGTAATGGAGTTTCCAGTTGCGTAAACAAAGACAGTACTTAAATCCCATGAATCTGTAAGTTTATGTGTTCCTGTTATTGAGATGTCGTGTCTTCTGTCATATTTAGCAGGGTAAGGAGTCCCTTCATTTATTTCATCAAAGTATCTTGTTGTTTTAGATAATGTATATCCAATCCATCCAGTTGTTTTACCTTGATTCTTTTTTAGAAGAATTTCCATTCCATATGATTCTCCATTACCAAAAGTAAATGCATCATCACTGCTTGTATTTGTGTTGTCTTCAGGAAGAATACCCTCTTTATATTCAATAAGGTTTTCCATTTCTTTATAATATAATTCTAGAGATGTTTCATACATATTATCTTTAAAATTTTTGAAATAACCAGCAGCATATTGTTGAGAATGTTTAGGTTCTACTATTGCAGAACTAGGAACCCATAAGTCAGTTGGTAGACTAACAGCCCCTGTAGAAGCTAGGTGAACATATTGATAGTTCTCAGAATAAGAAGCTTTTATTGAAGAACTAAGATCTAAACGATATCTTAATGCGATTCTAGGTTCAATATGTCTATAATGATTATTGGTGTCTAATTGAATCTCATTTTTTAGGAATCTAATAGGATTTATATCTCCACTATGTTGAAATGAAGAATATCGTAATCCAATGTTCATTTTGAGTTGTTCGTTAAATTCAATATCATCACTTATATATATCGCTCCTTCATTGGAGTACTGTTTGTAAATTTCATCAGGACTAAAAACTACTTCACCAGATCTTCCTGTAGCATTACCAGGAGTAAAAATATGATACGTAAAATTAGAACCAAATTTAATCTCATGTTGCTGATTTGGAATATATAAGAAATCTGTTTTATGGTTCCAGTCATTAATTCCAGAAAATATTTTTAATTCAAAATCTGATTGAGCAATATTAAATTCAAATCTGTAATCTGTAAAAATTGCAGAGGTATTCATGAATAATTTATCGTTAAATAAATGATTCCATCTTAATGAGGTAGTAGCGTTTCCCCATGGAATCTCAATTCCAAATCCACTTTCACTATCAGCAAAACTAAATACATCTCTTCCAAAATATCCACTCAGAAACAATCTGTCTTTATCTAATATTCTGTAATTTATTTTTGTAGTAAGATCATAAAAATAATACCCTGACCCTGAAAAAGGATTCGGTTCTCCTGTTTCTTCATCTTTCTTATTTAAAAACGGTTTTGATAAAACATCAATATAGGTTCTTCTACCAGAGATAATAAATGAACTTTTATTTTTTTGTATAGGTCCTTGAAGGGTCATTCTTGAGGACAGTAGACCAATCCCTCCATCAGCTTGATATTCTTTATTGTTTCCATCTTTCATTGTAATATCTAAAACGGATGATAATCTACCTCCATATTCAGCTGGCATACCACCTTTTATAATATTAATATCTTTAATTGCATCTGCATTAAATACAGAGAAGAATCCGAATAAATGTGCTGCATTGTAAACTATTGCTTCATCTAGTAATACTAAATTTTGATCTGGGCCACCACCTCTTACATACAGTCCAGCACTTCCTTCTCCACCTCCAGATATGCCTGGCAGTAATTGTGCGGCTTTTAGTACGTCAACTTCTCCAAGTATTGCAGGAATAGATTTGATGTTTTGTATTTTTAGTTTTACTTGGCTCATGCTTGTCTTCTCTACATTTTTATCTAATCCTTCTTCTGTTATTTCAATCTCATTTATTAGAGTCGCATTCTCTTTTAATGAAACATTTATTCTTGTATTTTCTTCTAAATTTATTGATTTTTCTATAGTTTTTAATCCTATAAATGAGTATAATATTTCATACTTTCCTTTTGGTAGAGTGATTGAATAAAATCCATATTGATTAGTTGACGTTCCTTTATTGGAGGATTTGTCAAATACTGACACTCCAATTAAATTTTCACCATTTGATTCTTCTTGAACATAACCACTTATTGTGTAGTTTTGAGAGAAAACAGAGATACTAATGAATAGTAGTATTATAGTGAATTTTTTTTGAATTTGATATTTCATATATTTCTAAACTGCAAATGTATAACTATTTTAAATAAAAACTATACATAGTTAGTTTTTTTTAATAAATAAGTTTAGTTTGCAAATATATATATTCCCTTTTTACAAAAGGTTTAACGATTAATAATTATTTATAAATTTGTTCAAATTTTATTTATTATTAAAAAATATTATTTTACATTGAAGCAATGAAATAAACTTAATATATTAGCCTATAAATTAGTTCTAACTAAACCCCAAGCAATTATGATGAGATCAGGAAATCCAGCCTTAAACAAAAAAACATTTGAGAATTTAACAAATACAAGTGGTGGTGTAATGACACTTGATGGTGCGGTAAATAAAACAGCAATCAGCCTTTTATTATTAATGTGTGCTGCATATTACATGTACAGTAATGGAAATTTAAGCTTAATTTGGCCTGGATTTATAGGTGGTTTTATTGTAGCTATGATTACTATTTTTAAGAAAGAATGGTCTCCTGTTACAGTTCCTGTTTATGCGGTTTTAGAAGGTCTTGCTCTTGGAGGAATTTCAAGTGTTTATGCTCATGAATATACTGGAATTGTACAACAAGCAATATTCTTAACTTTTGGGATTTTTGCTACTTTATTATTTGCATATAAAACTAAAGTGATTAAACCAACTGAAAATTTTAAATTAGGAGTTTTTGCTGCTACTGGTGGAATTGCAATAGTATATTTAGCTAGTTTTATAATGAGTATGTTTGGTAGTGGTATGTCAATTATGAGCCCTGATAATTCTAGTTGGATGAGCATTGGTTTTTCTTTATTTGTTGTAGTTATTGCTTCATTAAATTTAGTGATGGATTTTGATTTTATTGAAGAAGCTGCAGAGAGTGGAGCTCCAAAATATATGGAATGGTATGGAGCTTTCGGGCTACTTGTGACGCTTGTATGGTTGTATCTGGAAATCCTTCGGTTACTTGCAAAACTAAATGGAAGAGACTAAATAAAGAAGATAGGTTTTTAATCTATATTTTACTTAACTTTATTTTTTTTCCTATCATGTTCCTTCAGTAAAATTTTTCTTAACCTTAAGTTTTGAGGAGTTACTTCTGCATATTCATCAGCTTGTATGTATTCTAACGCTTCTTCTAAGGTAAATATTAACGGTGGAGCAATTTTTACTTTGTCATCATTTCCAGAAGAACGCATATTTGACATTTTCTTGGTTTTAGTAACATTAATCACTAAATCATCTGCTCGTGTATTTTTCCCAATTACTTGTCCTTCATAGATAGCTTGGTTTGGTTCTACAAAGAAAGTTCCTCTCTCTTGCATATTATTTAAAGAATAAGGAATAGCATTTCCTTGTTCCATTGAAATTAAAGATCCGTTCAATCTTGATGGCATAACCCCCTTAAATGGTTGAAATTCTTTAAATCGGTGTGACATAATAGCCTCTCCAGAAGTTGCAGTAATTAGATAATTTCTAAGCCCTATAATTCCTCTTGATGGAATAGTGAACTCTAAATGCATTAAGTCTCCTTTAGGTTCCATTATATTCATTTCTCCCTTTCTAATCGTTATCATTTCAATTGCTTTTCCACTCATTTCTTCAGGAATATCAATTGTAAGTTCTTCAATTGGTTCGCATTTCACTCCATCAATTTCTTTAATAATAACTTGAGGTTGCCCGATCTGTAATTCGTAACCTTCTCTTCTCATCGTTTCTATAAGTACNGATAAATGTAAGACTCCTCTTCCAAAAACCCTGAAAGTATCGGCAGAATCTGTTTTCTCTACTCTAAGAGCTAGGTTTTTTTCTTCTTCTTTTTCTAATCGTTCCTTTATTTGACGAGAAGTAACAAACTTTCCATCTTTTCCGAAAAATGGAGAGTCATTAATGGTAAATGTCATACTCATTGTCGGTTCATCTATTTTGATAGTTGGTAAGGCTTCCGGACTTTCAAAATCTGCAATTGTATCTCCAATGTCAAATCCTTCAATACCTGTAATAGCACAAATTTCTCCAGATTTCACTTCTTGTACTTTTCTTTTCTCAAATCCATCAAAAATAAACACTTCTTTTATTTTGGATTTTACCTTGCTTCCATCTCTTTTGCAAAGCATGATATTCTGATTTTCTTTAACACTACCTCTATGAACTCTGCCAATAGCAATTCTACCAATAAAAGAAGAATAATCTAAGGATGTGATTAACATTTGAGTTGTTCCTTTATTTTCTTTTGGAGATGGAATATGTTCAATTATCTGATCCATCAAATATGTGATGTCTTTAGTTGGATTTTTCCAATCTGCTCCCATCCAGCCGTTCTTNCTAGANCCATAAATAGTAGGAAAATCTAATTGATCCTCAGTGGCATCTAAATTGAACATTAATTCGAAAACCATATCATTTACCTCTTCTGGAGTGCAGTTTAATTTATCTACNTTGTTTACTACTACAATTGGTTTTAAACCAAGTTGAAGAGCTTTAGAGAGTACAAATCTTGTTTGTGGCATTGGACCTTCAAATGCATCAACTAATAAAACAACACCATCTGCCATATTTAAGACTCTTTCAACTTCACCTCCAAAATCAGCATGACCTGGAGTATCTAAAATATTAATTTTACACTCTTTATATATTACCGAAACATTTTTAGCAAGAATTGTAATTCCTCTTTCTTTTTCTAATGGATTTGAGTCCATAATTAATTCTCCTGGATTATCATGTTTAGAGAACATTTCAGATGATAAAAGCATCTTGTCTACTAAGGTAGTTTTTCCATGATCTACATGGGCTATAATTGCAATGTTTTTTAGTTTCATTTATTTGATTTCAAAAAGTTTGCAAAAATAATCTTTATACTGAGTTAAACNATTAAAAGTGTATAAATTATAATCTGTATGTTTGCTATTATGAAACATGAAGTTATACCTCCACTTACTCTTTTATGGTATAAGGGATTAGGATTTAGTATCCTAGCTGTTATTGTTTTAATTTTTATTTTAAAAAACAGAAAGAAACATGAACAAGATTTGTTCTTGAGGTTAATGAGTGTTTCTTTTTTTACAGCTTGGATTTATGCGATTTTTTACGAAATAAATAATGGTATCTGGACTATTGAGGATAGTTTGCCCTTACATTTATGCCGGGTATCATTTATTATTTGTATTATCGCCTCTTGGAGACCAAAACAATGGATGTTTGAGTGGTGTTTGTATCTAGCAATTCCTGCAGGTCTACATGCTATATTAACCCCAGAACTTACAATGGGAAGAAGTAATTGGTTATTGTTTCACTATTATTTAACTCATGCTGCTATGTTGTTTGTTCCTTTGTATTTAAGTTTTGTTAAAAAAATGAAAGCTAGGAGAAATTCTTGGTGGAAAATAGTATTGTATCTTCAAATTTTAGTCATTATTAATTTTCCATTAAATTTTCTTGTTGACGCTAATTACATGTACTTACACCATAAACCTCTTGCTGACAATCCTTTTTTAATAGGTGAGTGGCCTTGGTATATCATTATTTTAGAAGCTGTAATGATTTTACATGTTGTTATAATTCGTTTAATTTTCAAAACCACTAGGAAGTGATTCCTTTTATCTATTATTCTTGTTTTTAAAATAAAAATATAACATTAGTTGTTTGTTTTTAATAAATTACTATTTTTGCCATCCTATTTCGGGAAATAAAAAATAAAAGAAAATGAAAACAGGAATACACCCAGAAGATTACAGATTATGCGTATTTAGAGATATGTCAACAGATTATATGATCTTGACAAAATCTTGCGCTCCTTCTGAAGAAACAATTAAATATACAGACGGAAATGAATACCCACTCATTAAAATGGAAATTTCTTCTGATTCTCATCCTTTTTATACTGGTAAAACAAAACTTGTTGACACTGCTGGTAGAATTGATAAATTTAAGAAAAGATACCNGAATACGAAAAAGTAATTTCAGTCTTGATATAATAAATAAAAGCCCTCACTATTAGTGTGGGCTTTTTTTTCTTAGATTTGTAAAATAATTTTTTAGGATGAATGTAATACTATTTGATGACGACAGAGAAAACTTATACCCCTTAAGTCTTACAAGACCTATTTCAGATTTTAGGATTGGTATTTCTACTATTAAAGAGAAATGGGAGTTTTATTATAGTGATGTTTCTGTAAAAACTGATGATTATCTTTCTAGAAAGTTCCCTATAAAGACGAAAAAAAATAACCTTTGGATTAATGCTTCTGTTTTGCCAAATAAGGATTTAGTTACTGAAATAAATTCATTAAGAAAAGGGGAGTTGTTAAAAAAAGGTGAGATGGTTATTGCTATTCATAACNATATGTTTTCTACTTCTAAATTAGATGACATTGAGAGTCATTCAATATTTAATAAGATAATTGATTTGTGTGATATTTTTTCCTTAAATGGTGAGGAAATACAGAATGATTTTGATCGAATGATTACTAATAAAAGTAATCAATTNTCAAAAAAACAGATAGAAGAAACTAACATCAAGATTGGAAATAACCCTATTTTTATTGAGAAAGGAGCAAAAGTAAATCATAGTATTTTGAATACTACTGATGGTCCTATCTATATTGGTAAAGACGCAGAGATTATGGAAGGATCTATTGTAAGAGGTCCTTTTGCTATGTGTAATAATTCGGTTTTAAAAATGGGGTCCAAGATTTATGGCCCCACAACATTAGGTCCGTTTTGTAAAGTAGGAGGTGAGGTGAACAATTCTGTATTTTTTGGATATTCATCAAAGGCGCATGATGGTTTCTTAGGAAACTCTGTAATTGGAGAATGGTGTAATTTAGGTGCGGACACCAATAATTCAAACTTAAAAAATAATTATGAGGAAGTAAAAGTCTGGAATTATAAAACTGAGAAATTTAAAAATACGGCCCTTCAGTTTTGCGGTTTGATAATGGCGGATCATTCAAAATGTGGTATAAACACCATGTTTAATACTGGAACAGTTNTTGGGGTAAGCTCTAATATTTTTGGTAGTGGTTTTCCAAGAAATTTTATTCCTTCTTTTAGTTGGGGAGGGAATTCTGGATTTACTACTTACAAAACAAATAAAGTATTTGAAGTTGCTGAAATTGTAATGAANAGGAGAAATATAGAATTTACGGATGATGATAAATCTATTTTAGAGAACGTTTTTGAACTGACATCAAAATACAGAAACTACTAATAACCTGACAATATTACCTGTTTTTCTTATTTGGCATGTTTATTGAATCTATCAATAATAAAAAACAATTATGACTGATTTACAATATACTACTAAGTTTGACAAATTTGAGGAAGAAAAATTATGTAATTTGTTAGAATGTTCTTCAGATGATTTAGATAAGATGATTTCCTCTGCAAAGAATACCTTTAAAGAAAGTGAGACCGTTTATGATAGTGTTATGAGAATCTTACAACACGGACATAACCTAAGAGAAGCTATTTTAATCTCTTTCATATGTGGAAAGTATTTTGGATATANTCAGGCAGAAGAACAAATAGAAGAGAGTCTAAAACAAAAATTATTTGACGCATTTAATAACAGTAGAGGATAAATAATGAAAAGAAATAAAAACGATTTTAATTTTTCTTTNTCGAATGTGCTTGACGAGGAAACAGAGATGTTTCCGTTAATGAGCAATGAAGATGAAGAACAAATAAATAAAGAATCAACTCCAAATACATTACCCATTCTTCCTCTTAGAAATACAGTGTTATTTCCTGGTGTNATCATACCCATTACTATTGGTAGAGATAGATCAATAAACTTAATAAAAGAAACTTATAAAGGAAATAAGATTATTGGTGTTTTATCCCAAAAAGATCCAAAGATTGAACTTCCTACAGAAAATGACATGAATAAAGTGGGTACTGTTGCTCATATCCTTAAGATGCTCAGAATGCCAGATGGAAATATTACTGCAATAATCCAGGGTAGAAAAAGATTTGAACTTGGAGAAATAGTCCAGTCTGATCCGTATTATAAAGCAAATGTTACTGAGTTAGTCGAGGCTAAGCCTCATTCTAAAGATGAAGAATTTAGTGCGTTAGTTGACTCAGTAAAAGATATGGCGCTTGATATTATTGAACTTTCTCCAAATATTCCATCTGAAGCAACAATTGCAATAAAGAATATTGAGAGTCCATCTTTTGTAATCAATTTTGTGTCATCTAATATGAATGTTTCTCTAAAAGAAAAACAATCTTTATTAGAAAATACTGACTTAAATGATAGAGCAAGTAAAGCTCTTTCTTTGCTTACAAAGGAACTTCAGATGTTGGAAATGAAAAATGAAATTCAATCGAAAGTAAAAGTAGATTTAGACAAGCAGCAAAGGGAGTTTTACTTACATCAGCAAATGAAAGCTATTCAGGAAGAATTAGGAGGCGCTGGTTCCGAGAAAGAAATAGATGAGATGAGAAATCAAGCATCTAAAAAAAAGTGGAATAAAGAAGTTGAAAAGGAATTTGATAAAGGGTTGAAGAAGTTGCAAAGAATGAATCCGAGTATGGCTGATTATGCTGTACAAAGGACTTATTTAGAACTTGTCTTGGAACTTCCTTGGAACGAATTTACAAATGACAAATTTGATCTGAAAAAAGCAACCAAGATATTAGATAGAGATCATTTCGGACTAGAAAAAGTAAAAGAAAGAATAATTGAACATTTAGCGGTTCTAAAACTAAAAGGAGATATGAAATCCCCAATTTTATGTTTGTACGGACCCCCTGGAGTTGGTAAAACGTCATTAGGAAAATCAATTGCAGAAAGTTTAGGAAGAAAGTATGTTAGGGTAAGCTTAGGAGGTCTTAGAGATGAAGCGGAAATAAGAGGACATAGAAAAACTTATATTGGAGCAATGCCAGGAAGAATAATTAAATCTGTCAAAAACGCCAATTCATCTAATCCGGTTTTTGTTTTAGATGAAATAGATAAAGTTACTAGAGATATGCATGGAGATCCTTCTTCTGCACTATTAGAAGTTTTGGATCCAGAACAAAATAATAGTTTCCATGATAATTATTTGGAATTAGGATATGATTTATCAAAGGTTTTGTTTGTTGCAACTGCTAATTCCTTGTCTACTATTCAGCCAGCACTAAGAGATAGGATGGAAATTATTGAAATTAATGGATATACAATTGAAGATAAAATCGAGATAGCAAAAAGACATTTACTTCCNAAACAAATTCTGGAACATGGTCTAAAGAGAAAGGATATTACACTATCGAAAACCGTCTTGGAAAGAATTGTAGATGGATATACTAGAGAGTCAGGAGTAAGAGGTTTGGATAAGAAATTAGCTAAAGTAGTAAGATATGCAGCTAAATCTATAGCCATGGAAGAAGAATATGAAGTAAATTTAAGTATTAATAAATTAGAAGAAATTTTAGGTCCATCAAGGTTTGATAGAGATCAAAGTATTGATAATAATGTTGCTGGAGTTGTAACAGGGCTTGCATGGACTTCTGTTGGTGGTGATATTTTGTTTATAGAATCTGGACTAAGTAAAGGAAAGGGGAGTTTGACTATTACAGGAAATTTAGGGAAAGTAATGAAAGAGTCTGCTACGATAGCATTAGAATATTTAAAATCTCATGCTAAGGATTATAATATAAATCCAGATATTTTCCAAAATTGGAATACTCATATTCATGTTCCAGAAGGAGCTACTCCAAAAGATGGTCCTTCTGCTGGGGTTACTATGTTTACTTCTTTAGTCTCATCATTTACAGGAAGAAAAGTAAAATCTAATTTAGCAATGACAGGAGAAATTACTTTAAGAGGTAAAGTTTTATCAGTTGGAGGAATAAAAGAAAAGATTCTTGCAGCAAAAAGATCTGGAATAAAAGAAATAATACTATGTAAAGATAATAAAAAAGACATTTCGGAAATTAACAAGAAATATTTAAAAGGACTTAAATTTCATTTTGTAGAAAACATGAATGATGTAATTGATATTGCGTTATTAAAAACGAAAGTTAAAAATCCTTATATTGCATAAATATTTTAGTTTTGTAGTGCAATAATTTTAAAAGAAATTTGTTTAAAAAGTTAAAATAAAAGAAATAATGTTCAGGAACCTTATTGTAATTTGTGTAATTTTTCCTAATATTCTCTTCTCTCAAATTCAAAACACTTCCTATAATTCTTTAAATGCACATTCTTCATCTCGCGTGCTTTCTATGGGTGGAGATGTAATCTCTATTTTTGATAATGATGTAAGTTTAGCTAATTTTACTCCCTCATTATTAAACGAGAAAATGGATAAACAGATTGCATTCAATTTTGTAGATTATCTTGCAGATATTAATTTTATTTCTTTTCATTCTGCAATGAAAATATCTGATAATTTAATGTTATTTACTGGANTAGATGCAATTAATTATGGAGAGTTTAATGGAACAGATGTTGTAGGAAATTCAACTGCTACTTTTAACTCTTCTCAGCAAATTATCACTATAGGTTCTTCTAAGAAAATTTCTAATAATTTTACTTTTGGAGCAAACATTAAGTTGTTAAATTCAATTTTAGAGACGTACCATGCTATGGCTCTTTCGTCAAATATCTCCGCAACTTATTTTAATCAGAGTTCTAATTTTGCCTCTACATTTCTATTGAAAAACATTGGCAAACCAATCATAAATTACACTTCAGAAAAAGAGAATTTACCTTTTGAAGTTCAGTTAGGTATCTCAAAATCTTTGAAACATTTACCCTTTAAATATTCTATGGTATTACATCATCTAAATCAGTATGATATTTCTGATGATTATAATTTGAATACAATTTATGATCCAATTACAAATACAGTTCAAGTAAAAGATGAAACAATATCTAAAAAGATGTTGAGGCATGTAATAATTGGAGGAGAGTTAAACCCATTTAGCAAGAGTTTTTATTTAAGGGGAGGATTTAATTTTCAAAGGAGAGAAGATTTAAAACTTTCTTCTGCATTTACTATGAGTGGTTTCTCTTGGGGCTTAGGTTTTTCTATTAAGAAAGTTCAGATTAATTATTCTAGAAGTGCATTCCACACATCAAGTTCATTAAATAGTTTTTCTGTGATTACTAATCTTTCAAATTTCGGATTGTAATGAGTAAGAAAATAAATATAGCTATTGATGGACATTCTTCTTGCGGTAAAAGTACGATTGCGAAATCAATATCTCAAAAATTCCAGATGAGATATATTGATACTGGAGCAATGTATCGGGCTATAACCTTATTCTGTTTGCAAAATAATTTAATTTCTGAAGGAATAGTAAATACTAAAGGTCTAAAAAAACATCTAGATTCTATTAATTTAGGTTTTGAATATAATTCTGAAAATAAAGTGTCGGAAACTTTTTTGAATGGAGAAAATATTGAAAATAAAATAAGAGGATTGCAAGTATCTGAAAATGTAAGTTTTGTTGCAAAAATCCCATTTGTTAGGAAAAAGTTAGTTCTTTTGCAACAAGAAATAGGAAAAGAGAAGAATGTAGTAATGGACGGTAGAGATATTGGTACAAAAGTTTTTCCTGATGCTGAAATCAAATTTTTTGTCACAGCTGATGTCCAGATTAGAGCAAAAAGAAGATTTGAAGAAATGAACTCAAAGGATGTGAGTTTTGATCAGATTTTAAATAATCTCAAAATGAGAGATGAAAATGATACACGCCGAGACACAAATCCTTTAAAAATGGCAGAAGATGCTATTTTAATTGATAATTCAGATAAATCATTAGAACAGCAAAATAATTTTGTTTTTTCTAAAATTGAAAAAGTACTAAAAAATGGAAATTGAAATAGATAAATATTCCGGATTTTGTTTTGGGGTAGTGTACGCTATTCAGATGGCTGAAGAGGAGTTAAAAGAGAGTGATTTTCTTCTTTGCTTGGGAGATATAGTGCATAACAATAAAGAAGTTGAGAGGTTAAATCACTTGGGATTGAAAGTAATAGATCATGATGATTTAAAGAATTATCATGATTGTAAAGTTTTAATCAGAGCCCATGGAGAACCACCTTCCACTTACAAAATTGCAATGGAGAATAATATACAATTGTTGGACGCTTCTTGTCCTGTAGTTTTGAAATTACAACATCAAATAAAAGAGGGGTATAAAAGTGCTTCTGATATTGATGGTCAGATTGTAGTTTATGGTAAAAAGGGTCATGCTGAAGTTATTGGATTATTAGGTCAGATTGAAGGAGATGCTATTGTAGTTTCTTCAATTGAAGATTTAAATCAATTGGATTTTAATCGGCCAATTTATATGTATTCACAAACTACTAAAAGTCCCAAAAATTATTCTGATATTAAAAGAGAAATTGAGAAAAGAAGAAAAAAAATTGGTATCAACAAGCCTCTTCAGTTTGTAGTTAACGACACTCTTTGTAGGCAAGTTTCAGGTAGAGAACCTCAATTAAAACAGTTTTCCGCAAAACATGATGTTATTATTTTTGTAAGTGGGAAGAAAAGTTCGAACGGAAAGATGTTGTATGAATCTTGTAAAAATGAAAACACTAATTCTTATTTTATTTCAGATGTAAATGAAATACACTCTGATTGGTTTTTGTTAGCAAATTCAGTAGGTGTTTGTGGAGCAACTTCTACTCCATTATGGCTGATGGAAAGAGTTTCTAAATTTATTTCTAAAATAAAATAGAAAAACTCCTTTGTTTTTTCTGATTATTGTATATTTGCAAACCTTTTTATTATGTTTATTTAAGGAGAAAAAGGGAAAATATTGAATAATTAATTCCTCTCGGAATTCCAAACATTAACCTTAAATGGATCCGAGATACAAGAAGAACGGATAAAGATGTCAGAAAAAGAGGTGAAATCTACGTCAAAAAAGACTGTAAAGAAAGCTGCAAAAACTACTAAAAAATCTGCAACAACTAATAAAAAAGCGGCTACAAAATCCACTAAAAAGAATAAAGAGGTAACAGAAGAGGTTGTACAAACAACTCCAGAAGCTGTTTCTGAAACTGCTGTTGAAGAAGTTAAATCAGAAGAGATTGAAACTAAAATAGAAGAACCAAAAGCAAAATCAGAAGATTTTGATTGGTCAACTGTTTTACGAGAGGAATCTGATAAAGATGTAAACAAAGAAGAAGAATCAATGTATTCTTTAACAATGCCTAAGATTGAAGAGAAACAAGTTTTAGACGGAAAAATTGTAAGTATTTCAGAAAGAGAAGTAATTGTAGATATTAACTTTAAGTCTGATGGTGTAATTTCTAGTTCAGAATTTAAATATAATGAAGACCTACAGATAGGAGATGAAGTTGAAATCTTAGTTGAAAAACAAGAAGATAAAAATGGCCAATTAATTTTATCCCACAGAAGAGCTAGAGTTTTAAGAGCCTGGGAAAAAGTAAATATTGCTTTGGAAACTGGAGAAGTAGTTCATGGTAAAATAAAGAGTAGAACTAAAGGAGGTATGATTGCTGAAGTATTTGGAATTGAAGCCTTTTTACCTGGTTCTCAGATTGATGTTAAACCAATAAGAGATTATGATGAGTATGTTGGTAGAGATATGGAATTTAAGGTTGTAAAAGTAAATGAAGCTTACAGAAACGTTGTAGTTTCTCATAAAGCACTTATTGAAGCAGACCTTGAAGGACAGAAAGCAGAAATCATGTCTAAATTAGAAAAAGGACAAGTAATTGAAGGTGTTGTGAAGAACATTACATCATACGGTGTTTTTGTTGATTTAGGAGGTGTTGATGGATTAATTCATATTACTGATCTATCTTGGGGTAGAGTTTCTCATCCAGAAGAAGTAGTAAAATTAGACGAAACTATTAATGTTGTAATCTTAGAATTTGATAAAGAAAAGAAAAGAATTCAACTTGGTTTAAAACAATTAGGTGAACATCCTTGGGATTCTTTAGATGAAAAAATTAAAGAAGGGGATACAGTAAAAGGGAAAGTTGTTGTTGTTGCTGATTATGGTGTGTTTGTTGAGATTCAGACAGGAGTTGAAGCTTTAGTTCATGTTTCTGAAATGTCATGGTCAACTCATTTAAAGAGTGCGGGAGACTTCTATAAAGTAGGGGATGAAATTGAAGCAAAGATTTTAACTTTAGATAGAGAGGAAAGAAAAATGTCATTAGGAGTTAAACAATTAACAGAAGATCCTTGGGTAATTATCGATAAAAAATATTCTGTAGGTTCTAGACACGCTGTAAAAGTTAGAAACTTTACAAACTTCGGTATTTTTGTTGAGTTAGAAGAGGGTATTGATGGTCTTGTTCACATTTCAGATTTATCTTGGACAAAGAAAATTAAGCATCCAGCAGAATTTACTAAAGTAGGAGAATCTATAGATGTAATTGTTTTAGAGATTGATATTGATAATAGAAGAATTAGTTTAGGACATAAACAAATTGAAGTTGACCCATGGGATAATTATGAGACTACATATATTGTTGGCAATGATTTTGATGGTACTGTTACAGAAATTTTTGCTAAGGGAGCGATTATCAGTTTAGGAGATGATGATGTTGAATCTTTTTCCCCGTTAAGATATCTTGTAAAGGAAGATGATAGCAAACTTACCGTTGGTGAATCTTCTACTTTTAGAGTGTTAGAGTTTTCTAAGGAAAATAGGAGAATTTTAGTTTCTCATACCTCTACTTTTAAAGACGAGGAAATAAAAAACAAAAAGAAAGAAAAATCAACTACAGCGAGAGTTGTGAAAAAAATACAAGAAACACAACAGAAATCTACACTTGGTGATTTAGATTCTCTGTCTAGTTTGAAAGATAACCTTGAAGAAGAAGGTGAGTAATTAAAAAAAGTCCTAATTTTTATTAGGACTTTTTTTATACTATTTTTGTCGGTATAAAATGAAAATGGAAAAACAAATAGTAAGTAGTGATCAATTTGTAATAATGATTGAAAGATTATCACATCAGCTAATTGAGAATCATGGAGATTTTTCAGATACAATTCTTGTTGGAATTCAACCAAGAGGAGTAGAGTTTTCAAAAAGAATTTTGGAAAAACTAAATCAGATTTCTAGTAATAATATACAATCTGGTAATCTAGATATTACATTTTTCAGAGATGATTTTGGAAGGAGAGATGTGCCAATTGAAGCTCAAGAATTAGATATGAACGTCTCTGTAGAAGGAAAAAGAGTTGTTCTAATTGATGATGTGTTATTTACTGGTAGATCAATAAGATCAGCTATGGATGCCTTACTTAGTTTTGGTAGACCAAAACAAGTAGAACTAATGGTTTTAATTGACAGAAGATTAACTAGAGATCTTCCTATTCATCCAAATTATGTTGGAAGAACAGTGGATACAATACTAGAAGAGAAAATAATTGTAAGATGGGAATCTTCTCACTCGGAAGATAAAATAATTTTAATAAATTCTGAAAATGAGTAAATTATCGGTAGATCATCTTTTAGGGATAAAGAATCTGAAGAAAAAAGATATTGAGTTAATTTTTAAAACAGCAGATAATTTTAAAAGAATTATTAATCAGCCCATTAAAAAAGTCCCAACACTTAGAGATATTACCATTGCGAATTTATTTTTCGAAAATTCTACAAGAACACGACTTTCGTTTGAACTTGCAGAAAAACGACTTTCATCAGATGTTGTGAATTTTTCCTCATCTTCCTCCTCAGTAAAAAAAGGTGAAACCTTAGTTGATACGGTAAACAATATTTTAGCTATGAAGGTTGATATGGTAGTTATGCGTCATCCAAATCCTGGAGCAGCTGAATTTCTGTCTAGAAATGTAGAGTCGAAAATTATAAATGCAGGTGATGGGTCTCATGAACATCCTACACAAGCTTTGTTAGATTCGTATTCGATTAGAGAAAAACTTGGTAGTGTAGAAGGGAAAAAAATTGTAATTATCGGAGATATTCTTCATTCTAGAGTAGCATTGTCTAATTTCCATTGTCTTAAAAAACTAGATGCTGAAGTTAGGGTTTGTGGCCCCTCTACATTAATACCAAAATATCTTGATTCTTTAGGAGTAAAACATTTTACAAATATAAAAGAAGCACTTAACTGGTGTGATGTAGCAAATATATTACGAATTCAGCTGGAAAGACAAGATGTAAATTATTTTCCTTCATTTAGAGAATATTCTATGGTTTATGGTGTCAATAAAGAGTTGTTAGATTCCTTAGATAAAGAAATTGTAATAATGCACCCTGGTCCGATAAATAGAGGAGTAGAATTAAGTTCGGATGTAGCGGATTCGGAACACTCAATAATTTTAGATCAGGTAGAGAATGGAGTAGCAATAAGGATGGCGGTTATATATTTGTTAGCTCAGAAAATTAACAAATAGATGAATGATTTAGTAAACGGAAATACTTTGGTTTTTAAAGTATCAGAGCAAGGTGAGATAGGAGAATTAAATTTCACAGGTGATGTTACTAATTTTATTGCAGACATGTCAGATGTAACATCAGAAGTAATTGAGATTATTAAAAATAATTTGATTACATTTGGCCAATCAATTGATCCGAAAAAAGGTTCTTTTGTTGTTGTTTCTACTCATCAGTTTGATGAAAATTTAAATATAGTTCCAACAATGCAAGAGGCCTTTGATTATATAGAAATGGAAGATATTGAAAGACAATTAGATTTTTAATAATAACAAATAAATAAAATTATGAAGAATATTTTACTAGCTTTTACACTTATTTTAGGATATACAAACGCTTATTCTCAATGTACTCCAGATCCTCAGTACCAAGATTCCTCTTATGCAATTTGGCCGGATACAATTCAGGGTTTACCAACTGTTTTACAAGCACAAAGTTATTCTACAACTTTAACAGTTAAAACTCCATCTACATTATTGGAAGCTAACGGAGGGGACTCAAGTATCTTATATATAGATACGTTAGGTTCTTCCACTTTTGTTGGAGGATGGCCTGTTGATAGTATGGATCTAGTTGATGTAATCGGATTACCAAATGGACTTACGTTAAATTGTGAATCTTTAGTCAATATGTCCAGTTGTATGTTACCGGGTAATTATTTAACGTGTGCTTATGTAGATGGAACCACAAATGATCCGATTGGTGTTTATCCGATTGAGCTTGTAATTAATGTGTATACACATGGATCAATAACTGTATTTGGTATTAATGTTCCTGTAGAAACAGATTTATATGACGCTTTAGGTAGTTATGAATCAATTACTGGATATAATATCGTAATTTCTAATACATCTACTTATGAGATGTTTAATTCAAATGAATTTACTTTGTTGCAGAATGTTCCTAATCCTACAAAACATAACACTATAATTCAGTTTAATACTCTTAAATCTAATATGATAAAATTTAAGATTACAGATATGTTTGGAAAAATAGTGTATTCTAAAAATGTTAAATCAGATATTGGATTAAATACTATTGAATTTAATGACAAATTAAGTACAGGTGTCTATACTTATTCTGTTCAGAATGACGAAAGAGTTATTTCTAAAAGAATGATAATTTCAGAGTAGATGTCGTATAAACTTACAATTTTAGGATGTAGTTCTGCTATTCCTACAGTTGATAAAAATCCTACCGCTCAGTTGCTAAATGCAAATGAGCGGTTTTTTTTAATTGATTGTGCAGAAGGAACTCAGGTTCAGCTAAGGAAATACAAAATTAAATTCCAGAAAATAAGTAGAATATTTATAAGTCATTTGCATGGTGATCATTATTTCGGACTCATTGGATTAATAAGTAGTATGCATCTTCTTGGTAGAGAGAAGGAACTTCATATTTATGCTCATCCAGAGTTAAAGAAGATTATTGATATTCAGTTAGATATTGCCTCTACAGAACTTTGTTATCCATTATTTTTCCACCCTATAACTCCAGATGTTGATGAGGTTTTGTTTGAGGATAAAAAGATTAAAATTTCAACTTTTCCATTAAATCATGGGATAGATTGTAATGGTTTCTTATTTGAAGAGAAACTTTCTCCAAGAAAATTATTATCGGAAAAAGTTCAGGAATATAATATTCCTATTGATAAATTAAAAGAAATAAAACAAGGTTCAGATTTTATAACTACAGATGGAATAAAGATTGATAATACAGAGATTACAAAAGACAATAGAACCCCGGATAGTTATGCTTTTTGTTCGGA
>PAKE01000016.1 GCA_002710495.1 Flavobacteriales bacterium
TTCAATTTTCTCATAAGGTTCATGCTGAAGTTAATGGTATAGATTGTAATTACTGTCACTCTTCAGCTCGACATAGTAAAACTGCATCAGTTCCTTCTGCAGATCTTTGCATGAATTGCCATACACAAATTAAAACTGGAACAATTACTGGTGAAACAGAGATAAGTAAAATATATGATGCAGTAGGTTTTAACCCAGAAACAGGAAAATACATTGAAGATTACCAGCAGAAACCTATTCAATGGGTTAGAGTACACAGTTTGCCAGACTTAACTTATTTTAATCATTCTCAGCATGTTAATGTCGCAGGTTTAGAGTGTCAGCAATGTCATGGTAATGTGGAAGAAAAAACTGTAGGTCAAGTAGCTTTTAAAGATGAATTAAATAAGGTTCAGAAAAATCAAGATGAAGGAATTAAGTTTAAACATCCAACATTAACAATGGGTTGGTGTATTGATTGTCACAGAACAAAGGAGATTGATATGGAAAGTAACGAGTATTATGCTGACATGCATGAAAAATTAAAGTCAGATCCAAAATATAAAGATAAGAAAATCACGNCAGCTTTGATTGGAGGAATGGAGTGTGGTAAATGCCACTATTAATTATAAAGATTATAATTTCTATATAAATATGATAAAAGAAAAAAAATATTGGAAAGGTTTAGCGGAACTAAATAATGATCCTATAGTTGANAAATTAGCGCAAAATGAATTTGTTGAAGATATTCCTGTTGATGAATTTTTAGGAGAATCAGATTTAGGAAGTGGATCAACCTCTCGTAGAGATTTTTTAAAGTTTTTAGGGTTTTCTACAGCTGCTGCTACCTTAGCTGCTTGTGAAGCTCCAGTAAATAAAGTAATTCCTTATGTTGTTAAACCTGATGAAATTATTCCTGGTGTAGCAAATTATTATGCCTCTACTATTTATGATGGTCATGATTTTGCTTCAGTCTTAGTAAAAACAAGAGAGGGAAGACCAATTAAGTTAAAGCCTAATAAAACAGGCACAAATGCTAGAATTCAAGCCACGGTACTTTCATTGTATGATTCTTCAAGATTAAAGAATCCAATGAATGGAGGAATTGATACAGATTGGGAAACTATAGATGCTGATATTATATCAAAATTAGAAAAAATTCCTACTGATAAAGGAAATAATATTGCACTTCTAACTTCTACTATTATTAGCCGATCTACAGAAAAATTAATTGNTGGTTTTTCTGAAAAATATGGAAATGTAAGACATGTTCAAATGGATGCAATTTCCTATCATGGAATATTAGAGGCAAATAAATCTACTTTTGGAGTGAGGGCGTTACCTACTTATTATTTTGACAAGGCGGATGTAATTGTTTCTTTTGGAGCAGATTTTATTGCTAATTGGGGGCACCCAGAAAACGAATCTAGTTATATTGNAGGAAGAAATCCTAAGAGTGGAAAAATGTCAAAACATTATCAGATAGAATCTACCTTAACCTTAACTGGTTCTAATGCAGATGAAAGAATACAGATCAAACCTTCAGAACAATCAGAATTAATATCTAAATTGTATACTTACTTGACTTCTAATTACGATGAAGTAATAGATAGTAGAATTGATAAGATAGTATCTTCTTTAAAAACGGCAAAATCAGGGACAACTATTGTTGTTTCTAATAGTAATGATAAAGATGTTCAATTATTAGTTAATTCCATTAACAATATTTTAGGAAATTATAATAGCACAATAGATATGTCAACCCCTTCATACTTAAGAAAAGGAAATGATGAGGATGTTGCAACATTAGTTTCAGATATGAATGCAGGAAACATTGACGCATTAATAACATACAATGTTAACCCATCTTACACATTAGCAAATGCAGATGAATTTAATACAGGGCTTAAAAATGTAGGATTAAAAATTTCTACTTCATTATATTTAGATGAAACGACAACAAAAATGAATTATGCCTGCCCTGATAATCATAATTTAGAAAGTTGGGGAGATGCAAATCCATCGAACGGAATTTATACTTTGATGCAACCAACCATAAATCCTTTGTTTAACGGAAGACAATTCCAAGAATCTTTACTTTCTTGGTCGGGTTCTACTAATAAATATTATGACGTATTAAAAAACTCTTACTCTGATTGGAATACAAAGCTACATGACGGTTACTTTAATGGAGACAGAGAGGAATATAATTTAGATAACCCAACTTTCTCAGCTCCATCTTTACCACTTACCTCTTTAGAAGGTGTTGAGTTTGAAATTTCTGAGAAAATATCCATGGGAGATGGGTCACAGTCAAATAATCCTTGGTTGCAAGAGTTGCCTGATCCACTATCGAGAGCATGTTGGGATAACTATTTAACCATTTCAGCATCAACAGCTATGGATTTACAAATTGAGAATTGGAATGTTGCAAATGGAGCGTTAAATGGTAATATGGTAAATATTACTGTTAACGGATACACTTTAGAGAATGTTCCTGTNATGATTCAACCTGGTCAAGCGGTCGGTACTGTTTCCTTAGCAGTTGGTTATGGAAGAACAAATGCAGGAAAATGTGGCAATGGTATTGGTCATAATGCCTATCCATTATCAAATGGTGGTATTGCAGAAATTAAAATTGTCGACGGAACTCATGAGTTTGCATCTACACAGTTACACCATACAATGATGGGTAGGGATATTGTTAAAGAAACAACACTTGCAGATTTTATTAATGATCCATCATCAGGAAACGATAGAGAACAATACTATACACATAATGGATTAAAAAATTCTGATGAAGTTACACTTTGGGATGAGTTTGATCATAAAACAGGTCATTTTTGGAACCAGTCAATAGATTTAACTAAATGTACCGGATGTGCAGCATGTGTTATTTCTTGTCATGCAGAAAATAATGTTCCTGTAGTTGGCAAAGAAGAAGTTAGAAAATCAAGAGATATGCATTGGTTAAGAATTGACAGATATTTCTCTTCTGATATGACTAAAGAAAAATCAGATAAAAATGATATATCTACATTTACTATGTATAAGGAAATGGAAGATCCATCAGAATCCCCTGAAGTTGTTTTTCAACCTATGATGTGTCAACATTGTAATCACGCACCTTGTGAAACTGTCTGTCCTGTAGCCGCTACCACTCATAGCGCAGAGGGGTTGAATCATATGACATATAACAGATGTGTAGGGACAAGATATTGTGCAAACAATTGTCCTTATAAGGTAAGAAGATTTAATTGGTTTCAGTATTCAGATAACGATCAATTTGATTTTAATATGAATGATGATTATGGTAAAATGGTTTTAAATCCAGATGTTGTTGTCCGTTCCAGAGGAGTTATGGAGAAATGTAGTATGTGCATACAAAGTATCCAAGAGATTAAATTAAAAGCAAAGATTATTGGTAAGCCTGTTGAAGATGAAGATGTTCAAACAGCATGTTCTTCAGCATGCTCAACGGGAGCTATGGTTTTTGGAGATGTTAATAATAAAAAACATATGGTTCACCAGTTAAGAGAAGATGAGAGATCATATCATGTATTAGATCATTTAAATGTAGCTCCATCTGTTTTTTATCAAACAAAAATTAGAAATAAAACCTAATATATTTTAGTATGCAAAAAGAAGCAGAAATTAGAGATCCGTTAATTTTAGGTAATAAATCTTACCACGATATTACAAAAGATGTATCTCTTCCTGTAGAAGGAAAAGCAAACAAATATTGGTGGATTTTATTTTCACTTTCTGCTGCTTTAATGTTGTGGGGATTTGCTTGTATGGCGTATACCATTGGAACAGGAATTGGTGTTTGGGGGAATAATAATACTATAGGTTGGGCTTGGGATATTACTAATTTTGTATGGTGGATTGGTATTGGTCATGCTGGAACACTTATTTCAGCAGTACTTTTATTATTCCGTCAGAAATGGAGAATGTCAATTAACCGTTCTGCAGAAGCTATGACTATTTTTGGAGTAGCTCAAGCTGCTCTTTTCCCCTTGATTCATATGGGAAGACCATGGCTTGCTTATTGGGTATTCCCTATTCCAAATCAGTATGGATCACTTTGGGTAAACTTTAACTCCCCATTATTATGGGATGTATTTGCAATCTCAACTTATTTCTCGGTTTCAGTTGTATTCTGGTATATTGGTTTAATACCTGATTTTGCAATGATTAGAGACCGAATNAGTGCAAAAATTTCTCCTATGAGAAAGAAACTATACTCTTTGTTGTCTTTTGGATGGAGCGGTAAATCCAAGCATTGGCAAAGATTCGAGTTGGTTTCTTTAGTATTAGCTGGATTAGCAACTCCTCTTGTTTTTTCTGTACACTCTATTGTATCTATGGATTTTGCAACTTCAGTAATCCCAGGATGGCATACTACAATTTTCCCTCCATATTTTGTTTTAGGAGCTTTGTTTTCAGGATTTGCAATGGTAGAAACTCTTCTTATTATTATGAGAAAAGTTGTAAATCTAGAATCCTATATTACCATAAAACATATTGAATATATGAATGTGATTATTTTATTAACAGGATCACTTGTGGGTACTGCTTATATTACAGAGCTGTTTATGTCATGGTATTCTGGAGTTGAATTTGAACAATACGCTTTCTTTAATAGAGCAGTAGGTCCATATTGGTGGGCCTATGCAATTATGATGACATGTAATGTTCTAACACCACAATTATATTGGATAGGAGCAATTAGAAAAAGTTTTGTATGGACTTTTATTCTTTCTATTTTTGTAAATATTGGTATGTGGTTTGAACGATTTGTTATTATTGTTACTTCTTTACACAGAGATTATCTTCCATCTTCATGGACAATGTATTCTCCAACATTTGTAGATATTGGTATTTTCTTAGGAACAATTGGATTCTTCTTTACATTGTTCCTATTATACTCTAGAACTTTCCCTGTAATTGCGCAGGCAGAACTTAAAACTATTCTTAAATCATCCGGTTCAGAATATAAAAATAAATAATGATGAATAATACAACAACAATTTATGGGATTTTTGATGATGAAGAAATATTGCTTTCTTCAGTAAAGGAAATCCGTTCAAATGACATAAATATAAAAGAGGTTTATTCTCCATTTCCTATTCATGGTTTAGATCCGGTACTTGGATTAAAAGAAACAAGATTGGGTATAGCGTCATTTATTTATGGTTGCATTGGATTATTATTTGCAGCACTTTTAATTAATTATATTATGATATGGAATTGGCCGATGAATATTGGAGGGAAGCCTAACTGGACATTCTATCATAACGTGCCATCTTTTGTTCCAGTTTTGTTTGAATGTACAGTTATGTTTGCGGCACATTTGATGTCAATTACATATTTACTTAAATGTGGCCTATACCCTGGGGCTGAATCTGATTCTCCAGACGAAAGAACTACTGACGATAAATTCTTAATTGAACTTGAAGTAAGTGGAGACACGAAGAAAATAAAGGATTTATTATCAAAAACAGGAGCTTCTGAAATTAATCAAAAAGACTCATAATCATGAAAAAATTATTTGCAAAAATCGGATTTTTTTCATCAATATTTTTCTTAATATCTTGTGGAGGAGATGATTCTTCNCCTGGACTTGAATTCATGCCAAATATGTATCGTTCTCCAAGTATAGAGACATATGGAGAACATATAGTTCTTCGAGACACTTCGTATATGATTGAGGGATATACTGGCATACCAGTAAAAGGAACTATTGCTAGAAATTATTTATCTACCTTTAATTATGGTAAAGATACTGTTGGGTCTGATTCTTTATTTTTGCTTGCTGGGGAAACAGCTAAATATCCAGAAGATTTTAATAAAGGTGAGAAGAATTTAGAAGAGGGTCAAGCACTTTATAAGATGATGTGTGCACATTGTCATGGAGATCAAGGTGGTGGAGATGGGGAAATTGCACTAGCGACATTTGCAAATAATCCATACGATGTAATGCCTGCTTTTAATGATGGTGAGGCCAAAAGACCTAGAACTGATAAACCAATGACTGATCTTCAAGAAGGACATATATTCCATACAATTACTTATGGCTATGGAAAGATGGGGCCTCATGCTTCACAAATTTCAGAAAAAGAAAGATGGAAGATCGTATATTATATTCAAGAGAAGTTGCAAAATAATTAAGAAATAATAAAAGATAAAATGTTTACAATAACTAAAAGTGCAAGAAATTTATCAATGGCTTTAATGGCTGTTGGATTAATTTCTTTAATATTTGGATTCGCAACCGACGCTCACTCTTCATGGCCTAGTCTGTTATTTAATAATTATTTCTTTTTGGGGATCTCTGTATTTGCTGTGTTTTTTATTGCATTACAATATGTTTCTGAAGCGGCCTGGTCTATTGTACTAAAAAGAATACCAGAAGCGATAATCTCATTTTTACCTATTACTGGTATAATTATGTTAATTATTATGGTATCTGCGGCAATGCATTTTGGAGGAAATCATATTTATCATTGGATGGAAGATGGAATTATGCAAGAGTTCTTACTTGATGATTTAGGAAAATTAATTTTAGATGATGCTGGGGATAAAATACCTAACCCTAATTATGATAAAATAATTGCAGGTAAAGAAGCCTTTTTAAATACTACTTTCTTTTTAGCTAGATCCGTTNTTTATATTTTAGGATGGATTTACTTTGGAAGAAAATTAAAACAACTTTCCTTAGCAGAAGATCAACATGGTGGACTTTCTTATTATAATAAAGGNGTAAAGACTTCCGCTTGGTTTATGNTATTCTTTGCTGTTACATCAGCAGTTGCTTCTTGGGATTGGATTATGTCAATCGATACACATTGGTTTAGTACTTTATTCGGATGGTATGTGTTTTCTGAGTGGGCAGTAATTGGTTTTGCTACTATTTTATTGATTACCCTATATTTAAAAAGATTAGGTTATTTGTCTCATATAAATGATAGTCATATTCATGATTTAGGAAAATGGGTGTTTGCATTCTCCTTAGTTTGGACTTATATGTGGTTTTCTCAATTTATGTTAATTTGGTATTCAAATATTCCTGAGGAAGTAACTTATTTTACTGCACGATTAGAAGTGTCTAACTATAGATTCTTATTTTGGTTTTCTATGATTATTAATTTTATTGTTCCTATAGTCATACTTATGAGTAGAGATGCAAAAAGACATAATGGAAGACTTATCTTTGTTTGTATTATAATCTTAATTGGACACTGGATTAATTCATATTTNTTGGTTGCTCCTGGTACATTAGGTCATCACGGACATATTGGATTTACAGAAATTGGAATGGGATTAGGATACTTTGGATTGTTTGTCTATGTTGTATTAAACTCTCTTACTAAAGTTCCTTTAGAGGTTAAAAATCATCCATTCTTAGAGGAAAGTAAACATTTACACACATAATATATAATGTTAATATAATTATAAATGGTCAGTTAATTCTGTTCCTTTTTTTATAAATTACTTTATTACATTTGTACTTATGAATGAGGATATTGAAGATAAAGAATTTGAATCAGAAGATTTTGACCATGCATTAAGACCACAAGGATTTGAAGATTTTAGGGGTCAAGATCAGATTGTAGGAAATTTAAAGGTCTTTATTCAGGCAGCAAAAGAAAGACAAGATGCANTGGATCATGTTTTACTACATGGGCCTCCAGGACTTGGTAAAACCACATTATCTTATATTATTGCAAATGAATTAGGGGTTGGAATTAAAACAACTTCAGGACCAGTATTAGATAAGCCTGCAGATTTAGCAGGGCTTCTTACTAATTTAGAAGAAAGAGACATTTTATTTATTGATGAAATTCATCGACTGAATCCAATTATAGAGGAGTATCTTTATTCTGCAATGGAAGATTATCAGATTGATATTATGATTGAATCTGGGCCAAATGCTCGCTCAGTACAAATAAAGATTAACCCTTTTACTTTGATTGGAGCTACTACTCGTTCTGGATTGCTTACCGCTCCTCTTAGAGCCAGATTTGGAATTAATTCTCGTTTGGAATATTATAACAAATCTATACTTTCTGATATTATAAATCGTTCTGCAACTATCTTAGATGTAAGCATTACCAAAGATGCAGCATTTGAAATTGCTGGAAGAAGTAGAGGAACCCCAAGAATTGCAAATGCACTTTTAAGGAGAGTTCGAGATTTTGCTCAAGTAANGGGAGATGGAAATATAAATAAAGAAATTTCTCAATATGCTTTAAATGAACTTAATGTAGATGAAAACGGATTAGATGAGATGGACAATAGAATTTTATCTGCAATTATTGATAAATTTAAGGGAGGTCCTGTTGGTTTGTCTACTATTGCAACTGCAGTTGCAGAGCAGGCAGGAACCATTGAAGAGGTATATGAACCTTATTTAATTAAGGAAGGTTATTTAATGAGAACCACCAGAGGAAGACTTGCTACTGATAAAGCATTTAAACATCTAGGTAGGTTAAAATCTCCTGATCAAGAAACTTTATTTTAGGAAATATTATCAAATACTTCCAAGATTATTTTTTTATATCCTGCGAATGCTGTGAGAGCCCATATCTTTAAATGAATAAGTTCGTTTTTACTCATCCACAGAGTACTTTTTTGTAATTCTTTCTTAAATAATGATTTATCGAAACTAACTTTTGAGAGTACTTTTTTATTAAATTCTAACATGTAATTTGTTTTATTAGTTTTAATAACACTACTATTAGACTATTATTGTTTCTCTCCCCAACTAAATGAATTATTTTCAAAACCAGATAGAGTTAATACTCTATCAACTACAGTAGAAGCTACTTCTTCAATACTAGTAGGTTTACTATAGAATGAAGGTGTTGCTGGGCAGATTATACCACCACTTTCTGTAATTGTTTTCATATTATTTATATGTATCAGACTAAGTGGTGTTTCACGGGCAACTAATATTAGTTTTCTTCTTTCCTTTAATATAACATCTGCAGCTCTTGTAGTTAAATCATTAGAAATTCCTGAGGCAATTCTTCCTAATGTTCCCATTGAGCAAGGACAAACAATCATTGTTTTGAAATTTGCAGAACCACTGGCAAAAGGAGCCATAAAATCTTGTTTGTCATAAAAAGTATAGGGAAACTTCTTGTAGTCAGTATTGCC
The DNA here is from genome assembly GCA_002710495.1 of Flavobacteriales bacterium. Classification (GTDB taxonomy): domain Bacteria; phylum Bacteroidota; class Bacteroidia; order Flavobacteriales; family BACL11. The sequence continues at coordinate 9,145 of PAKE01000016.1, forward strand.
TAATTCTGTTTNCCAAACAAATTTTGCATTGTCTGACATAACAACTCCAATTTCTTCAATCTGATTTGATAATCTTTGAAGTTTTTCAAAAAGAACTTTTACATAAATTGATCCGCTAGCTCCTGTAACAGCTACAATGATCTTGTGTTTTGTATTTGTCATATAATATAATGTAAAGTAAAACTTAAAACGGAATTATACTGACCTCTATTTAACTTATAAATAGCTCCGGAAGCATGAGGTCTCACTGGTAAAATAGAATTACTAATTCTACTATTTAATAGAATGTTATCTGTAAGATGATAATTCATTCCGACAAAAGCCCCTACATCAACTTTATTAAATGGAATACTTTGATCATTAGGTATTGGCCCATACAAATCATTATCAGAAAATTTTAATAATAAAGCTGTTTGCAGGCCAACTTCAAAACACATAATTTCGTTCTGATAATAGTTGACAGAAATAGGTACTTCTATATAAGAGGTTGAGATATCAGACAAAAGATTTTCTGATATCTTGGGATTATTACTCCCTTTTTGGATGTAGTTCATTTCCATTTTAATATTAGAAATAGAAGAAATAGGAAGCTGGGTAAACACTCCTAAATATAATCCGGCTTTGTGCAGACCTCCTAAAGCATCTCCNGAAACTTGAGAGGTAGCAATTCCAGCAATTATTCCTCCCTTAAAGTTTTGTGAAAATGTAAACAAAGAGAGAAATGTTAAAAAAACACAAAGAAGTAGTTTCTTTTCCATCTACCTTACACTAATGCCAACTCCAACAGTTGTTACAGGGTATTTAGAAAAAGTATGATTTGCTTGTATTGCAATAACCGCCAAATTAACTTTTAATCCAATATTTGTTCTCATCTCATTTTGAGATTCNAATTTCATTTCTAGAGGAATATTCATTTGTATAGAGGATCCATTGATACCAAGATAGAAGGATTCTGTTTCTGTATTAAATGTGGTGACAGATGAATTGTATCCTATCCCAGCATAAGCTGTAAGCATTAATAGTTTTTTAGATACAATCAAATTTACTGTAGTTGCATTAACATCCATACTTATATCTTGATTTAGAGATAATGATGGGTCAGGGTTTTCTATAGAAAATGAAGTGTTAAATTTAGTGTGTCCTGCTTGAACAGAGAGGNTTATTGGAATTGCATCTCCAGCTAAAGGTATCCATTGCAATAAATCATGTTTTATTCCAATACCCCATAATTCCACAGAACCCTTTCCTCCAAATCCCATATCAAAATCATATGTAGGAAGGTATCTGAAATCAATCTCTGTTTCCTTAACTAGTCCAAGTCCTGCATTTATCATTGGCATAGGGATTAAACTCTTATTTAACGGCCCTTGATCTGGCATATCAAAAGTAATGCTGTTTCCATTATTAGTATAGGTAATTTCTGAACCTTCTGCTGCCCCTAAAATAGTTGGAGTCGTAGAATTAGAGGAAAAATTATCAATATCATTTGGATCAAAAACTAGCATTGTACTTGGCACATGTATAGCATTTAAGGTAAGAGTAACATCAAAGCCTCCTAGTTTATGAGGTTTCGCAGTATTGTACCAACCATTATTTAATCCTGCTCCAAAACTTTGACCAAGAGGTGAAAAGTACGCTTCTAAAAAATTACTGGCATCATCTTGAATAATTGCATCTAATTGTTGAACTTGCCCAGAAAAGATTAAAGGCACACATAGTAATAGTAGTAATAGTTTCTTCATAAGATTAATTGTTTATTAAGTGTATTTGCTCTACTTGTACAATTTCATAATTATTTGTNTTGTAAATATAAACAACAATTTCCATATTATTTTCATCCCAACCTTTACTATTTCCGTTACCCATAAACAATGTGTTTAGCGAATAATTTTCATTTGCATTTTCTAAAGTTGTAATATCAACAGGATAATCTTTCTCCCAAATATCTCCATCTACAAAAGAATTCCCTATGGATTCCCCAAATGTTGTGTTTAAAATTGTTCTTAATACATGATTATGCTCATAATCTTCAATATCACCAGATGTATTGTCTTTTTGCCATTCAATTATTCCGTTTTCAGTAAGGCAAATAACAATATTATAATTTTCTATTTCTTCGGTTTTATCTAGGTTTATATTAGTAAGAGCCTCAGCAGTAACTGATATAGTACCATTTCCGATGCTTACATTAGAAGAAAGAGTAATTCCAAAAACAGGAGNTTTAGCAAGTTCTGTTTGTACTACAGAAGACCATTCATCTTTACCTAATTGATGATCTGCATCAAATCCAGTTCTATTTACCATACCTCTTGGAAGTCCTACTGTTGTTAAATCAAATAAATTATCAACATCATCNCCAAACTCAGTTCTGAAATCATAGGTGAACTTACTAGAATTTAATGGATCTGGAATTGCAAAATTTGAACTAGGATGTATTGCAATTCCTATTACTCTTTCTCCATAAAAATTTTGTAAAGCAGCTAATTCTTCAGCTGCTGCTGGACAATTGGGACATCTGTGCCCAGTAAAATCTTCAATTAAAACCTTTTTAACAAAGCTGTTTGTATCAACCGGATTTGTATTATCATCTATTAAATAAGGTCCTTCAACAACATCGCAAGAAGTAATATTAAATAATAATATTCCTAAAAAGAATGAGATTGTATATTTTAGATGTTTCATAATATTAAAAATTAGATGAGATATTTAAACTAAATCCATTTGAAGAGGGAACTTCTTTACAAACTCCTCCGACACAGAATATTCCTGCTCTTTTTTTTCCATACCCAATTTCAAACCTGTTGGCACCTTTCATAAATCCAATTGATGTGTTTACATAATGAAGTTGTTTTTCATCATCATAGTTACCATAGTTGTACATATCTTGTATTGCAAAAAACCAATTAGGTGATATTGTATATTCGGCTAATACCATATGCCAATCACCATCAGCATGATTTGTGGCAGTCGCATCATCTTTTGAGAGTAATTCTTGAAGTTCTAATCGGATAGTATGTCCTTTTCTTATTTTATAACTAACATCTGCAACAGCAATTGTAGAAGATACAATTCCATACTCACCAATGGTTTTGCCTTCTAGTACGTCTTTATTGTATTTTTGTTTTGCAAGAACCAAGTTCAAATTTACCTTCTTATTTATCTTTTTATTTATTTCCAAATTAAAATCAGAGAAATATAGTGTCTCATCTTTTATCGATATAGATTTAAAAGGGTTAGATGTATGAGAAGAGCTATCATTTAAGTAAGAATTTCCACCCTCAATACTATTTGTTCTGGCAAAGTTTAAGTTTAATTTTGTTCCATACTTTCCTCCAAAAAGAGTATTTTTTGGAATTTTATAAAAGATATTTGTATTAAAACCAAACTCACCCTCCGGCTGAGTTGCGCAAGGATAAAGAGCTAATAAAGTATAAGCATGATTTTTACTTAAGGTTGGGATGTAGTTAATAATAAATTCTTTCTGTTTTGCTCTCTCTGATCTAAATTCCATATGGTCAACAAAATGACTTTCTATTGTAATACCAAGACCTTTCTGAGAGTAAGTCAGATTATTAACAATTGCTTTTCCAGTAGAGTAGTTATTTTCATCAAATGAAAAACTTCCAACAGGATCATTAATCTTATATGCATATTCCCCATAATAGTTAAACCCTCCGTGCATTATATTTAACCTAGTTGACATAGACGCAACATTTTCAGGCAAATTGAATGCAGGGTTGTTATCTTTTTGAAATCGACTTACAAAACTTCCTCCTAAAATATATGAAGTTTCTCCTTTTAATTTAAGAGCTTCATTTATATTAAATTCAGCATCAGCACCCCTTATTATTCCTTTTGAATATTCAAAATAAGTTCTGCTTTTTCCAATAAGTCCTGTAANNTATAATCCGTTAATTGGGACATATTTTAATCTTACACCATCTAAGGAATTATCTATTCCTAAACCTTTATCTTCATAGCTTCTTAATACCAATCCACTACCAAATTGTTCGTAATAATTTCCAACAGTCACGTCTAATCCATCAGATGTATATCTAGCAAATCTGTATGGTATGCCATTCCCTTGGTATCTAGAGTCATAATCTTGAAGAGCATTTAAATAGCTTTCATATCTTAATCCTCCTGTAAAGTTTCCTTTTGTGTACAAGATGTTTAGGTAAGCATTATTTAAAATGATTTCATTAGCCGCAATCGCGTCTATAGAAGGATCATCAGTATATGACTGTAGATTAGTTTCAAAATTACCATTTATCTGCCCTAAATCATTTTGAGATAATAACAGGTGAGGAGAAATCAAAACAAATGATAATAGTAGAATTTTTTTCATTATTTTGAAATATGTTCAATTTGTTCCAGTAACTCTTCCTCATCTCCTTCAATATATCCTCTATGTTCCCAAANAATATTACCCTTTCCNTCTAATAAAAATGTATGAGGAACNGTAGAAACACCAAGAGATCGGGAAAGNTCTCTGTTTGGATCNAGATAAATTTCATATTCCCATCCAGATGAATTTACATATGGTTTTACTTTTGACGCAGAACGACTATCATCAATAGAGATAGCAACTAATTTCACACCTGTTTCTTCTTGCCAATCTTCATATACTTCAGCAATAGTATTTAATTCTTTTTTACACGGTTTGCACCATGTTGCCCAAAAAGAAATTATAATTGGGTTTCCATCATTTTCAATAGTTTGTATATTTANCAAACTACCTTTTAAATTTTTAACTTTTACCGAAGGTAACGTTCTGTTTTGAGAGAATGATGAAACAGTAAAAAAAGCTATTACAAATAGGGATAATATAAGTTTTTTTATCATTTTTTTTGTTTTAATTATTTCACAAATATAATGGTTTTATATCTGATTTATTGCAATAATATTCTGATTTTTATTTAGATAAAGTTTGCAAAAAAGAAAAGCCCAACAATATGTTGAGCTTTTCTANAAAATATTTGAAAAAGAAATTATTTGGTAACTGTAATCCTTTTTGTAATAATAATATTGTTGTGTGTATTAATNTTTACAACATAAACTCCCTCNGCTAANTNNGAAGTNTTAATTGTGTTATTTGTAGAATTTAAAANTAACTTTCCAAACACATCAAANATTTCNACTNANTCCATTTCACCTTGAATATTTAGAGTNTTTTTAACTGGATTAGGAAAAACAGATATATTTTTTGTTGATTTCTCATCTGTNCTTGTAGAATTACAANCATCATTACAACTTGATAGAGATGTGTATTGACCAGATCCCGTATTTGGATCTATNCAACTAGTTCCAACACAATCCCATGAAGGAGTTATACCATAATTAGCTTCAAAATAAGTTGATTGTTCGAAAGTGAAGTTATTTCCACCAGAGGAATTCGTTCCTCCCCAAACAATATTAGATCCATTCGCATCTATTACCTTATAGTTTCCAGGAGATTGTAATCCATCTCCATATGAATCTTCCATAACAAAGGTATAGCAATTATTTCCAGAATTTACTGTAGCTGTTACAGGTGTTTGCGCAACTCCTTGAGTAGTATAAACAGGNGAAGTAGCAATTANAACTCCATTTTCTTCAAGTTTCCATGATGTCTCTGAAGGGTATCCATCAGTAATTACTTCAATTGTGATATCTCCTGCTGGAGCATCATACATTCCATCGAAACTACATTGTATATCATTATTCGCAAGGTTTTGATCTGTATTCCCATTAGGATTAACTAATGAAACGTCCACCGTATTAGTTAATAATGGATTAACTGAAATATTTGGGATAACAACTGTTTCACTTGCACCAGGGGTTAAATTACCAGTCCACGGGTAAGTTGTAGCAGCTCCACCATTTATAGAATACTCTATATCTAAAGTAGTTAGATTAGTATTACCATAGTTCTTAAAACCAACTGTTAGATCGGTTGTTGGGCTGCACATGACATCTGTAGCAGAAGAATTGATTAAGTTTGCGTCATAAGAATTTACAAAAACTAAACTTGGGTATACCTCAGTCCCGCTAAGAATTTCTTGATTTCCTTCACTAACAAAAGCTACTATTGCAAGATTTGTTGCATCTATATCAGG